>PQAP01000237.1 GCA_003105265.1 candidate division GN15 bacterium | reverse complement strand
CGCGCGGCGAAGCTCTCCGATGAAAAAGGCGGCGGCTCACTTACTGCACTCCCGATTATCGAGACGCAGGCCGGTGACGTGTCGGCATATATTCCAACCAACGTGATTTCGATCACCGACGGCCAGATATTCCTTGAGTCAGAGCTGTTCTACTCGGGTGTTCGGCCGGCGATTAACGTCGGTATCTCCGTCTCGCGTGTGGGCGGCAACGCTCAGACCAAGATGATGAAGCAGGTGGCGGGATCGCTGAAGCTCGACCTGGCGCAGTATCGCGAACTGGCGGCGTTCACGCAGTTCGGTTCGGATCTGGACGAAGCCACTCGCAAGCAGCTCAATCGCGGCGAGAAAATGGTGGAGTTGCTCAAGCAGTTGCAGTATGTCCCGATGCCGGTGGCGCGTCAGGTGATGATCATCTGGGTCGGCACCCGAGGACTGCTGGACGACGTACCGAAATCGGCGATCGGCAAGTTCGAAAAGGAGTTCCACGCCTTCTGCGACAAGAACTACCCGGATATCGAGCAGACGCTGGTGAAGGAGAAAATCATCTCCGACGCCACCGAAGCGAAACTGAAGGACGCGACCGCCAAATTCAAGGCGCAGTTTAAGGCGTAGCAGGACGTAGGCAGTGGCAACACTTCGCGCGGTAAAGAAACGGATTCGGACGGTCGTCTCGACCCGCCGCATCACTAAGGCGATGGAGATGGTGGCAGCGGCCAAGTTGCGCAAAGCGACCCAGCGCGTCGAACAGGCGAAGCCGTACGCCAAAAAGATGGACGAGATGCTGAGCCATCTGGCTTCGGCCGCGACCGGCGAAATCATCCACCCGTATTTTGAAGATCGTCCGATCAAGCGCAAAACACTGGTGGTCATCACCTCCGACCGTGGGCTGTGCGGCTCTTTCAATACCAACGTGCTGCGCAAGGCCGAGCAGTGGCTGGCTGAGCAGAAGGATTGTGAAGTCGAACTCGTCACCATCGGCAAACGCGGCAACGACTATTACAAACGCCGGCGGTGGCCGATCGTGAAATTTTTCGGCGATTGGGGCGGCGTGCCGAATTACGATCGCACGCGTGAGATCATGACGCTGTTGACGTCCCGTTTCGTCACCGGTCAGACTGACCAGATTACGCTTGTGTACACTCGGTTTCTTTCAATGGTACGATATCACGTGGTCGGCGAACCGTATCTGCCGATTGCGAAACCGGCCCTGAAAGAAGGGGAGCAGGTCGGCGAGTACATTTTTGAGCCGACGCCCGAGGAGATTTATTCGTCGTTGATGCCCGGCTATGCTACGACCAAACTGGTGACAGCGATGGTGGAATCGTTCGCTAGCGAGCACGGCAGCCGGATGATCGCCATGGGCGGTGCCACCAAGAACGCGGGCGAGATGATTGACACGCTGACGCTGGATTATAACAAGGCGCGGCAGGCGCAGATCACGAAGGAGATCCTCGAAGTGGTCTCCGGCGCCGAGGCCCTGAAGGGCTAATTCGTAGGTCGAAACCCCTGTGGTTTCGACAATGATGTGGAAGTATGAATTGCTATATATGGAGCAGGTAAATGGCTGAGAATATCGGCAAAGTGGTTCAGGTGATAGGGCCGACGGTGGATTGCGAGTTCCCGTCCGATTCCCTGCCGAACATCCTGAACGCAATAAAAATCGTCGATCAGTCACGCAATATCAATCTGACGGTCGAGGTGGCGATCCACACCGGTGACAATATCGTCCGCTGTGTGGCGCTCGCCTCCACCGACGGCGTGGTGCGCGGCATGAAGGCGGTCGATACCGGCTCACCGATATCGGTGCCGGTGGGCGAGAGTTCGCTCGGGCGAATTTTTAATCTGCTGGGCGAGCCGCTCGACACCAAAGGCGCGCTCCCGGCCAACGTCAAGCGTCTGCCGATACATCGCGCCGCCCCGGCGTTCGAAGACCAGGTCACCAAAGTCGAGATGTTCGAGACCGGCATCAAGGTCATCGACCTGCTGGAACCGTATTCCAAGGGCGGCAAAGTCGGTCTCTTCGGCGGCGCCGGCGTAGGGAAGACGGTCGTCATTCAGGAATTGATTCACAATATTGCCACCGAGCACGGNGGGTATTCCGTTTTCTGTGGCGTGGGCGAGCGGACTCGCGAGGGGAACGACCTCTGGCTCGAGATGACGCATTCGGGCGTTATCGAGAAGACCGCCCTCGTGTTCGGNCAGATGAACGAGCCGCCGGGNGCGCGCCTGCGGGTAGGTCTCTCGGGTCTGACAATGGCGGAGTATTTCCGCGATGAAGAAAACCAGGANGTGCTCCTGTTCATTGACAACATCTTCCGCTTCGTACAGGCGGGCTCGGAAGTCTCCGCGCTGCTCGGACGTATGCCGTCGGCCGTAGGTTACCAGCCGACCCTCGGTACTGAGATGGGCGGCCTTCAGGAGAGAATCACCTCGACCAAATCCGGTTCAATCACGTCGGTGCAGGCGATTTACGTTCCGGCCGACGACCTGACCGATCCGGCTCCTGCCACGGCGTTCTCCCACCTCGACGCCACTACCGTGCTTTCGCGCCAGATTGCAGAGCTCGGCTTGTATCCGGCGGTTGACCCGCTCGATTCGACCTCGCGCATTCTGGACCCGCTCGTTGTCGGCGCCGATCACTATCGGGTCGCCCGCGGTGTGCAGCAGATTCTTCAGCGGTACAAAGATCTTCAGGATATTATCGCGATTCTCGGTATCGATGAGCTGTCCGAAGACGACAAGCTCACGGTCCAGCGCGCCCGCAAGATTCAGCGGTTCCTGTCGCAGCCGATGTTCGTGGCCGAGGCGTTCACCAACAAGCCCGGCAAATATGTCAAGGTGGCCGACACGATCAAGGGATTCGACGAACTGATTTCCGGGCGACTCGATCATATTCCCGAGCAGTTGTTCTTCATGGTCGGCGGGCTGGATGAGGTCCTGGAGAACTACGAGAAGTCAAAGCGGTAAGCGCATATGTTTCGATTATCGATTGTGACACCGGAAAAGGTCTGCATTGATGCGGACGTGGCCTCCCTTACCGCGCCCGGAGCGGACGGCTATCTGGGAGTGCTGTCGCACCACGCGCCATTGATCACGACACTCAAGCCGGGCAAGATCGAGTATCGCGACGATCAGAACGTCATTCACGTTATGGCGGTAACCAACGGGTTTCTGGAGGTCTCCGCCAACCGTGCGACTATATTGGCCGACGCAGCCGAAGATGCTGCCGACATCGACATCGCCCGAGCGCGGGCGGCCTACGAGCGAAGCCGGGCGCAGCTTATTTCGGCGGAAAAAGGCGAAACCTCGATAGATCTGCCGGCAACCCAATCGGCGTTGGAGCGGGCCGCCAATCGAATCAGGGTCTACAACGAGACACACAAATAGTAGGCGCTGCAGGGCAAA
>PQAP01000236.1 GCA_003105265.1 candidate division GN15 bacterium | reverse complement strand
ACCGTTTTCCTCGTCGTACTCGAGATTGTAAGTAGCGTCTTCCGTTCCGGCGGCGCCCTTGAATATCTTGATATTGAGATCTTCGATGCTCACGCCCTTGGGGACATCGTAGATGTTTCGCCACATGAGCGGCCAGCAGGGGTGGCGCGGCGTGTAGCCGTTGACCGGCCGAAGCATCTTCAGCAGCAGCGTATCGCCGAAATCCGTGATGTTGCCGACCGTGTCGTACACCTTCTTCCCGGTGGATGGGTTGATGCTGTCCCGGATAATCTCCATGAACACGCCGATGGAGATGTCGCTGCGGCGGGTGTTGAACACAAGGTAGTGACGGCCATTTATCGTATCGTTGGGGAAACTATACTGGTCGGTCGGGATCTGCACGATCTTGATGGCTGCCTGCGCATAGGCGCTCTGATCGTTGTCCCGCTGCGGGTCGACGTACATCTTCGCGAACTTGCGGTTATTGATGTCGCTTCCGTACGCCTGCTCATACACGAACACGTTATTGACGATGTCCGTGCGCTTGAGCGGATGAGCGTCGGACGCCTGACTGAGGTCGAAAATACGATTCTCGGCGAATTGCCAGTCGCGAACCGCCTGCGCCTTCTCTTCGCCCGAGGCGGAGATGGAGGCGCGCTCGGACGATCCTTTTTCCTGCGATGCGATCGCGGTGAGGTTGAGCTTGCCGACCTTGGCTTCGGTCTTCAGCCCGAACAGACCCTGAATGCGGGAGGAGTAACCGACAAACTGCGCTCCCGGCAAGCTGAGGTTGGTGTTGCCGGCCTCGATCGTCTTGATAATGTCGTCATCGCTGCCCTTGTAGCGAATCTGAATCCGGTTGGACAGCGGGATATCGGTCTGGCTGTCCTCGTTGACTTTGACGCTGATCTTGGAACCGATGGTCCCTTCGATATCGAAGCGGTAGACCTGATCCATGTTGAGAGTGGGAAACCGGCTCTGGCGCAAGACGTCGGACTGGGCGGCATCGGTCCACGTGGAGCGGCCGGAGAAGCTGATGCGACGGTAGCCGGACACGCGCAGATTGCCGCCCCCCTCGCCGAACACGCTCTCCAGTTGCCTTGGCAGCGCGAGCCCCAGCGAGACGCCGCCGGGTCCGGTCTGTTTCTTGGCAATCCCGATCGACTTCTGCGAAAAACCGGCAAACCGTTTCCTTACATCGTTGTTGCGGCGGAAAGCGTCATATTTGAGAGCATCGACGGCCACCGGTATCATCTGCTTGCCGCCGCCGTAGTCGGTGCTGAAACGGATATAACTCTGGTCGTAGAAAGAAGCCGATGGCTTGGGGGCGTAGCTCAGAATCGGATTGATGGGCGGATTGACAGCCGGCGGATGAGCCGCGAGAAGAGCTTGTGTGCGGGGTTCATATAAAGAAACGACCGGCGGCGGATCATTGAGGTAGGCCTCGTACTGGATAAACGAAAATGCCCGTTCCCAGCCGATCCCTGCCACCAGCAGCGAGACAGTCAGCAGCAGACGATGTGTTCGACGAAAGAGATTCACACCCAGTGCGTTCACAATTCAATTTCAGTTCTTTAGAGAGGGCTCGATAGCATTCCTCCTTTCGCGTCAAAAGCGGCCAAGTTGAATCACTTCTTCCTGAAGCTCGATTCCGAACCGGGCCTTGACTTTCTCTTTCAATATATCGGCAAGTTGGCGAATCTCCTTTGAGGTCGCCGTGCCGGTATTAACGATGATATTGGCGTGTTTATCAAACACTTTCGCCCCACCCACCGACATTCCCTTGGCGCCGATTTCCTCGAGCAGCCGGCCGGCGGGAAGTTTGCCGAACTTCTCTTTGGGGTCCGGGATATTCTTGAAGAAGCAGCCGGCCGACATACCGTCGACAGGATGCTTGCCGTCGCGTGCGGCCAGAATCTCCTTCACTTTGCCGCTGATGGTCGCACGGTCTCCGGGAGTCAGGCCGAACAGAGCGTCGACAACTACTTCGTGCGTGGTTTTCAAATGCGAGTCCCGGTAGCCAAACCGGCAGTAGTCGGGGTCGACCGTGCACACAACCCCCTTGTCATCGACCAAAGTCAACCGTCGAGTAATTGGGCCGATTTCGCCGCCGAAAGCACCCGCATTACCGTAGATAGCGCCACCAACCGTGCCCCAGATTCCGGCGGCAAACTCGAGCCCGGACAGCCCGTGCTCCGTGGCAAAATCCACCAGCGCCATCAATTGCTCGCCTGCGCCGCAACGGACGGTATCGGATGTTTCCAGCGTCATGCCCATCACATCAACCTTGATGATAACGCCATCAAAGCCGTCATCGGAAACCAGCAGGTTTGTGCCGCCACCGAGGATGAAGTGCGGAATGCCCAGTTGTTCGGCGGCCTTCACCGCGCGTGTAATCTCGCCCGATGAGCGCACCGATATGTAGTATTTAGCTTTTCCGCCTGTTCGATAGCTGGTCATGGAAGCCATCTCTTTGGCGAACTCGAGGTCCGGGCCGAACGAGGCAATCAGCGTTGCTATCGGCAGGGTGTTGGTCGACGTAGTATTGCTCATCGAAGCTCTGCTAATATAAATCGGTCAAGCGGAAATTCCTATCGGAAACTGCGGATATACCCACCTAACGTCCGTTCCCTTAGCAAGTTATACACAATGATCGGCAGAAACAAGAGGGAAATTCGGCTGTTTCAGTCGTTTTTCTCTTTTTCTTCGCCTGGAGAATCGGTATTCGCAGGGTCTGCGTCACCGGGCGCTGAACCGGCGGCCTCGTCTTTGCCCTGCTCATCGATGAAGTTCAGCCGAAGCTCATAGAGGACATGATCAAGCACCTGCTTTTCATCGGCATTAAGATTGCCCGCGGTCTTTCGCTGAAGCATGTCGAGCAGATCGATAGTGGACCGGACCATATCGAGATCCCGTTCGATCTTGCCGGTAAAGGGCGAAGCAATTTTCCCCATCTGCTGCATGGCTCCGGCCTGCAGCGATAAGACTAACTGATAAAATGGCATATCCGGTTGATCTTCCATTGCTGACCTTCTCCTTTAGTGCTGACGCGTATTTTATTGTTTTGCAATCAGTTAACCACCACCAAGAGCAATTTGTCTTCGCGCCTCCGATTCCTGCAGGTGATGATACAATTTCCGGTGCGGTTCATCAAGAGTGGACTGGTCGGCGAACAGTCGTTCGAGTAACCGTCGGCTGGCCTCCAGCAGATCACGGTCCCGGCTAAGATCGGCAGCGCGAAGTTCCGGCAGACCGGATTGCCTGACACCGAACAGCTCACCCGGGCCGCGCAGACTGAGATCGGCCTCGGCAATATCGAAGCCGTTGCTGTTATTGGCGAAATACTCGAGCCGCTGACGGGCGATATCGGACAGCGGCGGATGAGCGACAGCGATTACCATCGAATCTTTCTCCCCGCGTCCGACTCTCCCCCGCAGCTGATGCAACTGCGCCAGACCGAACCGCTCAGCGTGCTCGATTACCATGATGGTCGCGTTGGGATTGTCGAGCCCGACTTCGATGACGGTGGTCGCCATCAATATGTCGATCTCCCGCTCTCGAAACAGCGCGAGGGCTTTGTCGCGGTCTTTGGCGTTGATTCGACCGTGTACCATGCCGACCCGTAAATCGGCAAAGACAGTCCGCGCCAATTCCTCGAACGCTTCCTCGACACTTTCCAGTTGAGACTCTTCCGACTTTTCAATCAGCGGATAAATGATGTAGGCCTGTCCCCCCTTCTTGATTTCGTCGCGAA
>PQAP01000235.1 GCA_003105265.1 candidate division GN15 bacterium | reverse complement strand
GTCCCGTGGATTATCCTCAACGGCGGCGCCGCGTTCGCCGCTTATGGCACGGCCGACAGCAAAGGCACCAAAGTGTTCGCTATGGCCGGTAAAGTGAAGCGAACCGGGCTGGTTGAAGTCCCGATGGGGATCACCATCAACTCGATCATCTTCGATGTCTGCGGCGGCATTGTCAACGACCGAAAATTCAAGGCAGTCCAAATGGGTGGGCCATCGGGCGGCTGCATTCCCGCCGAAATGTGCGACCTGCCCATCGATTACCAGCAGATCACCAAAACCGGTGCGATCATGGGCTCCGGCGGGCTCATCGTCATGGATGAGACCACCTGCATGGTCGATGTCGCCAAATTCTTCCTGACTTTTACCCAAGCCGAATCCTGCGGCAAGTGCACTTTCTGCCGGATCGGCACCAAGCGGATGCTTGAGATTCTCGAGCGGATTACCATGGGCGAGGGAACGATGGAAGACCTGGACAATCTTACCGAGCTTAGCGGCCAAATCAAGGCCGCATCGCTCTGCGGACTCGGTCAGACTGCGCCCAATCCGGTCCTGACCACGCTCAAATACTTCCGCGATGAATATGTCGCGCACATCAAAGAGAAACGCTGCCCGGCGCACGTCTGCCAGTCGCTTCTGACCTACACGATCACCGACAACTGCACCGGCTGCGTGGTCTGCGCCCGCGCCTGCCCCGTCGAAGCGATCACCGGCGAGAAGAAGAAGATTCACGTCATTGATCAGGACAAGTGCACCAAGTGCGGCAAATGCTTTACCGTCTGCCGGTTCGACGCGGTTAACAAGGAGTAGTGAGGAACAACATGGTTACGCTGACAATAAATGGCAAGTCGATCACTGCTCCGGCCGACAGGACCATTCTTCAGGTCTGCCGCGATCAGAAAATTGATCAGATTCCGACTCTCTGCTACGACGACAAACTTCCTCCGTTCGGCTCCTGCTTCCTGTGTGTGGTCGAGCTCGAAGGACAGTCTCGTCTTTTCCCCGCCTGCTCCACCAAAGTAGCTGAGGGTATGAAGATTCAGACCCGCTCCGAAAAAGTCGTGCGCGCCCGCAAAACGTGTCTGGAGCTGTTGCTGTCGGATCACTACGCCGATTGCTTCGGTCCGTGCCGTCTCAACTGCCCCGCCGATGTCGACATTCAGGGCTACATGTCCCTCATCAATCTCGGCAAATTCAAAGAAGCCGTCGCGCTGATCAAAGAAAAGAATCCTCTGCCATCTGTCTGCGGACGTGTCTGCACCCGCAAATGCGAGATCAACTGTCGCCGCTCGCTGGTCGATGCGCCGGTCGGAATCGACTTCCTCAAGCGCTATGCTGCTGATCAGGATATGATCGGTGAGATGTGGCGCCCCGACACCAAACCGGACAACGGCATTCCAATTGCCATTATCGGCTCCGGTCCGGCCGGTCTGACCTGCGCGTACTATCTCGTGAACGAGGGGTACCGCCCGACCGTGTTCGAGGCGCTGCCTGAAACCGGCGGCATGCTCCGCTACGGCATTCCCGAATACCGCCTACCGAAAAGCGTCCTCGATAAGGAGATCAATTGGATTCTCGATCTCGGCGTCGAACTGCGCACCAACCAGACCTTGGGCAAAGATTTCACTATCGATGACCTGTTCAAACGCGGCTTCAAGTCCGTCTTTGTCGGTCTCGGCGCTCAGGTTGGCAAGCCGATGGCGGTCGAAGGCGAAAATGTCGATGGCGTTCTCAGCGGTGTCGAATTCCTGAAACAGGTTCAGATGAAAACCAATCCGCCTGTCAAAGGGCGCGTGGTTGTGGTCGGCGGCGGCAATACCGCTATCGATGCCGCCCGCACTTCGCTCCGTCTCGGCGCTGACGAGGTCATTCTGCTCTATCGCCGCACGCGCAAAGAGATGCCTGCAAACGCGGTCGAAATCGAGGCCGCCGAGCACGAAGGCGTCAAGATGGAATTTCTCGCCGCGCCGATTCGCGTCAATGTCGACAATAATCGCATGGCCTCCCTCACCTGCATCCGCATGGAACTCGGTGAGCCGGATTCGAGCGGACGCCGCCGCCCGGTCGAGGTTAAGGGCTCAGACTATATCCTGAAGGCGGACTGGGTAATCTCTGCCATCGGCCAGGAACCGGACCTCACCGGAGTCGACGGCAACGGCGGCGGTATCAAAGTCACCAAGTGGAAAACGATAGTTGCCAAAGACGGCACGTTTGACACCGACCGCGCCGGCGTCTTCTCCGGCGGTGACGTTGTCACCGGACCGGCCGATGCTATCGATGCCATCGCCGCCGGACGCATGGCCGCCCGCGCCATCGACAAGTATATCAAGACCGGCGTAATCGAACCGCTCGTTGACCGTTTCGAGAGCAAGCGCGACAACTTCCACAAACTACAGCGCTCCGACATCCCCCAGGTTCAGGAATCCGAGCGCCACGGTGTCAAAGAGATCCCGGCCGCCCAGCGTATCAAATCGTTTGAGGAAGTCGAATTCGCGTACGATGACCAGACTGCGTTCGAGGAATCCCTCCGCTGTGCGGAGTGCGGCTGCGATGTCGGCCTCGCCTGTATCCTTCAGGATTACTGCACCGAATACGGCGTGGACCAGAAGCGGTTTGTCGGCGACTACAACAAGTACAAAGTCGACACCCGCCACCCGTTCGTAAAGATCGACTCCAACAAGTGCATCCGTTGCGGCCGCTGTGTCTCAACCTGCGCCGAAATTCTCAATGTCTCCGCGCTTGGTTTCGTGAACCGTGGTTTCCGCACGATAGTTAAACCCGCGATGGAAAAAGCCCTCCACGAAACCAACTGCGTCTCCTGCGGCAACTGTATCGATGTCTGCCCCACCGGCGCATTGGTCGAAAAAATGCCGTTCCGTCGCTCCGGTCCGTGGAAGATGGATTCGGTCTACAACGTCTGCAACTACTGCTCGGTCGGTTGCAATATCACGCTCAAAGTGAAAACGCCGGACCTGTTCTACGTGGTCGGCGCGCCGCCCGAACTCGGTCCCAATCGCGGCGAGTTGTGTGTACGCGGACGCTTCGGCTATCAGCACTATCTCGATGGCACCCGGGAAACCTCCCCCATGATCAAGAAAGGCGGCAAACTGGCCCGCTGCACCTGGAGCGAAGCGTTCTCTGCAATTGAGAAGGGCCTCAAGAAAGTAATCGAGGATCACGATCCGGACCACATCCTCGTCGCGGCCTCGCCTAAGTTGACCAACGAGGAGCTCTATCTGGCCGGACGGTTCGCCCGTGCGGCGATTGGCACTAATAACCTGTTGTCGTTCCATCATGCCATCAGTGAGGCTGATTATCATGCTCTCGATGATATACTGGGCGCGACCGCATCGACCATCGGCACTGCCGATGTCGAAAGTGCCGATCTGTATCTGTTTGTCGGCGGCAATCCGACTATCGAAAACCCCGTGCTCGGATGGCAGATGAAACGCCGGATGCGGCACGGCGCCGAGGCGATTGTCATCAATTCCGCGCAAATCGATCTCGTCGCACACGCCACCATCTGGGCCGATCCTCGCCGTGGTACGATTACAACCCTCCTGAATGGCGTCATCAGCGAATTGATTCGTACCGGCGCTCTCGACACCGAGTACATCAAGAACCGCACTGTCGGCGCCGAGCAGCTCGTCGATTCCCTCAAGAAGTGCGATCTCAACGAAATCTCGACCGTCACCGGCGTCTCGATTGAACGGATTCAGCGGATGGCCGCCCTTTTTGCCGATCGCAGGAAGAAGGTCGTCGCCTGGTATAATCTCGACAGCCGCATCGACCGGTCATCCGATGACCTCAAAGCCCTCACCACGCTCATGCTGCTTCTGGGCAAAGTTGGCGTCGACGGCTCCGGCATCATGCTCACCAGCGGGCAGTGCAATCATACCGGAATGCAGATTGCCGGATTCGACACTAAGCTGACTCCCGGCGGCGCCACGATTGGTAACACGAAACTGCTTGGCGAAATCGGGCGCACGTGGCGCACTGATTTAGGAGGTATGATCGAGAAATCCGGCACCAATATCGGCCGGAAGATCCGTGAGGACAAGATTCGCGGCGCGGTCATTTTCGGAGAGAACCCTGCCGCCGGACCGGAGTACAACGCGTTTGTCAACAATCTGGAATTTCTGGTCGTGGCCGATCTATTCATGACCGAGACTGCGCAGGCAGCGGATGTATTCATCCCTATGTCGTCCTATCTCGAATCCGACGGCCATCTCACCAACTGGTGCGGGATGAAACAGGATTCCAATCCGATTGGCGACCCGCTCAACGGCATGAGCAATATCGATACCCTCCGCAAGCTGTGCGAGCTGCGCGGACATCATATCGCTCCGGCAAATCTCGACGAACTGATGGGCGAGATGGATTATTTCAGCGCGCAATCCGGTTTCACGGGCCGACTGAACGGCCATTTCCTGACTCCCGACAAACGCGCGCATTTTGTGCTGTATTCGGATCAGACTATGCCGACTTCTGCTGAAACTCCGCTGGTGCTGGAGATCGATAGCCGTATCGCGGCGCGATTGAAGCAGATCAGGGCGTAAGCGACTCCTGCGGGCAGGGCGGGAGGACGTACGTGCCGACGGTAAGGTATGACACGAGCGCGGTCAGATCGCTGAGATCGACTATGCCGGTCACATTGATGTTCGCTTCCGCCGGACAGGGGAGGACGTACCCCCCACCGGTCAGGTAGCTGACCAGCGCCGAGAGATCGGCAAGGTCCACAATCCCCTCCGCGTTCACGTTTCCGGTCGTGCCCGTACAGCAGGGAACCCCCCACGCGAACTCCAGCAAGCTGGTCGTATACTCATATTCTCCGGTCACGACCAGTTCCACACCGATCACCCGCATCGTGTCAGTCCTCTTCGGGATGTTCAAGCACAGCTCCAGCATTTCAGTCGCGTTGTAGAACCCGGTCGGCAAAGGTTGCCGGTAGATCGTTCGGATATCCCAGGTTGCTCCCGCGCGCACGGCATAACGGATGTTCCCCACATTTACACACTGATTTCTGATCGGCCAATGGGTAGATGCGATGTCCGAAAAGACGATGTGCGGGGTGTTGCTCCGATCGAAAACCAGGTGCGCCAACCCACCCGTGAATTGGGTACCGTCTCCTCCCGAATAGCCGTCGCTCTGCGTAGCGACGACTTCGGATGTCCAACTCCCGTCCCCGATTCTTTTTAGCAGCAGTAGCTTCCATAGGTACGCCGAGTATGTTGGGACGCGGTCGATGTAGTCACACGCAATATACGGGACATCGTTAGTGTCAAAACAAAGTGACGGAAACCATCCTGCATCATCTGTTGACCCGGGTTCATAGTTTAGGGCTACCTCAATCTGCCACGTCCCGGTCTTGTTAGTGGCATACAGTAATCGCGACGGATACGTGCCACCGTATATTTGCTCCGCAAATGTCACATGCACATAGCCGTCTCTATCAACTTTTATGTCCTGGCGACAGGACGTCTTGATATACATGTCGTAGGTAAACGCCATGTCATAGTTCTGAATCAATTCCTTCTGCCAGTTTCCCGTCGCGTTGGTTACGTGGTACAGGAAGGAATTGATCCAGGCATCCATGAAATCGTCGGAGTCGATGTCCGAGCGGGTCTTCAGTACCAGCAGATGAAACGAGTAGTCAGGCCCCGGTTCTGCCGACATCTCGTAGATAAACTTCCCCCCTTCACCGTAGAAGTGCATAATCGTGTCGCTTTGCCACTGCCCGGTGTCCCTTCGAAAGTAGTGCTCGATGATCTGATCGAATTCATTCGAGCGGGCCATGAAAATGTGCGGCTCGGACAGCGAGTCGTATAACAGGACAGACTTCTCCATCCGCGTGCCCGTCGTCACCGAGTCAATGTGCTCCGACCCGTTGGGCGCGATTGTCCTGTACAGGAGCGTCCCATCCGTGTAGTTGCCGGCAAACCGCTGGAAATAGCAGATGCCGACCACACCGTCATCGTTCTCCCTCACCCAACTCCGGCTGTGACTGTCGTTAAGCCCATAGTGAATCACTATCGGCAGCTCCGCGGGCACAAATGCGGTTACTGCTGAACGGCTAAAGAAGGTGGCCAGGCCGACAATCAATAGAGCGCCTCGTCTCACTGCTCGTCCTCCAGGATTCCTTGGTTGCATCTCAATAGACGATGCAAGTACCCGGAGTGTTTGGAGGCGTCTTGACTGAATCTCTGTTGGCTATGATGTTCTGTATGGTCCCCCAATCAGGTTGCCGACCGAATGCCCCGCTGTGTTGCGGCAGGTCTTGTCCCGCCAGAGGCGGGATGTGACCTGCCGGCTTATATCCTAAGCCGTAGTCAGACCGGGCGAAATCGATACAAAACCCACCCTCAGGTCCGGCGACCCGCTTGCGATTCGTGTGAGCCAAATGCGTTCCGTCAGGTCTTGCGATTCGCTTGCGAATCGTGTGACCTGACGGAACCGCATCCCTGCCCTCTACGCCGTCAGCACACCCAACAGTATCGAATTGTATTTCCCCTGCGGGCTATCGGAACGTGAAGCCACCGCTACCGGTACGCGGCCGCCGACAATCACCCCGCCCATCTCGCACCGGCCGAACAGCGTCATTGCCTTGTAGATCCCATTGGCGGTCTCGAGATTCGGCGCCAGCATCGCATCCGCCTGCCCGGCCACCTGCGATGTCTTCACGCCCTTCGAATGCGCGGCAAACATATCGACCGAAACATCGAACGACAGCGGCCCGTCGATATACGCACCTTTAATCTGCCCGCGCTCNGCCATCTTGGAGATAATCGCCGCCTCCATCGTGACCGGCATNGTNGGGTACACGACTTCGACCGCCGCCAGAATCGCGAGACGCGGATTATCGATCCCCACCGCTTTCGCCACGCCGAGCAGATTCTGAATCAAGCTCAGCTTGGCTTTCAAATCGGGCTCGATTGTCACCCCGGCATCGGTCACCAGCAGCAGTTTGGGATATTTCTCCGGCTTGATCACCGCCACATGCGACACCGTCTTATCGGCTTTCAGATAATTGGCGTCGGCCGCAAACAGCAAGCTGAGCAAATCAGCCGTCACCACCCGGCCCTTGATAATCAGGTCGATCTCTTTATTTGCCGCCATCTCCACCACGCGACGCACTGCCGATTCGGTATCGGCGACATCGACCATGTGCGCCGGAGTCAGCTTGAAATTGTGTTCCGCCAGCGCCTGCTCCAACGCTTTGCGATCACCGATTATCGTCGGCTCTATAAGGCGGTCGGCGACCGCTCGCGCGAATGCGCCGAGCATGTCCGGATCGATCGGCCCGATCAGTGCGGCCCTCACCGGCCTGGATGCAGTCTTCGTCTTGGCCCGCTCGAATATGTGTGTGTATGAATTAACCGCAGGGATGGTGATTTCCGGAAGGTTACTCATGATCTCCTGCCCCCTTCCGCCATATGCGCGTAGTAGTCGGCGATCACACAGGCCAGCGCCAGCGACGCTTTCTTGTTCTTGGCCGTATCGGTTCGCGATACCAGCGACACCGGCACCTTGGCACCGACAATCACTCCTGCGAACACGGCGTCCGCGAATTGAATCAGGGATTTGGCCACGATGTTCCCTTCCTCGATCGAGTCGACCAGGTACACATCGGCGTCGCCGATTACCGGTCCGCGGCTCCTTTCGTATTCGGCCGCGCGCTTCGAGGTGGCCATATCGAGCGTCATCGGACCGTAGATGGCGATATCAGGAATCTTTTCTATCGCCATCGGGATGATGTCGTCGATATCCGCCAGCGTGTGCGGCATTCGCTCCGAGAGCTTGTCGCTTCCGGCCGACAGCGCGATTTTCACCGGGGACAGACCGAGCGCCCGCCCAACCAGCACCGCGTTCTCGAGAATCTGGAACTTCTGCTCGGGATCCGGTTTCACCACCATGCCGCCGTCGGTGAAATTGAGCAGCTTATGATAACCGGGAATATCCAGCACGGCGCAGTGCGAGAGTGTGTTCTTGCCGCGCAGCGTGTACTGCTTGTCGAGCACGACCTTGAGCAATGCCGACGTCGGCAGGAACCCCTTCATGATGGCGTCTGCCTTGCCGTCGGACGCGAGCTTGACGGCGTAATGCGCGGCCTCGCTGACATCTTTCTTATCGACGATTTCGAGCTTATCGATGGCGATCTTGTTCTCGCTTGCCATCTTGCGGATCAGATCAGCATCGCCGACCAGTGTCCCGCTCAGGAAGCCGTCAGCTTCGGCCTGCGACATGGCGTCGATAACATCAACGTCCTGCGCTCCCGCGACCGCCACTCGTTTTCTGCGGCCGTCGCGGGCAATCGCAATCGCCCGTTCAATAAGCTGGTCCGACGAATGAATCGGCTGCATTGGTTTATCTGACATATGGTCTACCCCAGTGCCGATCGTATATCAATATTCTTTGAGTTTCTCCTGTCCGTTGAGGAATCGAAGTCCCGCGGCCGCGAGCGCTTCCATCTCAAATTCTCCCGGCACGACCGTGACCTTGCCGAGAAATGCGACGTATTTCCGTATCTCGCCGACCAGCCGCGCGGAATTGGCCATTCCGCCGGTGAGAACGATCGCTTCGAACTTCCCTTCGAGCGCGACCGCCGCCTGCCCGATCTCTTTCGCGATCTGGTACGCCATGGCGTTGAAATAAAGAAGCGCCTTCGGATCGCCTTTGTCGATCAGCTTCTCCGTCTCTTTCAGATCGGCGACGCCGATATACGCCACGAGGCCGGACTTGCGCGACAGCTTGTCGATCATCTCCGCTTCGGTGAACTGCCCGGAATAGCAGAGCTTCACCAGGCCGCCGATCGGCAACGCGCCCGCGCGGTCGGGCGAATACGGCCCCATGCCGAGAAGGGCGTCGTTGACGTCGATTACCCTTCCCCCGCGCAGCGCCGCGACCGACACGCCGCCGCCCATGTGCACCGCGACAAAATTGAGCTCTTCGAGCTTCTTGCCGAGCTTCTGCGCCTCGCGGCGGCAGACCTCCTTGATGTTCAGTGCATGGACACGGCACTTGCGCTCGATTTCCGGCACACCGCTGACCCGGGCGACATCGACAAAATTATCGACCGTGATCGGATCTGAAATCATCGACGGCGCCTTGAAACGTGTCCCGAGTGCCGAAGCGATAATAGCGCCGAGATTGGACGCATGGTTCGAATAGATGCGGTCGCGGATATCATCGAGCATGGTCTCGGAGATCGCATACGATCCGCCTTCCAACGGCTTGAGCGGTGCGCCACGACCGANCACCGCCGNNATTNTNGCCGANTTCAGGTTGAGNGTGTCGATCCAGCTGTNAATNTGCTTCATGCGGTATTCGAACTGGTCCGCCACGTTGTCGAACTGNATCAGCTCCTTGGCGTCATGACGGACCGTCGCTTCAGCCATCTGCTTGTCGCCGTCAAAAAGCGCCATCTTGGTCGAGGTCGACCCCGGGTTGATTATCAGCATGTACTGTGACATGGCTCTATACTCCCGCTGCCGCCAGCTTGATCTCCCGTCCCCGGCGAAATGCCTTGATATTGATATCCACCAGCTTGGGCTTCACTTTCGACTGGATTGTCTGCGTCCAGAGTTCCTCTGAAAACGGCATCAATCCCGATGCCACCCCCATCAGCACCGTGTTAACCAGGCGTGGGTTGCCCAGCTCGGCGGCAATTTTGTCGGCATCGACCGGAATCACATTTCGGGTCTTCTTCTTCATCTGGTCAACCGCATCGTAAGGATACTTGTACTGCTTGGACGACGTGACGATGGCAGGCACCAGCTGTGTTTGCGAGATTATCGCCGTGCCGTCGGCTTTGAGCCAGTTTATCGCGCGCAGCCCTTCCGCCTGCTCGAACGACATCAGAATATCCGCCTGACCTTCTTGAATTGTAGGCGAGTACACGACCGGTGCAATTCGAACGTGCGATGATACCACGCCACCGCGCTGCGACATGCCGTGTACCTCGGATTTCTTAACATCCAGTCCGGCGTTCATAGCCACTTCGGACATGATCTCCGAAGCCAGCAGCACACCCTGTCCCCCGACGCCGACGATAAGTATATCAAATGACTGCTTGTTCATACATTCACTCTACGCCTTCACGAATTGGCTCTTGAGGACGATCGCCTCGGGTTGACAGATCTGCGCACACAGCGTGCAGCCGGTGCACAGGGTTTCATCGATAACCGCTTTCGGACGCCCGTGCTTGGTGAGCTCCGTCGAGGCCGCTATAGCCGGACAGGAGATCCGGAAACACGCGGAGCAGCCGTTGCAGAGTTCAAGGTCCACCGTGTACGGCTCTTCCATGATCCGCACCGGCATCAGCACACATGGACGCGACGTCATGATCACCGATGGCCCCGGTCGTTCGATTTCTTCTTTGATCGTCCGGAGACACTCCTCATAGTTGTAGGCGTCGATTTCCCGCACGTTCTTCACCCCCAGCGCCCTGACCAGTTCGGGCAGATTGAGCGCGTGGGTATCCTGACCCATCAGTGTCTTGCCGGTCGCGGGATGCATCTGCCCGCCGGTCATCGCGGTGGCGCGATTGTCCAGTATCATCACGGTCACATTGCTGTTGTTGTAAACGGCATCGAGGAGTCCGGTGATGCCGGAGTGGACGAAGGTCGAATCGCCGATCACCGCCACCGTTCCCTTGTCCGAGCCCTTCACCTTCTCCATGCCGATAGCGTTTCCGATGGAGGCGCCCATGCAGATGCAGGAGTCGAGCGCGTTCAGCGGCTCCATCACTCCGAGCGTGTAGCAGCCGATATCGCCGGTCACCGCCACGCCGAGTTTCTTGAGCGCCATAAAGGCGCCGCGATGCGGGCAGCCCGGGCAGAGCACCGGCGGACGCGGGAATGTTGCCTCCGATGCAAACGCCGGTTCGGCCACTTTCTTGATAATGCCGGCTGTCTGAAGTCCTTTGGCGACCCGGTATGGCGACAGCTCTCCCAGCTTCCCGAAATATTGCTTCCCTTCCACCGGCAGCCCTGCCGCCCTGATCTGCTCTTCCCAGAACGGCTCCAGTTCTTCCACTACCAGCACGCGATCATGGTTCAGGATGAAATCCGCGATCTTCTTCATCGGCAGCGGGAAGCCNAGCCCCAGNCGAAGATAATCCAGATTCGGCGCCGCCTCTTTGGCATACTGGTACGAGACGCCGCCGGTAATAATGCCGACCTTCGAGCCGTTTGATTCGACCACATTGAGCGGTGTCTCTTCCGCAAATCGCTCCAGCTTCTCGAGTCGCTCNGNNACNACNACNTGNCGGCGGCGGGCATTNGACGGNATCATCACGTACTTGGAGGGATCCTTGACGAACTTGCGGTNCGGCCCGTGGGTCGGTTCACCCAATTCCACCACACCCTTGGAGTGCGAGATGCGCGTGGTCATGTGCAGCATGACCGGCGTATCGAACTTTTCCGACATTTCAAAGGCCGCCAGCAGCATGTCTTTCGATTCCTGGCTGTTGGTGGGTGAGAAGAGCGGCACCTGCGCGAATTTCGCGAACATCCGGTTATCCTGCTCGTTCTGCGAAGAATGCATTTCGGGATCATCGCATGATACGATCACGAAACCGCCATTGACGCCCGTGTAGGCGAAGGTCATGAACGGATCCGCCGCGACATTGAGCCCGACATGCTTCATCGTCACCAGGGCCCGCTGGCCACCCATCGATGCGCCGATGCCGACCTCGAAGGCCACCTTCTCGTTCGGCGACCACTGCGAATAGACTGTCGGGAATCGTTCCGCCAGCGTTTCGAGTATTTCAGTCGATGGTGTTCCGGGGTACGAAGCCGCCAGTTTCACTCCGGCTTCAAATGCGCCTCGCGCCACCGCTTCATTGCCTGACAATAATTCTCTCATAAGTTTATGCTCTAAAAATCCTTGGTACAATCAACAGGTGAGTGTGTGAACATATTCACAAAGGTATCATCTCGATGACGCACTGGCAAGCGGGATTTTGCGCGGACATCCGGCCACAATCTCACGCCGCGACAATAACTTGTCTCACGATATAATGGACAAACACGGTCAATTGTCATAACTTGGTGCCGGAATCAAGTAAGGAGTGGCCCGATGAACTATTACCACCTCTGGTGCAACCTTAAAGAAAGTCACAAGGACCTCGAGTTCTGCCGGGCGCTGGATGACTACCTCGGCTATCTGAAATCACGCGGGCTGATTCAGCGGTATTCCCTGTCGCGCCGCAAGTTCGGATTCGGCCCCCCTTCTCTCGGTGAGTTTCATGTTGTGATAGAAATCGATGACCTGGCCCAATTGGATTCCGCCTTCGGGATCGTAGCCCGGCGCTCCGGCGAAACGGAAGTGCGCCACCGCGAGGTGTACAGCGCTGTCACCGATCTGACAACCGCCCTGTATCGGGATTTCCCTGATCCCCAGCGTGGTAAGACGTGATCGACAGAAATTGAAAACGGGCGGCTCAGTACTCCTGCCAGTGATGGTCCGCAGCCACTATCAGTCCGATCAGCACCCAGGAAAGAAGCAGGCCTGTACCACCGTAGCTGACGAATGGGAGCGGCAAACCGGTCACGGGCATCAGCCCGAGAGTCATGCCGATATTCACCGCGAACTGGAAGAATAGCACGGCGGTCGCGCCGAAACAGGTATACGAGGCGAATCGCGATCGGCAGCGCGCCGCGATCCGGATACAGCGAAAGAAGATGAATGTGAACAACCCGATCACAATCAATGCGCCGATCAAACCGAATTCCTCGCCGAGCACCGAGAAAATAAAGTCGGTGTGGCGCTCCGGAAGATAATCGAGGCGCGCCTGCGAACCCTGCAGGTACCCTTTGCCGATAACACCGCCCGAGCCGATGGCGATTTTCGACTGAATGATCTGATACCCTGCTCCGCGCGGATCATGGCCCGGATTTAGAAACGTGAGAATGCGGTTCTTCTGGTAGTCTGCCAGCCGCTCCCAGATGAACGGCGTAATCATGCCGAACGCCAGGTTCATCACCACCACACCAATCGAAAAGATCAGGCCGGGACGCAGCGAGGCCAGGAAGATCAACAGCGCGACCAGGTAAACCGCCCACGACAGCCAGTAGTAGGCGGCCACCATCGAAATGATCGGCGACACGATCAGAACCAGGTACCACGGCGAAAGTCCCGACCAGAACCACAGCGCGAACAGTATGACGGGAAACGTGAGCGATGTCCCCAGATCGGGCTGTTTGAGGATCAGCATCATCGGAAGAATCACGATGATCGCCGATACCGCCAGCCGACGCTTGGAATAAGCAGGCAGACGGGTATAGGCGAAGAATCGCGCGATCGTCAGCAGCGCCGCCAGCTTCGCGATATCGGATGGTGAGAAGCTGACCGGACCGAGATCAAACCACCGCGACGCTCCCATCCGCGTATGCCCCACCGCCAGCACCAGTATCAGGAGAACCAGCGAGACGCCGTAGAGCCCGTAGGCGCTCGCGTCGAACAGACGCTGCGGAAACCGAACAACAGCGAGAAATGCAACAAATGCCAGTACCAGCCACACCAATTGCCGCAGCCAATAGGTCTGTTGATAGGCGGAATTGGAATAGTACTGCGAAGAGAAAATCGTGATGATTCCGATCAGCGAAAGCGCCATCACGGCGCCCACCAGCTTCCAGTCGAGATGGCGATAGTTGAACCTCACGGCCGAAGCTCCTTCGCGCCCACTTGCGCCATCGGCTCCGGCTGCTGCTGCGGCTCCAGCAAGCCCAGCTTCTTCTTCATGTAGACTTCGATAACTTTCTTCGCCACCGGCGCCGCGACTTCGGAACCGTGGCCGGCGTTCTCGACCAGCGCGCAGACGACTATTTCCGGGTTTTCGATCGGCGCGAACCCGACAAACCAGGAGTGATCTTCGCCATGCGGGTTCTGGGCCGTTCCGGTCTTGCCGCAGACAGAATAGAGGTTGTTTCTCAGCCGGCGCGCGGTGCCGCTGCCTCCTTCGACCACCAGGCGAAGTCCTTCTCTCATGATCGCAAGCGTCGAACGGGAGAATGGAAGCTGGAAGGAAACCTGCGGCTCGATCTGGTCGACACGTCCATTGGGATGGGTAACCTTCGTCACCAGATGCGGCTTGTACACCGTGCCCCAGTTGGCGATTCCGCAATAGAACTGGGCGAGTTGCAGAGGCGTGGTCAACACTTCTCCCTGACCGATCGCCGTATTGAGCACCAGTGCTTTGGTCCAGCCATTTTTCCCGTAGCGCTTGTCATAGTACTGAACCGACGGCATCAAGCCCGACAGTTCACTCGGCAGATCCACGCCGGTCTTCTTGCCGAAGCCGCACAGCATGGCGTACCGGTACATCTGATCGACACCCACTTTCAGACCCAGCTGATAGAAGTAGGCATCGCAGGACATCTCGACCGCATGAATGGAGTTCTGGACGCCGTGGCCGCGCTTTTCCCAGCACTTGAAAAAACGGTTGCCGAACTGATAGCCGCCGAGGCATGGTCGGAAGGTCGTATTCTCGTCGATAACCCCTGACTCCAGCCCGGCGCCAAGCGTCAGGAGCTTGAAGGTCGAACCCGGCGGATACAGCCCGGCCAGCGGTCGGTTGAGCAGCGGGTGGGCCGGATCGGTTGAGATCGCCTGCCACATGCTGTCGGTAATCATGCCGGAAAATGTGTTGGGATCGAAACCGGGCGCTGAGGTCATGGCCAGGATCTCTCCTGTTCGCGGGTCAATGGCCACTATTGCGCCCGCGCGATGTATGATCGGCGCCGAGTCCGACTGCAGTTTCATGTTGGAAAATTTCTGATCCTGCGTGTCCAGCGCCTGAATCGCCGCCAGTTGGACGTCATTGTCGATCGACAGCGTCAGATCACATCCCGGAACCGGGGGAACGCGTTCCTTCCCTTTGTATTCCCCGAGCACTTCACCCAGCGCGGTGACTTCGATGAACGCCGTCCCTTCCACGCCGCGCAGCAAGTCGTCATACTGCTTTTCGACTCCCTTCTTGCCGATTGTGCTCCCCAGCCGGTAATCGGCTTGCGGATTGCGCTCCATTTCCTGTTCGGACACTTCACCCACGTGACCGGTGAACGCCTCAGCCCGGAGGTCCACCGAATATTCGCGCACGCGATCGAGCTGGTAGTTGACGCCGGGGAATTCGCTGTTCTGTTCTTCCAGAACGGCAATGGCGTCAAACGGAACATCGCGGCGAATCGGCGCCGGCTGATACGGACTGGCCGCATTGCGTTTCACTCGCCGCCGGATCTGGGTGGTATCCAGATCGAGGATCGGGGCCAGGTGCGGAATCGTCAACCCTTTGCGCTCCTCGGCGGGCACTACTGAGACAGTGTACGACGGGCGGTCGCCGACGATGACACGGCCCTGGCGATCGAAGACCACGCCCCGGCGCGGCTCGATCGGCACGACCCGAATGCGGTTGTTTTCGGCCAGCGTAGCCAGTTCACTGTGCTCGAATATCTGAAGTTTGATCAACCCCACAAAGAACAGTACAAAGACCCCGGTAACCACGACGTACGTGGCCTGCAGACGCCCGATGTGTGAAAGTGTGGTCTTGTGCATAGGCCGCTAGTATGATACACCCGACCGCCTGCTTGAGAACCGGCCGATGATGACAGTGTAGATGAGATAGGCCACCGCTCCGGTATAGATCGTGCCGGGAAGCGTGAATCGCGCCATCTGAAACCAGAAATCCGACGGCTTGGTGAACGCCAGCGTCAGTGAATTATGTATAAGTACTCCCACAATCAGCATGGCCAGCTGAGTGACCAGCGCCTCGACGTTCAGTTGTTCGCGCGCATGATAGATGGCCAAGCTGATGAGGACCATTGCCAGTACCTGGAATCCCATGCTCAGCGGTGTCCCGGCGCTCATCACCAGGGCCGCCGCCAGGGCAAACCAGACGGTCTCCGCTTCGGACCGAAACAGCGCCACCGAAAAGACGATGATGGCGGGCAGGTTGATCGAGACCCCGGCTATCGAGGTCGCCCCGCGAAAAATGACCTCGTGGAAGGCGATCAACACCAGATATAAGAGATAACCGATCGCCCGCATTATTTCTTCTCTCTCAGAATAAAGAGTTCATCCAGCGAATTGAAATCAGCCGCCGGCGCCAGACGAATACTCAGAAACGGCTCCTGCTTCGGCCGTTCCACGGCAATGACTGTCCCGACAACCAGCCCCGGCGGATACAATCCGCCCAGGCCCGATGACACCACCAGGTCGCCCTGCTTGACGTCACCCTGATATGGTACATTATCGACTATCAGTCCCTGCGACATCACGTACTTGGCGATTCCCATTTCCCGGCTCTCGGAGATGCGGACCGCCACGCGGTTGGTCGGGTCGGTGAGCAACTGCACAGTGGAGAAACTGTGCGAAACGGATACCACCTTGCCGAGCAACCCTTCCTCGTTGATGATCGGCTCGTTGAGCGCCACGCCGTCCAGATAACCGCGATTGATGACCGCCTGCATCGGGATCCGATCGCCCGTCACCGCGATTACACGCGCGGGCAGGAGCGAATACCCGGTCGGCGGCTCAAAGCCGAGAACCGCGCGAAGCCGAATATTCTCGCGTCCCGCCTCCTCCAGCATCGACAGTTTGACGTTGGCATCAACCAGCGATTCCCGCAGCCGGCTGTTCTCGACATGAACGTGGCGCAGGTCTTCGACGGAGTTCTTAATCGTGGCGAACGGCAGGTAAAAGGTCTGGAGTATGCCTTCACTGATGTACATGGCCAGCGGCAAGCTGGGGATGCACAGCGCGATGCCGAACAGGAGGATGAGAATCAGATGGAGCTTTCGCGAGGATCCTCTGAAGAAACCGGAGATCCAACTCATGGTGTGCGGCGTCCTTGCCGGATGGTGTTACTCCACCGCGTCGATCAATGCCAATACGTCACCGGGTGAAGATGCCTGCATCAGCTTTTTGCGATTCTCTTCCGATTTCATCAGGAAGGACAGCCGGGCCATGACATTCAGGTGCGCGCCCACCGCATCCTCCGGAGCGGCAATAAGGAAAAACAGATTGACCGGTCGGTGGTCCATCGCCTCAAAATCTATCCCTTTCGCACTGCGGCCGAAGGTGATGACGATACCCTTGGCGGAACGGGTCTTGGCATGAGGAAAGGCCACGCCGTATCCCACTCCCGTCGTGACCAGGTTCTCGCGCTCCCGGACGTCGGAAAGAAGCTCGTCGCGGTTCTTGATCATGTTGGAGGTTGCGGCCAGAGTGACCAGTTCTTCAATAACTTCGTCCTTGGTCGCCGCCTTCAGACTGAAGGTCACCAAGCTTTCATCACAAAACTTCGACAGCTTCATTGTGCGTATATCCTCATCGTAATGACTTTGCCTCGTCTACCAGCATCACCGGGATGCCGTTGACCACCGGATAGCCCAGCGCACAGGCGTTGCACTCGAGCCGCTGCGATGCTTCCCGGAACACGAGCGTACCGTGACATCGCGGACAAACCAGTTTTTCGAGCAATCGCGGCGACACGGTCATCTTAACTCTCAGAGCACATGATACTCGCCCATGCGGCGGTATTTGGCCAGCCGTTCATCCAGCAGCAGGTCCACCGGCTTGGGTCTCAACTCGGCCAGTGTATTAAGAATCTCTTCTTTGACTATCTTCGCCGCCTGCACCGGATCGTTATGGGCGCCACCGATCGGCTCCGGAATAATCTTGTCAACTATTCCCAGCGCCAGCAGGTCGTCGGCCGTGGGTTTCAACGCCTCCGCCGCTTCCGGTGCCTTGGCGGCGTCACGCCACAGAATCGCGGCGCATCCTTCCGGCGAGATTACGGAATACCACGAGTATTCCATCATGAGCACCCGGTCGCCGATCCCGATTCCCAGAGCTCCACCCGATGCGCCCTCACCTATTATCACAACCACGATCGGTACTTTGAGCGTGAACATCACCTGGATATTCAGCGCAATCGCCTCGGCCTGTCCGCGCTCCTCGGCGCCGATTCCGGGAAATGCGCCCGGAGTATCAATCAGAACCACAATTGGCAGGTGAAAACGCGAGGCCAACTGGAACAGCCGGCGTGCCTTGCGATACCCTTCCGGGTGGGCCATGCCGAAATTCCGCATCAGCTTCTGCTTGGTGTCCCGCCCCTTTTGCTGGCCGACAATCATGACCTGCTGGCCGTCAATTGTGGCAAGTCCGCCGACCATCGCCTTGTCGTCGGCGAAACCGCGGTCGCCGTGCAGTTCGATGAAATCGGTGGCGATCAGCTTGATATAATCAAGGGTGTGGGGGCGTTTGGGATGGCGGGACAGTTGAACGCGCTGCCAGCGGGTCAGACCGGAATAGATTTCGGTCCGCAGTCGCTCGAGCTTCTGCTCCAGCGAAGCGATCTCGCCGCTCAATTCGATGCTCTTGCCGACCGAGAAGTCTCTCATGTCGGAGATCTTCTTCTCGAGCTCCTGAATCGGGCGTTCAAAATCCAAATATAAACCTTCAGCCATTTCTCTATGGCACGACCCGCGTAATTCCCTCTATAACGTCTTGCCGGATCGTCGCTTGGTCCGGGATCGGCCGGATACAAAGATAAAGAACGCGGCTGAAATAACAACCATAAAAAGGACCAAAAACGAGAACACTAAAATGCGGTCCCAGAAGAACATAGCGAGAGAAAACAAACCGAAGGCAAGCGAGACCAGCCAGAAGATTACCACGATCTGTCGCGGCGTCAGACCGGCCAGTGCCAGATAGTGAAAGAGATGACGGCGATCGGCCCGCATCACGCTCTTGCGCCGAAGAAGTCGTCGCGCCGTCGAGGTAATGCTTTCCAGAATCGGGACACCCAGCGCCATGAGCGGCAGATACAGTGCCGCCGCCGTGAATGACTTGAGCGGCACCATCAATGAAAGCACCGCAAAGTAGTAGCCGATCTGAAGTGAGCCGGAGTCGCCGAGAAAGATTCTCGCGGGATAGCGATTGTACCGCAGAAATATGACCAGGAACCCGATCAGGGCGTAGGCGAAAACCAGCGTGACCCCGATGTGATACAGGTTCCCCACCGCCGTGAGAGTCAGTGCGCCGATCAACGACACGCCACCTGCCAGACCGTCAAGCCCGTCGATCAGGTTGATGCTGTTGGTCAGCCCCACTACCCATAGCACGGTGATCACGAGTGAGAATTCTCCCACCTCTACCTGCCCGCAAAACGGAATCGACACCGGATCGATCCGCAGGCCGCCCATGTAGAGCACCACCCCGGCCATTACCTCCACCCCCAACTTGACCCAGGCCGGCAACGAGCGGAGATCATCGATAAACCCGATTCCGCCCACAAGCATTGCGCCGGCGAGTATATACGGAAGCATGCCGCTCAATTCGGCCATCGAAGCGGGAAACACCAGCAGCAGAAATGCTACTGTCAGCCAGATGGCGACAAACAGCGCAACTCCTCCCAGAAACGGCACCGGCTCTTTGTGGCGTTTGTGCCGACCCGGACGGTCGAGCAGGTGATATTGATGCCCGCTCCTGATCAGCACCGGCAGCGCCACACCGCTCATCAGTACGCTGAAAGCGACAATCATGATGGCTTCAAGCGGCGACATGGCGTCACTTCCGCCTTCGCGGCGGCACCACCGCGCTGAGCATCAGGTTGAACGTGAGAAGCACCGGCAACAGGAACAATGAAAAACCGTTGGGAAAGTGCTTCAGGAAATACTTCCAGACCGACTGGTGATGATGCCAGCTCCGCTTCAGTCGCCCGGCGCGTGATCCCACGCCGAATCCGTGCACGCCGCCCGCGTGCGGCACAAATAGGTTAACATATCCGGCGTAATGCAGGCGGAGCGAAAGATCGGTGTCTTCCATATACATGAAGAAGCGCGGGTCGAACCCCCGAACTCTCTTGAACAGGTCCCGTCTGATGAGCGCCATGGTGGCGGCCACTGCCGGCACCTCGGTAACCGCATCGTAATCCGGCAGCGTGTAGAATCCTGAGTGTGACGACAGGCGGCTGAAAAGCAGACGCCCCATCACGGAGCCGCGAGAGAAAAGGAGATTTGTGACTGTCGGAAAATTGCGGCAATTGGCCTGAAAGGTCCCGTCCGGATAGCGCAGCCGCCCGGCGACAAGGCCCGCCTTGGGAGTCGATCGCGCCACGGACAAGAGTGCGTCGACGGCGTCGCCGTCAATATCGAGATCGGGATTAAGAAACAGCAGGTATTCCCCGGTCGATGCTTCTGCTCCCGTATTGCAGGCCCGGGCGAAACCGGCATTCTCGGCGTTGTGGATTAACGCGACAGCGGCGTACGCCTGCCGGATGGCGTCCGGCGTGCCATCGTCCGAGCCGTTATCGACCACGACAATCTGATGCGGCGATTCCGGTTGACCGGGATTCAGCCGCTTCAGGCAGCTCAGCACGGCCGGGAGCGAATTATGAGTGACAATGACGACTGATACGGTACCGGAGGTTGACACCGGATTGGCTCAGTTAAACTTCCCGAATATCGATTTTACCCTTAACAGCCAGACCATCCAGATCGCTTCGCGCACAATCCGCTTGGACATTTTAGAGGTCCCCGCCCGCCGCTCGTAGAAGATGATCGGGATTTCTTTCAGCCGGAACCCCTTCTTCCAGGCCCGCATCGACATCTCGATCTGGAACGAATAGCCGGTGGAGTGCACGTCGTCGAGATTGATGGCTTCGAGCACCTCTCGGCGGAAACACTTGAACCCGCCCGTGGCGTCGAACAGCCGGAGCCCGGTCACGATCCGCGTGTATTTGTTGGCGAAATACGACAGCAGCAGACGGGACATCGGCCAGTTGATGACATTGACTCCCGAGATATAGCGCGAGCCGATCACCAGGTCATGGCTCTGTATTTCCTTGAGAAAATCCTTGAGGTACTCCGGGCCGTGCGAGAAATCCGCGTCCATCTCGAAAATGAAATCGAACTTCTGCTCGATTGCCCACTTGAACCCCGCAATATAAGCGCGCCCCAGTCCCTCCTTGCGCTCCCGGTGGAGCACTTTCACTTTCGGCTCCTCTGCAGCCAGCCGGTCGGCGATTTCGCCGGTGCCGTCCGGAGAGTTGTCATCGACAATAAGCACGTGAATGCGCGGGTCCATCGGCAACACCGCGTGCACGATCTTTTCGATATTGTCGCGCTCGTTGTAGGTCGGGAATATGACCAGGGCTCGTTGCATAGAGATTATCCGTTTTTGCTTTCCGGCGCCGGTTTTCTGCGACGCTCCATCACTACATAGCCGCCAATGATACAGAGTATGTACAAAGCTGTCAACCACGTGATCGCCCGGCCTTTCGCGTACCGCGGCGAATCATAGACAAACGTCACTTCGCGGCTGCCCGCCGGGACCGCGACCGCCCGGAACGCCTCGTCCGCGCGCAGCAACTTGGCCGGACGGCCGTCGACCGTCGCGTGCCACGAATCGTAGTATACGTCGGTCAGCACCAGCAGCTTGTTGCTTTTCACACTGACCCCGACCGTCACCGTGTCGACGCCGTGACGGATTATCCACGCCGAATCGGTACTCGCCGAATCGGCCGGAATCGGGATATCCGGCTTCTCTTCGAGAAACGCCAGTTCGCGCAGATCGCTGCTGCCGTCGAGAATGTTCGGCGTGATCGACTTCCGATCCGGGACGACATTGTATTTGCTTACCAGAAACACGCGGGGAAACGCGTTATCGTTTCGATACAATTTGTCCGAGCCCTCACTGGCCACCTCCACCAGCGGCTTCGGGCCGAAGTGGTTCTCGAAGAACGAAACGTACTGATCGGGGATTACGAGATAGCCGGTCCCGACCAGATTCAGAAAGCGCGGGTTGAACGGTTTCCGTCGATTCTGGAGAGTCGAGATCCCCGGTCCCCCCAGCAAATCATCGTACCACCGCAANTGGTTGCCGTGATAGCCGACCACCACTTCGATNCCATGGTAGGGTAGGACGTCATCCTGAAGNTTCCCGACATTCAGCGTNCGGTANTGNTCNGCNTTCTGCTTCAAATACTGGGTAATCGGCGTCGGCGCCCAATACTGCGCCGGGTTAATCGTCCCGATAAACCGGCTGTCGAATCTGACGTCATCCAGAAGCGGCACGCAGAGTACNGCGAGGAGTATCGCGGCCCCGGCCTTGCCGGAGCGGTACATCCAGACAAACAAGGCCACGAGGGCGGTCGTTAGGAATGCCATCCATGCCCCCGTCTGAATCTGCGGCAGGTTCATGTAGGCGAGATTGAGCTTGCTGATTCCCTGCTGAACCATGGTGGTGGCGGCATCGCTGTAGAAGATCGCGCACCATGCCCCGAGCATCCCCTTGCCGGCAATCGAAAAGCAAACCGCTACCAGTCCCAGAAACGCCGGGACGCCGAACAGCAGATACGTAAACCGCTTCTCCGACTTTCCCGTCTCCCGTTTGCCGCTGATCAGATGCTGCAGCGCCATTCCCGCCAGCAGCGCCACCGAGAAGGTGAACAGAAACATGATCATCGAGGGCGCCCGCAACGTCTTCACCAATGGGATGACATAGTAGAATAGCCGGAAAACCGGCGTGGTTGCTCCGAGCGCATAGATGAACGCCAGCACTGCCAGTCCGGCGAAGAAATAAGCTTCGCGTCGCTTGGCGAAAAACACCGCCACCAACGCCAGCAGCAGCCCCGCTGCGCCGCTCGATTCGGAGTTGTCCTTAAAGTAGTTCTTGCCCCAGTAATAGCTCTTGTCGTCTTTCGTGGAGGCGCCGGCGAACTCCGGCACCAGCAGACCGAATGCCTCCTCCTGGTGCATCGACCACGAGGTCGCCCATTCCCAGCCCCTCTTGGAATCCGCGCGCGGCGAGAAATTGGTCGTATAATTGTATCCGGGATAGAACTGGATCATTGAGAGAAGCACGCCGATCAGCACGCCATAGCAGGTGAGCAAACCGGGGCGGAGCAGCGCCATTATCTGCCGTTTCTCACGGTACAGGAAAACCAGCTTAAACACGGTATAAAGGGCCAGCGCCCAGAGCGAGAAATATGCTAATTGCACGTGCGGCGTCAGGATGATGACGCCCACCACCAGTCCGAACAGCGTGAAATTGAGGAACGGCCTTCTCTCGAATGCCTTATCCAGAAACAGCAGGGCGAGCGGAAACAGCGCAGTTACGAACATCTTGCCGTCGTGTCCGGGTGACACGAGCGAGACCATCGACGCCGCAAACATGTAGATGATGGCCGAGAGCAGCGACGCGGTCTTCGACAACCGGAACTGCCGCGCGCAGAGATACATGAAGATGCCGGCCAGGTAGATGTGCATCACCAGTACCATCCCGAGATACTTGTAGACCGGCATGAAATACCGAATTACCGACAGGGGATAAAACAGGTCGCCGTGAAATGCATCGACATATGGCAACCCGCCGAAAATATACGGATTCCACTGCGGCATGGCGCCGTGCGACTTGAAGTAGTCGACCCCGAACGACCGGAAGAACATCCCCGCCTGAATCGTGTCGGAACTATTGAGCATCAAGCTCGAAAACACGAACTCCCGAAACAGGACCACCAGCGCCACCAGCAGCACGAGAAAGGCGATAGGAGTGAACCACGGGGAACTCTCCCAGGAGAGAGTGGCCGGGACGGCGGCACGGCGCGGCGATTCCGGGGCTTTCAGCTTGGCAGCCATAGACATATCCTACTTGTTGGCAGAGTGAGCGACTTCATGATTTGCTAGGGAAAATACGGGAG
>PQAP01000234.1 GCA_003105265.1 candidate division GN15 bacterium | reverse complement strand
AGGAATTTCCAGCTGAACTCCATTAACTGATCCACGCGCAAGCGCGGATAGGTCCAGCGGAACAGCATCAGAATGAATACTACAAAGAGCGTCTTGCCCAAAAACCATATCCATGACGGGAGGAACGGCCCGTTCCATCCACCCAGAAACAGCGTGGTGGCGATTGCAGACACCGTGAACATATTGACGAATTCCGCCAGGAAGAACATGGCGAACTTCATCCCGGAGTACTCGACATTATATCCGGCGACCAATTCCTGCTCCGCTTCGGGAATATCGAACGGCGTGCGGTTGGTCTCGGCCGTGGCAGTAATCAGATAGGTGATGAACGCGATCGGTCCGAATGGCACGCGAAACACGAACCAGTTGAAAATCCCGTGGCCGGTCTGAGATTCGACGATCTTGACCATCGAGAGCGAGCCCGTAAATAGGATCACGGTCAGAATGGACGCGATCATCGGGACTTCATAACTCACCACCTGCGCCGCCGAGCGCATACCGCCGAGAAGAGCATACTTGTTGTTCGAACCCCATCCGGCCATTAACANGGATATGATGGTGAACGTCGTGACGGCGATGATATAGAGAATACCAATATTAAGGTCGGAGACTATCAGCCCATTGCCGAAGGGAATCGACACGTAGGCCANAAACGCGGCGACAAAGCAAAGNACCGGCGCCCAGAAGAANACCGGCNNGTCNCGCGTNTCGACCCGGACATCTTCTTTCTGGAGCAACTTGAGCGCATCCATGATTGTCTGGTACCAGCCGTGCCAGCCGACCCGCATCGGGCCGAACCGCTGCTGAATGTGCGCCGAGACTTTCCGTTCCCACCAGACCAGGAACAGTGCGATCACCGCCAGAAGTCCAAACATCACCACGCCGAGTACAGCAAAGCTGATAACCGTCACCCAGATATCAGGAAGGCCGGTAGATTCCAGCTGCGCGTGGAGCCACCGGAAGAGGCCGATCAATTCACCGCTAGCAATAATCGGGGTCATTAGCGGTCAACCTCCGGCATGATGATATCGAGCGACGCCATGATCGCGACTACGTCGGCGATCAAAAGTCCCTTGCCGAGTTCGGGTAGTACCTGAAGGTTATTGTAAGACCCACCGCGCGTCTTGATGCGAAGTGGCTTGTTGGTGCCGTCAGAAATCAAATACACGCCCAGCTCGCCGCGCGAGTTTTCCATCCGCGCATACACTTCCCCGGCCGGCGGCTTGAACACGCCGGGGACTTTGGCCTTGATCTCCCCTTCCGGCAGACCATCGAGCGCCTGCGATACGATCTTCAGCGATTCCTTGATCTCCTGAAGCCGCTGAATATACCGATCGTAACAGTCGCCGTTCTGCTGGGTAGGGATATTGAAATCGAAACGGTCGTAGATCGAATACGGATCGTTGCGACGGATATCATACTTGACGCCGCTGGCCCGAAGCGGTGGGCCGGAAACGCCGTACGCTATCGCCAGTTCCGGTGACATGACGCCGACTTTCTTGTTCCGCGCGAGCCAGATGGGGTTNTCGTTCAGCAANCCTTCGTAGTCNGACATCTTNTCNNNGATGGTNTTGATNGCCTCGCGGCATTTCGGNACNAACTGCGGNGGGATATCNCGNGCNACGCCGCCGATNCGTATATAATTGTAGGTGAGCCGCTGGCCACAGGTCATCTCGAACAGATCAAGTATCAGCTCNCGTTCACGGAAACCGTAAAGGAAGGGTGTGATCGCTCCCAAATCGAGTGCAGTGGTACCGTACCAGAGCAGGTGCGACGCCATCCGGTTGAGTTCGAGCATGATTACGCGGAGATATTCGGCGCGCTCCGGCACCTGAATACCCGCCAGCCGTTCCGCCGCCAGCGCGAACACGTAGTTGCAGGACATGGCGGTCACGTATTCGAAACGATCCAGTATCGGGATGCATTGCGGATAGGTGCGATTCTCACAGATCTTCTCAAGTGCGCGGTGGAGATAACCAATATACGGTTCAATATGTACAACCCGCTCGCCATCCATGGTGAGAAGCAAACGGCAGACGCCGTGGGTCGACGGGTGGTGCGGCCCCATGTTGACGGTGAATTCTTCGGTCCGGAGCTGCGTCATACGTTCGTCTCCGGCAGCTTGATGAAATCAGGCGCGGTCCAGTTCTTCCGCATCGGATGCCCCTGATTCCAGTCATCGGGCAGAAGGAACCGTTTCAGATTACCGTGCCCGCGGACATTGATGCCGTACAATTCCCACATTTCGCGCTCGAACCAGTTGGCGCCCGGCCAGATTTCCTGAACGGAATCGACCTCAGCATTTTCGTATGGGAGCGAGAGCTTAATGTCGATGCGGTGATTCTTCGCAATGGAACCGAGGTTGTAGATGATCTCGAAATGATCCTTGGTGTCGATGCCGCCCAGATTGAGCAGGTAATCGAACTTCAGTTCGGCATCATCGCGGAGCGCCAGAGCCAGATCTTTGAACGTCGCGGCATCGGCGGCGTATAGTAAATCGTACCGTCCCAGATCGAGCGGCGTCAACTTGTCACTGTATCGACTGGCGATATACGCTTTGAGCTCGTCTTTGGTCATCAGACTACTTCTGCCAATCCGCGAGCTTTTGCGCCTTGATCTTCTTCTGGAGAGTCAGACAACCCTCAAGCAACGACTCCGGGCGAGGCGGGCAACCGGGGATATAGACATCCACCGGCACGATATGGTCGATACCTTTCTCAACCGCATAACTGTCATAATAGAACGGCCCGCCCTTGACCGTGCACCCGCCCATCGCGATCACATAGCGCGGCTCGGCCATCTGGTCATACAGCTTCCGAAGGCGCGGCGCCATCTTCTTCGTGATGGTTCCGGCAGCGATAATCAGGTCGGACTGACGCGGCGAAGCGCGGAAAATCATTCCCAGACGGTCAAAGTCATAACGAGACGCGCCGGTCGCCATCAACTCGATAGCACAGCAGGCGGTCCCGAATAGCAGATACCACAGCGAGCAGGCCTGGCTGTGGTGCAGGATGCTCTCCAGTGAGGTCGCCACAATCGCACCGCCCGGGACTTTCTCGGCGTACACGGGAAGCTGCTTGATCACACCCATTTGAGCACTCCCTTCTTCCACGCGTAGTAAAGCCCGAACATCAGGATAAGAATGAAGATGATCATCTCGATAAGAGCGTAAAGCCCCAATTGGCCGAAAGCCACCGCCCAGGGAAACAGGAAGACCGCCTCGACATCGAACACGACAAAAATGAGCCCGAAGATGTAGAATCGGTTATTGAACTTGAACCAGGAATTGCCGACCGGCTCCTCGGCACACTCATAGTTGACGTTTTTGGCCGGGTAAGGGTGATGCGGACGCACCATCCAATTGATACCAAACGTGATCAGGACTATCCCTGTCCCCGCAGCCGCGAAAATCAATATTGCCAAATATTCCGACATGTCGTACGCCAGGTTGCCGATCACGTTTCATGTGACCGAATTCACAATAATCAGGCGCTCAAGAAAGCCCCTTTTCCCACTAAGTCAAGGGCTTTTTTGCCCTCACATTCAGTCGCGCGGCACAGCAGCAAACTGTTTGTTTCATATTGAGTTATCACGCCGGATCGGCACCTGCAAACGGTCCGGCATCGTGGACTATCACCATAGTTGATACCATTTTTGTGGGACTGAACCGGGGCTGAATCCGGGAAGATCAATCCGTAACCTGCATTCTGTCCTTGAGCGAAATCTCGACAGTCGAGGGGGCCTATTGTATGGCGATGACCTCGATTTCGATCTTGACGTCCTTGGGTAACCGGCTCACCTGGACCGTGCTTCGGGCCGGCGGGGCGCTGTCAAAATAGGTCGAGTACATCTCATTAACCGGCGCGAAATCGTTCATGTCGGTCAGGAAGATGGTCGTCTTGACCACTTTCGACAGATCGCTGCCCGCGGCCTGCAGCAGGGCCTGGATATTGTCCATCACCTGTCGGCACTGCTCCGACGTGGATTTGCCGACCACCTGCCCGGTTTTGGGGTCGATCGGAATCTGGCCGGAGCAAAAGACCAACGTTCCGCCCTTTACGACGATCGCCTGAGAATATGGCCCGATGGCCGCCGGGGCGGCATCGGTCTTAATAGTTTGCCTCATATGTCCTCCATCGTTAATGGCGGGCAATATAGGTCCTGATGCTCCTGTCCGCGAGCGAAAAGAAGGCGGGGCCGTTTATCGGTCCCCGCGCGAGCTAGGTAAATTGAATTGATGCCTTAGAAACGCTCTCAGCTCTACGGGCAACCTGGCAGCACGTATCCGCCGCCGGTTAGGAAACTGACAAGAGCGCTGAGGTCAGCAAGATCAACGATTCCAGTCGCATTCACATTGGCCTCATTCCCGCAGGGCGGAACATACGCGCCGCCGGTCAGGTAACTGACAAGAGCGCTGAGGTCAGAAAGATCGACGATGCCGGTCATATTCACGTTTCCCGTGGCGCCGGAACAGCACTTGGTCCACGCCGCCAGATAGGCCGACACCTTGCCGCCGGCAAAAGAAAAGTGTCCACCGGCAACCAGGTTTCCACCATACGTTGCCAAGGCGGCAGTAACGGACCTGTCCAGTCCTTCGCCTATCCCTGATCCCAGCGGTGACCAGGTGATGCCGTCCCAGGAAGCGATGCGGTTGGCGCTAATCCCGCCTGAAGTCGTGAAATAGCCACCAGCTATCAGATTCCCGTTGTAAACCGTAAAGGCCCAAGCACCGTCATTCATCCCGGATCCGATGGGCAACCAGGCCGAACCGTCCCAAGATGCAATTCTGCCAACGCCTGCTCCGCCGACCGACGTGAAAGAGCCGCCTGCGATCAGATTCCCATTGTACGGAATAAGAGCACCAACAATTCCGTTATCCATCCCGGATCCGAGCGATGTCCAGTTGGAACCGTCCCACGCTGCTATTCGATTTGCGCTTGTCCCGCCTGCCTGAGTGAAATTTCCCCCTGCAATCAGACTCCCGTTGTACACTGTCAGAGCATAGACCGTGGCGTAGTTATTCACACCGGATCCGAGCGGTGACCAAGCGGTACCGTCCCAGGAAGCGATAAAGCCCACGCTTGTTCCGCCGGCTGTACTGAAATCCCCTCCCGCGATAAGATTACCGTTGTAAACGGTCAGTGACCAAACATTGCCATTCATTCCTGACCCCAACGGTGACCAAGATGTCCCGTCCCACGAAGCTATGCGTTTGGCGCTTACCCCGCCAGCGGTAGTGAAAGTGCCCCCCGCAATGAGGTTACCATTGTAAATTGTCATGGCCCAGACAGAGCCATTTGTCCCGAGTCCCAGAGGTGTCCACGAAGATCCATTCCATGAAGCGATGTGATTGGCGCTTGTACCACCGACAGCAGTAAAATCTCCCCCGGCGATCAGCTGCCCGTTGTGGGTAGCCAGGGCCCAGGCGTCAGTATTAACTCCCGATCCCAGAGATAACCAGCCAATACCGTCCCAGGAAGCTATATGACTGGCGCTTGTTCCACTTGCGGAAGTGAATAAACCTCCTGCGATTAGATTCCCATTGTACTCAGTCAGTACACCTACTGTCGAATTCACTCCGGACCCTAGAGGCAACCACGCAGTGCCGTCCCAAGAGGCAATGTAAGTGGAACTGTCTCCAGGAGCAGCCAAGTTGCCACCCGCGATTAACTTCGCATTGTACACGGCCAAGGAATAGACGGAAGAACCGTATGCCAGATCCGATGCCAGTTGGGACCAAGAGATTCCATTCCAGGACGCAATGCCCCGGCCGTTAGTGCCGAAATAACCTCCTGCGATCAGGTTCCCGTTGTATTCGGCCAAAGCATAGACCCGGTAAGTCATCCCAGTGTCCAGAGGTGCCCACGACGTGCCATTCCAGGATGCGATGTAGTTGGCGCTCGCTCCTCCCGCCGAAGTGAAGTGGCCGCCTGCAATCAGGTTCCCATTGTATGAAGTCAGAGCACGGACAGTGTCATTTGTTCCAGATCCCAGATGAGACCACGCAATCCCGTTCCAGGAAGAAATGTGACTAGAGCCAAACCCTCCGGCTGTCGTGAACGATCCAGCTGCAATCAGGTTTCCGCCGTATACGGTGAGGGCGCGAACATCGCCATTCATCCCCAAGCTCAGCGGTGACCAGATAGCGCCATTCCAAGCGGCGATGTAACCGGCGCTTGTCCCGCCTGCCAACGTGAAGTCACCCCCTGCGATCAAAAGCCCGTTGAACACCGTGAGTGCACGCACCGTGTCATTCATCCCTCCCCCTAACGAGGTCCACGTGGAACCGTCCCAAGAAGCGATGTAGTTGACAATGCTGTCGCCAGCTACTCGAAACCCACCGCCGGCTACTAATTGTCCGTTATAAACGGTTACCGCTCGGACCTGACCATCAACTCCGGAAACTGACGGCGATATCTTGTTGTCCCAATATATGTCATCCGGATCGTCGGCCCGCGAAGCAGGCAGCGCGGGGCGAAACAGCGGCTGGCTGGTCGCAGTGTCGAAAGCAGATTCAAACCCTTTCACATCCAGCGGTCCCTGATAACCGGACTGTCGCACAGCGTCCAGGTCGAACTTCCCGTCAGGCGTCAGAAAATCACCTATGCTTTTTTGCCGCGGACTTTCAGGTCGATTCTCGTCCGATCGCTGCGATTTGCGGCCTGCATCCGGAGCTTGTGCCAACAGAGTTCCGGCAAATACGAAGGGAATCACTGCAGCTAATACTGATCGTGCGTACACGGATGAACCTCCGCAAGTTTGAGTGTGCAAATACAGTACGACAATCCAATTTCCCAGTCGGATTAAATCTCTCTGCGTAAGGACGTAGGTAAGATAATCGATTATAGAGTTGTTGCCAAGGGCATTTTCACGCCCTCATCAAGGTCGATCAACAAGTCATGGATCTATCACCGTACGGGCAGGATATCGAGCTGATAGATAATGGCAGGGCGGATCTGTTGCGGATCCGCCCCCGAAGCTGAAGCTCAATGCGAAGGCGGGTCGAGCGGCTGCGGCACCTGGTTCTGCACCGGCGGGAGCGATTTCAGATAGGCGAAGATCGCCTTGAGGTCCTGATCGGTCATCCGGGCAAGCCCCTGCCAGGGCATCGGCGGCAGGATATCCCGTCCGGTGCCCAGATGTTTGCCGGTTCTCATAGTTTGGATGAACGCGTCCTCGGACCAGCTTCCCAGCCCGGTGGCTTCATCCGGCGTCAGGTTGGCCGCGAAACTAACTCCCCACGGCCCCACCCAGGCAGTCATATCGTTAGTGCAGATCGCTCCCCAGGCGTTCGGACCGAGCAAATTGGGCGGTACATCCGGCAACGGCGTGCTCGCAGGCGCACCGGACAGGGGTTTCGATGGATCCGGTTGCGGCCCCTGAGCCGTGAAGACCTTTGGCGAGTGGCAATCGTTACAGCCACCGAGCATCACCAGATAAGCACCGCGCTTAACGCGGCCCGCATCGGCGGCATCTCCCCCGGGATTCTTTGGTTGTGTCTTTGTCTCGGACTGACTATACGCCACGGCCATCAGCGCGAGCAGACCGAGAAAGACAGCTAGAGATCGTCTGATCATGGAACGAACCAGCTCCTTCCGTATCTATCGTTTTGTTTTGTGGCTAGGCCCGCCCGGTCGGCAAAGCGTCAGGATTATTACCCCAGTATACGAGACAAAGAGTAAAATAGTCCATTATTATTTTCGATATGGCCAATCTTTTTTGAGGTTTGCGGCGTGGTGCGAAGTTCCGGCAGCGGCACCACGCCCGGGGGCTAACGGACCTAGACATCGAGCAAGCCGGTGGGGGACATCAGTTCGACAAACGTGCGCAGCAGTCGTTCGTCGTACGCCCCCTTGAGCGCGAACATGGTCCGCAGGGCGGGGTAGGTATCGATGGCTTTCTGATACACGCGGTCGGTGGTCATGGCGTCGAACGAATCGGTGATCGCGACAATCTTGGAATACAGATGCATTTCATCCAGCGACAACCCGGTCGGATACCCGCGACGGTCGCCCCGTTCGTGGTGCTGCAGAATCGGGTAGTAGCAGGTCTCCGGTACCATGGAGGTCTCGGTCAGGATATCGATCCCCCACTTGGGATGCTTCTTCATGATCTCGAACTCGATCGGCGTGAGCGACGAGCGCTTGTTGATGATCCGGTCGGAAATGCGGGATTTACCGACATCGTGCAACAGCGCCCCCAGGCCGAGTTCGTTCAGGAACTGCTCATCGGTCATCCCCATCTGCTGCGCCAGCGCGATGGAGAACGTGCAGACGTTCACCGAGTGGGTGTAAGTGTAGTAATCGAACGACGTGATCTTGAGCAAGCTCAGAAACGCCTCGCGCCCTTTCAGAATGTACTCGACCGTATTGGCAACAAGGTTGCTCGACCGTTTGATATTCTCGCCGTAGGTGGGATTGGCGAGCACATCCTTCACGAGATTGGTCGAGGTATCGTACAGGACGGCGGCTTTCTTATCTTCCTGCACCGCCGGGTCGACCAGAATCTTGTCGAGATTCGCCTCGATATAGCGCTGATACTTGGCCTTGTTTTCAAATGTGACATAGAGGCGATCCACCCGGTTGTCGAGCAGCTTGTGGCGGGTCTTCTCCGTAAACGGCAAATTGGCGGAGCGATAAAGAACCAGTTCGTTGCTGACCTTGATATACAGGTCGAATTCCAGAATCGTATCGACCCGCAGGGAATCGAGTATCACGGGCAGGAACTTCTGCTCCGTCCGGTTCTTTACTACTGTGGACGTCATAGGTTTATAAGTACTAATATCGGCAGGTCGGAGCCGCGAATTGACCCCTATAAGGCAACCCCCGGCTAAGGTCAACCGGGGGCATTCTCACGGTATAAGGACAGGGGGTACTACTTCATCTCAAGTTCAAGTGCCGATATTCTTGACCGACCGGATGACCGACTGCAGGGAGCCGGTAATGTCGGTCAGCACCTTGGAGTAGCGCTTGAGCAGTTCGGAGTACTGCCAGCGCATCTGAAACGCCTGCTCCGGGAAAGCGAAAACTTCGAGCAGGGTCACCCGGTAGATTTCGTCGATGTACTTTATCACGTAATACGGATATTCCGGAATGTTAGGGTCGTCCACCTCTCCCTTGCTCAGACGGTCGCGATAGACCTCAACCTTTTCGAGTACGACTGTTCCGAAACACCACGGCGTCATGACCACGCCCAGGTTGGAGCCGTCGGTGTAAAATCGAAGAATCGTCCGCATCAGTAGATCGAGAATGACATTCCGGGCGCGATAGTAGGCCAGTGATTCCGAGTGCGCGGCGGACGTGGTCGCNANGCNNNCGGCNATCCGTTCTTTCTCCTTCTGNGCGCGANCGTANACGGTNCGGAGAAACTCGTAATAGTCATCGAAATANACCTTGGCNTTCTCGGANAGAGACATGATGTAGAAACCGCGGTCGTCCTTGCGAACCTTGGGTTCNTTGGTCGCGGCCAACCGTTCNNGCGAAAATCCCCGTTGATATCGGCTGTCGAGCACTATCTCACCTTTCCGCTGACATTCATTCGATAGGTCAAAGAGCATACGCTATGCCGCCAGCCAAATGGGTAGGGCGGCGGCCGCCACCGGAAGTTAAGTACTTGTCGGGCAAGGGGAATCGAGGGGTCCTGTTTAGTGGTTCGGCGTGATCGAACGATGCTTTTCCTCTGCAACTAAGTGCGCCGATTGCGCCGTAATCGTGACAATTGCATCCCGATGCAGGATCGCCATTGCCGCAACCACGTATGTCTATTGCCTGTGCAGTTAATGCACTGCAACCGGTGCTGCCCGCTTGTATATTGTTGCGTCATGTTTTGTCCGTTTCGTCGCCCTGAGCGGAATCGAAGAGGCAGATGTGACATGACGACATAAGCAGCACTTCTTCTACCTGGGGGCACAAGCGCGGAAACTGATTCAAATTGATGGTGAAATTGCGGGATCGCGTCGAAACGTCGCCGATAGTCTTAAACGGCCCCAGCATCAAGGGAACCCGTGCGGGCGGCCGAGCCGGCTATTGATCCCACCTAGTCGACTCCTCTGTCAATTATGGAATCGAAAACAGAGAGCGATCGTTGCGTTCGGTGTAGTCAAATAGGTGACGAGCGCACTCAGGTCAGCCAGCGTTACTTGACAATCGCAATTGAGATCACCAATGTACATGTCTGGTATCGGAGCCGGTCCATTATCAGCCAAATAGCTGCTTAAGTAGGTTAGATCTGACAGGTCAATGATTCCAGCGTTATTGACATTACCCCGTGATACTGCATGCAAAGCACGGTAGGCATCCAGTCGACCATAGCTGATCTCATCGTCGTGCCGAATGGTGTCCAGCGCACAGGGTGCCGCTCCGTCATCGGTCGAGTATCTTAGAATCATCGACAGCGTGTCCGGGTGGTTCTTAAAATCCGGCCGCTTAGCGAGAACTAGTCCGGCAATGGCGGCTGCCTGTGGCGATGAGATAGATGTTCCTGTCATACAGCGGTAATTTACCGGGAGCAAATCGCAGCTGGGGACAACTGAAACTGTATGATTACTAAAGACCTTTGCACCCATAAGACTCAATGTTGGGATATCACGCGAATAGGTGGTCACGTCAAGTTCCGGTCCATAACTGGTTTCGACATCGCGGTAATTCGTACCCATGTTCAGACCGCCAACTGCCAAGACGTGAGAACCTCTTGCCGGGAGAATCACGCACGCGCACCCGAGTGAGTCATCTCGGCAATTGCCGGCCCCTGCGACCGTAAGAACCCCCAGCTTATAGACCGTGTCAAGTCCCGCAGCAATGTATCCCCCTGGGTCATCGTAATCACATTGCGGATATCCCCAACTATGATTGATAATGTCGGCCCCATCCTGAGCTGCATCTACCATGGCAAGATAGATGTTCAAATCTGTTGCCCTGTAATAGCTAGTTGAATCGGTACCGGTTACCAATATCTGTTGTACGTGCACCTTGAAGTTAGCGTTGTTGTAACCGGCAATCCCCAGCGCGTTGTTGATCTTGGCGTACGCGACACCTGTTGTGCCCATAGCATGCTTGCTATAGGGGCCCATTGTGAACTGCGGTCGCTCATCTGCCCAGTTGTAACCTGTTATAGAGAATGGCTGGGGGAAATCCTCGTGAATGGCTACACCATCGTCAAAAAAGTGAATCGACACCGAGTCGGTTCTCAACGCGAAATCGAACGCATGTTCCAGATTGAGCTTGTCCGCCCACAGGTGTTGCTGCTCTGACCACCAAGGGTCATTCGGGGCGCTGAGAAGGCTGTATCTGCTCCAGAACGTCGGTACCACGCAACGAATTGGGTCGAGCTTCCCGACGGTGTCAAGAATCTGCCGATAGTTGGTCAGATCGCTCCGCTGTAACACAGCCGCAACAAACTCAGGGTGATTCTCCTGCATCGGTTTGACAGCCAAGTGGAGTTTCGTTAATGCAGCCTCCGCTACTGATCGGGTTGAGGACGACTGCAGGAAGATAGAGATACTGTTGTCAAGAAACACCTCCGAGCCTCCCCGGCTTACTGCACCTCGGATGGCAAATTCGATTCGGTCATCTCCATTCAACCTTGTCAGCAGCGAGTCCGTGTTGACCGAACCTCGTACTTGCACCGCAAACACGCGCAGGCCCATCCTGTCTGGCTTGTCAGTCAGGATCAATTCCGGATAGTCTCCCGCGAGAATCTCAGGCGTCCAAGAAGTGTCTGTCAGTCTCACCGTTACACTTTGGGACGAGAGGACAAAGTACTCCCGGCCCTTGAAACCATGGAAGAACAGCGTGTCCTGCGCGACTGCGGATGCGGCCTGGATGAGTGACAACATTCCAATCCAGATTCTGTGAGGCATTGTGCCCTCCCTTCATGTTATTGTCGAAGTGGGAACATTCTTATGTGCAATCCCTGCGCTCCTTCAGGATAAATCACTTTCAGGAGTTCGCCAGTTTTAGTGCTGAACATGAACAGGTAGCCCAGTCCAGACCAAACGTCAGGCAGCGACAGGATACACAATATCGCACCATCAGGTGTCAATTGGATATCTTGAGGCGCCAAAACCGGAGCCAAGAAACGAGTCGCATCAATGAACCACTCTAGCGACTCATTACTGACATCGTATCGCAACACTCCCGGCGGGGAGTCTGCGCCGGCGAACGGCGCCGCCAAATACACATACGAGCCATTAGCCGCGAACGCAAGCCGAGCGGACTTGAAGTTCTCCGGTATCCGAATATACCTGAGGGATGTGAGATCATCCCCATCGTATATTCGTAGGTGGGTGAGACCGGTTATTGTTTCTCCTGTCACATACAATTTGTCGGACGCAGTATCCAGAGCCATTGTGTGCGGGTAGAAACCGGTACCGCCGTTGACCTTGACGCGGGTGTCCGGAGCATTGATGAAATCGACCACGTAAAACGTGTCGTTGCCCCACTCTGAATACACGATTCGATCCCCTCGTCCGATGAACTCCGCCAGCCGGCGCGGAACAGTGTCCTGCCAGAGACGGGTGAGACCTTCGACGGAATAAACTGTCAGTTCAAATGCATTCTCCTTCCCCGCAAGCAGATACCGCCCATCAGCCGAAAGGGAAAGAAGGACCGGAGTCACACCAGTATCGGAAGCGATTGCACTTCTTGTCGCCATGTCAAAAAGTAGTATCCTGGCATGGCTGGCTTCCTTTGCAACCATGTACTTGCCGTCGGGCGTGAAGAGGAAGTCACGGAATGCTCCATCGAATGTATCGACCGCCTGGAAGGACTTGGTGGAATAGACGGGCAGGAACTCCCGTCTCGTGGAATCGACTACATAGTCGTAATACACATGGTAATCCGGCGGGCCGCTGGGAGGCGGTGACACGGGATCATCGTCACAACCGAGCCAAGCAAAGGCACACACCGCCAATATTGCGGCAGCCGCTATTCCGGATTTGGATATTCTGCGACTCATATTCCCCTCGTGGTTATGTGCTCAAACACTCTATCAATAGTTGTCAGTCTTAAAGATGTCAAGGGCTATTTGAATCATAATGGATCGCCCGGTCGAATCTCGGTCTTATCCGGCACCTGCAATTTTAGCATCTTTTTGCATCTCCTCCTCTCCCCCGCCGCATAGGTAGAAGGAGAAATCTGTATGTATGCGAGAAAATATAGAATTATCGAGAAATCGCGATCACCGGATCAGCGGGCAGAGAGGATATGGGTCCCCCTTATTTGACGAAGCGAACCCACTAACTCGTTGTCTGATAATGGATGGCGCTCCAAAACGAACCCAATCGAACCCAAATCGTCTGGCTGGATGCCGGAATGGGCAAGATGCTTCGGAGCATGTCACCCCCGCGAAAGCTGGGGTCCAGATTCAAGTGAGTGGATTCCCGCCTTCGCGGGAATGACAAAACAACACAGGAATGACATAAGGGCGTGGGAGTGATTTGAGATGAAGGGATAGTCGAATAGTGTCGGCTCCGACCGTTGCACCATTTCTTTTGATACTGTCGGGGTTGAATCGTCCTTACTTTGTATCTTATGGTCGAATCACCCCGAGAGCGGCATGGTGTCCCGGCCCTGGCGCTCAGCATGATCTCGACTGCCGTGGTTTTCACCCTTGTGCTGTCGTTGTCCTGCACCCAGAAGCGCCCGTTTGAGCCGGACAATCCGGTCATTGGCACCGGCGCCGATTCGCTGGCGTTCACCGCGATCGCCGGCGGGGCGACACCGCGGGCACAATCGATACCGATAAGCAATATTGGCGGCGGAACGCTGAACTTCACGGCCGCCCGGAGGTCCGACTGGCTCGTGATATTCTACCGGGGCACAGCGCCTGATACAATTGAAGTATTCGCCTATGCGCTCGGACTCACTTCGGGCGTGCATCTGGACACGATATTTGTCAGGTCAAATGATGCTACGAATTCCCCGGTGAAGATCCCGGTCTCACTGACCGTTCTGCCCGGCATTTCCATTAAGCCGGATACGGTGATTCGATCCGCTTACCACAACGGCCCGGCCTTGCCGCCCGAAACGCTGCGAGTGGTAAGCGAAGGAGGCGGCCCCAAGATATTCAGAATTGAGCCGGTTCCCGACTGGCTCGAGGTCGGCTATCCGGTCGGGCTGGCGACCGAGAAATTGATCGTGAATTTCCGGCAGAACGTTGTGCCGCAGGGAGGGTATAGTCATAAACTCGTGATCTCATCATCGGAAGCCGCCAACGTTTCGGCCGTGGCTTTCTGTTCGCTGAAGGTGGAAGCATGGCGCCCACGGTTGAACGTTCAGCATATTGTCCTCACGAGTGTCGCGTTCATGTCACCCCGGACCGGCTGGGCCGGCGGTTACCAGCGGGCTTTTGACGGTCTCGAAGGAGTGCTCTTCAAGACCGACGACAGCGGTGTAACCTGGCGATCGGTCGGCGTCCAACATTTTGGCGCAATCTCTCGAGTCGTTCTCGTCGACAGTGACCAACTCTGGCTGCCGACGGACACAGGAACATTGATTACTATGGCGAACGGACGGACGCAGGTACGGTCACTGGGAATAAGGGAGCGGTTGACCGATCTCGCGTTTGTGACTCCGGACACGGGCTGGGTATCCGGCGAAGGCGGCGTGCTGTTTCGCAGTACCGACAGCGGAGATACGTGGGTACGGCAGGTTTCGCGCACCACCCAGACGCTCAACGCTCTCGCATTTGTCGACAGCCGAACCGGTTGGGCGGTCGGCGCCAAAGGCACCATGGTCGCAACATCGGACGGTGGTGATACCTGGCAGGCGGCCGTTCCGGGACCGGAGGTCGACCTGCATGATATCGTTGTATCGCCTTCCGGCGCGATCTGGGTCGTGGGTTCGGGGGGGACAATTCTTTGCGGAGGATGGTCGGGAGTCAAATGGACCGAGATACCAAGCGGCGTGACTGATGATTTGCAGGAGATCGCGTTCAGCAGTGCCGAGATCGGCTGGATTGTCGGCTCGCGCGGCGCCATTCTCCGGACCAGCGATGGCGGCGTGACATGGCACCGGCAGGCCAGCGAAACTGATCAGACCCTGTTCGGCGTATTCCCGGTTGATTCGGCGCGCGTGTTTGTCACCGGAAATGATGCGCTCATCCTGGANACNTANAGCGGCGGCGANTNAGNCNNANANGTNGNGCNCNCGCNNGGNNTTCGNNTANTCGNTCCANTCAGCGATNAAGATGTTGGTCTCGCCCGGGACTGAACCTTCNCGNTTCGANGCGAAAACCAGCTTCCTGCCGTCGCGGGTAAACATTGGAAAGCCGTCAAANGAACCGTTAAACGTCACCTGCTCGACCCGACGCGTTGCGATNTCCAGCAGAAAGAGATCGAAATTGCGCCCTTTCGGATCATTCATGTTGGAGCAGAAGATGATCCGCTTGCCGTCGGGGTGAAAGTACGGAGCGAAATTAGCCGCGCCGTTGTCGGTCAGCTTGATCGGTCGACNGTCCTTCAGATTCATCACGTAGATTTCCAGCTTGCGGGGCCGGATCAGTCCGTCCTTGAGCAGGTCCCGGTATTCGACTAACTCGTCGCCTTCGGGACGCGATGCGCGCCAGACTATCCACTGCCCATCGGCCGAGAAGAAACCGCCGCCGTCGTAGCCGATTTCATGGGTCAATGGCTCGGGGTCGCTCCCGTCCGGACTCATCATCCACAGATCAAGATCGCCGGACCGCACCGACGTAAACAGGATTTTGCTGCCGTCCGGTGAGAAGACGCATTCGGCGTCGTAACCGGGGGAATTGGTGAGCTGCACCGGATTGGCGCCATCGGGTTCCGCCTTGAAAATGTCATACGCTTTGTACAGGGCCCACACATATCCGCGCGACATGTCCGGCTTCGGAGGGCAGCCGGAATCCACCAGGTGGGTGGACGCATAGATAATGGATTTGCCGTCGGGCGCTATGAATGAGCACGTGGTATTTCCACGGCCGTTCGAAACCATGTGCACATCGGACCCATCGACATTCATCCGGTATATCGCGTCACAATCGCGGCCGTCGCGCTGTGACTGAAAAATCAACTCGCTGCCGTCAGAAGACAGATATGCTTCGGCATTCTGCCCGCCAAACGTAAGCTGGCGGACGTTATGTAAGTGGCTTTCACCCGGGATAGGTTGGGCGTACTTCAGCACGGGAGTTGCCGACCGGTCTGCCCCGATCGAGGTGGTTTTGTTGTATGGAGTCGAAGAATCCTGTGCCATCGCGCCGCCAGCCAGGCAGAGCAGCGCTGCAACTAATCCCTTCATGCCAATAACCTCCTGTCTTCTTTTGGTATTGCCGACTACTTGTGCAAGGAAGCACGATGTATAAACACGGGCGGGTGATGGTGGGTTCTCGCAAATTGAGAGCCACTCCGGTTAACCGGAGTGGCTCCATTATTGGGAATGTTGGCGCCGACAGATTTGCCACGAGCTCCGTGGCAATGCGTCCCCTACCCGGGATCAATCCACCGATTCGATTTCCACGCGGCGGTTTTTCTGCCGTCCCTCCGCAGTAGCGTTGTCGCCGACAAAGTACTTCGGGTCTTCGCCGAAGCCCTTGACCTTCATCCGGCTCTGCTCCACGCCTTTGCCTGCGAGGTAGTCTCTGACGCCTTTCGCGCGGTTCTCGGAGAGCCGCTGGTTGTAGCTCTCGGCTCCGACATTGTCGGTGAAACCGTGGACCGCGATCTTGATATCGGGGAAGTCCTTCATCGTCTGGGCAATACCGTCGAGAATCTCCTTCGACTTCGCATCCGGCTCATACGAGTTGGTGGCGTACTCGATCTGCAGTGTGATCTTCTCTCCCTTCTTCGTCAGCTTCGGGCAACCCGTTTCATCCACCGGAATGCCCTTGGGAGTATTGGGACACTTATCGAGATAGTCCGGAACGCCATCGCCGTCGGAATCGACCGGGCAGCCGGACGCGTCGACCTTTGCGCCCTTGGGCGTGTCGGGACATTTGTCCAGATTGTCAGGGACGCCGTCGCCATCCGAATCAAGCGGGCAGCCGGACGCGTCAACCCGCACACCGCGCGGCGTGTCCGGGCATTTGTCAAGGCCGTCATCCACGCCATCACCGTCGGAATCCTTCGGACAGCCCCACTGATCGACAATCGCTCCGACCGGCGTGCCGGGGCACTTGTCTTTTGAATCAGGCACACCGTCGTGATCCGTGTCTACTTCGGCACCTTCGGCCCTGAGGGCGCCTCCCGCATGGTAGTATGTAGCGACCGACGGCCGATTGTCGAGGCGGTCCGGCACACCGTCGTTGTCGGTGTCCAGATCAGCGGGTTCATCCGCCGGATTGTGTTTAGGAATCGCCGAATGGTGATAGTATTCGGCGACCCAGGGACGGTAATCGAGCCGGTCCGGAATGCCGTCATTGTCGGTGTCGACAGTGGCGGGTTGGTCGGCCGGATTGGTCTTCGCTATGTTGCTGTTGCGATAATATTCCGCCACATACGGCCGAAGATCCCGGTTGTCCGGAATACCATCATTGTCCGTGTCGACAGTGGCGGGCTGATCGGCCGGATTTGCCTTTGGTATGTTGCTGTGCTGATAATATTCGGCGACATGTGGTCTGCGGTCGAGGTTGTCGGGAATGCCGTCGTTATCGGAGTCCTGTGCCATAGCGCCGACGCCGAGCATTGCCAGCAAGAGCAACCCGGTAAGCGGTTTGAAATGGTTCATCTCTGTCCTCCTCACGAATCTGTTAAACAGCGCGTATTAAATTGATTGCAAACGTGATTCTAAACTGAACGAGCTTCTTGAACACACCAATCTACAACTCAAGCCATCGTCGCACAAGCGTTTAGTTGGGCTGCCCCTTCGCTCTCCCATCAGAGCTGCGGCAGACAAAAGCCGCCCGCTTCACTGGGGAGCGGGCGGCTGACAACAAGCTTTACTGTCGGCGTCGGCTCAGGTCTGGAACAGATACTGAATCTTCATGAAAAACTGGCGCGACGTATTACGCCAGCGCAGCGGGTTATCCGGATTGGAGAGCGTCGGACCGACCTCGCCATAGTCTATGGACGAACCCAGGTAGAAGACTGAGAATGGGCTCAGCCGGTAGGTGAGCAAGGGATCGACGTCCCAGACTCTGTAGAAATTGTTGTGCTGGACAACCAACCGGAACGAGAGCGCTTTGGTTGCCTGATACTGAACGCGCGTCCGGGTGATGAAGCCCGCATAGTAGCGGCGGCCGTCGGCGGGACGAGTCATGCGCTGATAGTCAAGGGTCGGCTCGACCGTCACACGGTCAACCGGTTTCAGCGAGAGGTAGAAACCATAACCGGTCGTGTTCCCTTTGGCCACATAACGCCGGGCAATTCCCTTGCCCCGGTTGGCGTAGATTCCCCCTCCGATTTGATCGTTCACTCTGGTGTCGAGGTTAAGCCCGAATGAGTAGAGATCGTCGAACGGTACTCCGGCCCAGCGCTCGTAATTGTTCTGATAATTGAGGCCGATGTGGGTCTGCGCCACGTTGGTCTGCACATCGATAGCGGTGTTCAACTGGTCGTAGCGGCATACCCCGGTCTTGAAATCCCAGCGACGGGAGTAGTATACCTGGGGATTGATGTTTTGTATCGGGCCGTTTTTCGGCAGTATCGAGACGCCGGTGAAGGCCTCGAATGTCCGGTGATTGGCGACCGGGTCATAGCCGATCTGCGTGCGATAGGTCGGGGCAATCTGATTATATCCGAGAAATGAGTACCAGTGACGGGTGCCCCGGTTGAAGCGCGTAATAAAGGCGTCGCCATAGTACGATTCGCCGTCAAGGAAGTTCGTGTGTTTCCCCTGATCGAAGCGCGAGATGCCCACCAGCGAGTCCGGCAATTCATAGATATATTTGTCGATATAGTAGCGTGAATCAACGAGCGTATCGAGATCGGGTCGTTTCGGCTCGGTCGTGTGGGTCATGACGTACTGGCCGGCAACGTTGTACGTGCGGTTCAGACGCCAGGCGCCGTCGAGAGAGACGATTGTGCCCGAGCCGCCGCCGTTGTACCGGCGATCTCCAACCATCGCGCCGAGGAAATTGCCAGCCCCGAATTGCTGGGCGACGCGAAAAACGGAAACAGCGCTCTTTCCCGTGTTGACCTCGTAGTCGGCGGCATCCAGAGGAACGATGTACGGACTGTTCTCATCGTAGGCGGCAAGGAATCCAAGGCGGGTCTGGCCGTGGCGGCCGGTCAGCTTTGCGGCCATCTTGGGATCCCAGACCATACGCGTATAGAACGAGTTGAAGAGCGTGAAGAAAATGTCACTGCCTTCCTGGAAAAACGGGCGCCGCTCGGGATAGTACAGCGATATAGTGCTGTTGGCGTCGATCTGGGCGGCATCCGATTCGATCTGGCTGAAATCGGGATTGACGGTCCCTTCGGCCGTAATGTCCGAGGACAACGCGTACTTGGCGCCCAGCGACAATTCGGCAGTCGGATCACCGTTGTGAAACGCCGGCTCGGGCGATCCATTATCGACCAGTTCGCCGTTCTGGTGCGAAACCATGGACGGCAGGATACCGAGTCCCTTGCCGGGATGAACATCATTGATGCCGGTGACCGTTCCCCATTGGCACGGGAAGCACTGTTCATTCCGGTCATTGGCGGCCCAGGAGTACTGCTTGGTTATATCGCGGGGGCGGTTACGCCAGAAATCCATGCGCCACGCCTGCTGGGGCTGGTTGGGAAATCGAATACTGGCAAACGGTATGGCCATTTCGACCGTATAGCCGTCGGCCGTTCGCTGTGACGCGGATTCCCAGATGCAGTCAAAACCGACGTCAGCACGGCCGAGACTGTTCCACAACAGATCCCGCTGAATCCCGTAGGGATTGACAAAGAATTCATAGGCCCAGACCCCGGTGCCGTAGGAATCGAGCAGAACGCTTACCATATCGTCACCGCTGTACTGATCGCGCTGGCTCATAGTTGCGCGAATCGACGCCGGGTCATCCTTGCAGTCGAACGCCACGTAGAGCTTGTCATCGTCATAAGTGATGTAGACATCGGTCTGAACCTCCGGCTTGGTGTTGTCGCCGGGGGTTCGCTCATGGAAGCGGTCGACATGCGCGGCGTTTCGCCATCCGGAGTCGCCTAACTTGCCGTCAATATTGATCGCGCCGGCAGATTTGGCGATTTGCAGGTTCGGTTTGAACATCGGCGTCCAGTCATCGGCCGCCGCAACAGTCATAGCCAGCCAGCCGACCAGACCGACCGTGAGCACTAACCATTGCTGCGGCAGTAGATAACGTAAGCGATACATATAAATTCCTTTCTCCTGGTCCAGGCGCCTGAATCCCCGTGGCCGGCTCTACCAGATCGGGGAGCGGTGAGGCGTGTTCCGAGGCGCGAGATTTCATCAGCGACTGAGATTAAGACGAGCTATCGGGGAGGGACGTTGGCAGGTTTTATTTTCTATTTTTTCGACCGAAACTCCTGCCCGCCGCAGCCGTATACGTAAGTGGAGTGGAGGGTATCCTTTCCTTTCGACCATCGTTCGACTCTCCACAAGCACCCCGGTCGGCCGAACGGGCGGGCTAATCTCCGGGGCCGTTTGACCGATACTATATCTGACGAACCATATTCCATAACAAAGGAGAGGCGTATGACCTGGCAAGCCGGCAGATTGGCGTTTCTGCTTACTGTCTCTCTGTGTGTCACTTCCTACGGCGAGAAAGTTCACAAGCACACGGAGAAGGACAGTTCCAGGGGAGTGGAGGAACAGTTCATCGATGTTCGTGATGCATCGGGGACGTATGTTCATCACGGCCCGTATACGGCTTTCTACATTGCAACCAAATCCAAGGCCGCGGCCGGACACTACCGCTACGGCGTCAAGCACGGCAAGTGGGAAAGCTGGTACGCGTCAGGGAGAATCAAGCAGACTTGCACGTATATCAACGGCATGGCCTCCGGAGTCCAGACGGACTACTATGAGAACGGCAAGGTTCAAAATCGGACCGGCTACGAGCAGGGGCTACCCCACGGCGAGTTCACGCAGTTCTACGATGACGGCAGGTTGAGGGAGCATGGAACTTATGTTAACGGGCTCCCGGAAGGGGAATGGACAATCTGGTACCAGAATGGAAAGAAGCAGGAAGAGGGAGCTTACCGTGCAGGACAGCGGCAGGGGATCTGGGTGACCTGGTTTGAGACTGGCCAGAAGCGCGATGAGACGACGTACCGTGATGGTTTGAAAGAGGGAACGTTTACCTCGTGGCGCCCGGAGGGTTTCAGATGGACCCAGGGAGAGTACCGTAGCGGTCACAAAGAAGGAACCTGGACCACCTGGAACCAGATCGGACTTATTGAGAAGGAAGAGCAGTACTCCAACGACAAGTTGGTGGAATCGGACAACAACTAGCTTGGAAGTCTCGGACCTCACAGCCGCATGAACAGCGGCGGCCTTTCTTCGCGGTGGGCTCTAATCGCGGTGAGAGGCCGCTTTTCTTTTTCCCAGCGGGCGCCATTGGAATCGCTCAAAGTCAATCCGACCGCCGATCCCGAAACTGACCCCCTCCTTTTTAAGCAGCGCCTGTTGGAGTTCGTAGCCGCTTCCCGGCCGCAAGCCGATCTTTCTCTGGCTGTTGACCACCCGATGCCACGGGAGCTTGTCCTTTTCAGTTGAGCTGTGGAGAATCCTGACTACCTGACGGGCGGCGCGGGGATTGCCGGCCAGGGCGGCGATCTGACCGTAGGTAGCCACTTTGCCGCGCGGAATCTTCTTCAATATACTCTTGACGATCGCCGTAAACGGTTCCATCAAAGGTTCTCACCCGATAGCCGGGCCGAATATACCATAAACATGTTTCTCATAGTTTAAGCGCGTGCCGTAATACATGCGAAGTGACGGCTCCCTGCTCACAAAACCGCAGGACAACAAGAACTGAGACATGCGATAGTTCGGTTCGGGCACTCCTACCCAGAGCGGGCGGTCACCGTAGTGCTTAATAACGCTGTCTACCAGTGGCGGTACCTGCCGCCAGCTTGGAGCGATAATCGGCGCGACCATGGAGAAGCCCCCCGCTCGCTCGCGGATCAGCGCATATGCAGATACCGGACTGCCCTGTACCACCAGTGAATTTCGCCTGTCGGTGAGCGCCGCCCGCAACAGGCGCTGCCGGGCCACGCCGACCAACTTTCGGTCCAACGCGATTATCGGGGTTGCCGGGATCGCAGAATTCATCGGCTCTACTGCCCGTTTGTCCGCAGGTCGGGAGAATCGCAGCGAAAGATGCTTGTCCCGAAAACCCAGTTTTCGGTACATGGTCACAGCGCCCCAGACGCCGTCAAGCTCAATGGTGGTGACGCCTTTACCGAGCAAGTAATTGACCGCATGCAGCATTAGTTCGGCGCCGATACCGTGGCCGCGGTGCCCTTCACGCACGATCAGATTTCCGAGATAGGCATACGTGCCGTAGGTGACGCTCGAAATCATTCCCACCGACTCTCTCCCGTGGCGCGCGACGAACGATCCCGACGGGTACAACCTCAATCTCGTCTCGAAATCAGAGCCGAAGAAACCCCAGCCCTCACGGTCGGTCAGGGAGACGGCAAAGGCGATATCCGCCGGTGTCATGCACGTGATTCGGCATTTTTCAATTGGCCTGGTTCGTCCGGGCATTTGCTGTATCTCCTTAACGGCAAGTCAAGCAATAGTGCGAACGTCACGCCGTCAAGCTTATAGACTACAAGCTCTCATTTCAGTGCCCAATTGACAGACCGCGAAACTTGCACAACGGCGCGGGTTTCACGTCATTGTATCGATGACAAAGGAGTCAAGTTATGACCAAAGCTCAATTGACAGCCGTCCTGGCCGGCGCAATTCTGATAACGGTCGGAGCGGTGAGTTCAGTGTCTGCCGGTGACACCGTGAAACACTCCATAACGTTTGCAACGTATGCATCCGACGGTGATGACCTGTACTGGGCTTTGGTGTTGGCAGAGAGTATACGCGATTTCGGCGGCTCGCTCTCCGACGCGCCGATCTGGGTACACCTTAACGACGCCGCGCCGGAGCTTGACACCATGTACGCGCCGCGGCGGGATTCGCTGAAGGTAGCCATCGGGCACAGCCATACGCCGGAGGGAATGCAAAAGATCATCTATTCAGGAAAGGTCTATGCGTCCGCGACCGCTGAAAAGAAACTTGCCGGTACGACCGCTATCCTGGCCTGGCTGGACCCGGATGTCATATTCGTCAAAGAGCCAAAGGCGTTCATGCTGGGTGCAACGGTGGCGCTCGGTTATCGCCCGGTGCAGCTGGTAAATATCAGTTCGCCTTATAGCGAACCGTTAAATGAGTTCTGGGCGCACCTATATCAGGATCTCGGTGTAGTCGACTCGCAGATTTACCCGATGACGACCACCACGGACATGGTGCAGATCCGCGCTCATTTCAATGCCGGGATGCTGATTGTCCGTCCGGAGCGAGGAATACTCCAGTCATGGCCTTTGGCGTTGGAAAAGGTGTGGGCCGACCCTGCGATCCAGCGGATGTGTTC
>PQAP01000233.1 GCA_003105265.1 candidate division GN15 bacterium | reverse complement strand
AGAGTATGACCTGTCCGGGAGTCGACTTGCCCTCAACCAAGGGCCAGCCGACAGCGTAGGAGAGTTTCGCCGTCGCCTGCAGGTATGCAAAGCGCGCACTGATCGCAGCCGTGCCGATATCGAACCCGGACCGAACCGCGTCGAGCGCCTCCAGGTAGCTCGACCTGCCGGAGACGAAGTCCCCGACTGCAGTTTCGAGCTGAGGACTCTGTACCGTCAGCGCCTCCTGCAGCAGATCGGATTGCCGGAGCGTCGACATCAGGCGATCAGTTTCGGTCGAAATATCGCGCATGATCTCCAGAGAGGTCTGGTCGCGACGATACTCGAGGCCGCTCAGTTCGGCCTTCAATTGACGTCGCTCCTTGAGGCGGTCGCCGCCGAGAAACAGCGGCAGTTTCAAATCGACGCCGACATACCAGGAGAAGTCCTTTTCGACAAAAACCGGCGGATAGTCCCGCAGGCGATTGGTGTAGTCAAGTGCCGATCTGAGATTAAGAGTTGGAAAGAAGCGGGCCGAATTGCGGGCCAGCCCCAGGCGCTGAATATCAATCTCCCGGCTGGAATGAATCGCTCTGGGATTGACGGCCAGTCCTTCCGAGATCAGGTAATCACGCACTTCTGTCTTCCGGCTCAAGGTCGGCATAAGCCGCACCATGATCTGCTGCTCATGAACGCACTCGTTCGGGCTCACCCCTGTGGAATCAAGTGCAAATGGAGTGTCGCCGGCCTGGTTCAGGAGAGAGTTGAGCAGGATGCGGGCGGCCCCGCGGGTGCGCACCAGTTCCAGAATACGGGCCGACGCCGCAAGTTGCTCCGCGCGCAGCCGGTCGACTGCGGGCGAACTCTGTCCACTGATGATTGCGCCGGTGCGCGCCATCTCCAGACAATAGGTCACTCCCCGCCGGTACTGAACGGACGCAGCGAGGAGCTCGTCGGCCTTCACGCAGTCCAGAAAGGCCGAAGTTACCGCCAGCGTCAGATCGAGGGAATCCTGACGGAAGGTATTGTCCGCAAGCCGCTTTTTCCCGGACTCAATCTGAATAGTACGGATCGTACCCAGCGAAACCAGTTGCTGCTCGAGTGTCAGCGACGCGACCGTACGATTATTCTTAGTCTCCTCGTAGTCGTTGAAAACAGCGTTATTGTCGAAATGATAGAGTGAAGCAGTACCGTTGACCTGGGGCAGGTAGTCACTCCACGCCCGCGAAGCCGCCGCGGCGGCAGCAGTCATAAGTTCGTAAGTGGCGAGATGTCCCGGATTCTGATCCAAGCCCCGGCGAATTGCGTCCGGCAAGGAGTACCGCTGGGCATCGGGAGCCACCGGCGCCGGGATGATCTCGGACTGGCTCAGCAAGTCTTCGGGAAATTGCAGTTTCACCGTCTGAAAGACCGCTTCGTTTGCCATCAGGGTCGGAACATCCGGGTACGACGTAGGCAGGTCGGCGGGCTTCTCGCCTTTCATGATCCGCACCGTCTTCCAGGCATCGAACCACGCCTGGGCGTCCTGCGTGATGTCGGCCCGCGAAAGAATCGCACCTCGTTCGACTGCAAAGCGACCTTCGGACGAATACACCGGTACGCCCTGCGAGGCCAGACGGTCGTAAAATTCCTTCGGCTTGTCCCCCTCCATATCCCACAGAAAGGGAGCGTACACGGCATCGACTTTTGTATTCAGCGCGCTGTAGGCCTTGAAGAAAGCGAAAGTGCCGGCGCTGTTGTAACCCTCTGCACCGACCACCTCGAATCCGAGCGCCCGACCGATGGAATCAATCGCGGCCATAATGCGCGGCCGTTCATTGCCGGACGCAAAGTAAAGCACACCGAGCTTCTTAATCGGCACGACTGCGGCAAATGTCGCCAGATCACGACGAAGACGCTGCGGAACTATGTCCACCGTCAGGTTGCTGACCACCGGCCTGCCATCGGCCCCCACCAAACCCTCGCTAATTGGATCGGCCCGATAGAGCGCCACGATCGGCTTCGTACAACCGGCGGCAATCAGATCTTCGACAACCCACGGTCCCAGGGCGCCGATGATGTCGACGCTGGGTTGAGCAACAAGTTGACGGGCCATCGTCCGACAACTATCCCGATTCCAGCCGGCACTGTAAAAGGCGTTAGGTGAAAACACCACCGCCGTATTGGAGTCGGCAATCCGCTCCAGTTGTGCCCGATAGGCCGCTCTCATGCCGGCGAAAGGTGCGTGTTCACCGGCTTCCAGAATGCCGATGCGGAAGATCTTCAATCTGGTGTCAGGTGCGGCTGTCGCCATCGACAGGCCCCCCCAGAGGGCCGGCAATATCAAGAGGCACAAAAGGTTTGTGACGAGCCGAGGCCGTTGCATAGTGACGGATAAGGTAAGTCGTCCGGGCCGGCGATGGAAAGCGAAATCTTGGTTGGAGCGGGCGTACGAGAAGGAAACGGAGCTGTTAGCTCTGCGGCTGTACATCCTCTACTTTTTCAAGCAGATGCTGCGGCCGATACGGCTTCTGCAGCAGGAAGGTTCCTCGACGAATGTCTTCCGGGATGTTGTCCAATTCAAGGATATTGCCGCTGGAGAGAATGCACGGCAACAATTGCGAGAGTCGTCGAATCTCGCGGATGGTATCGAGTCCGGTCAGGCCCGGCATGGCGTTGTCGATTACGGCCACATCGATCATTTCCGGATTTCGTTCGACCAGTTCTATCCCCTCTCGCCCGGACTCTGCGGTCATCACGGCGTGACCGGCCTTTTCCAGTATCTTGACAGCGAGCGTGCGGATCATTTCCTCATCGTCAATGACCAGTATTCTCACGGTACCATTCCCCTAAAACTGAACCAAAAAAGTATAACTAATCCCCGTCCCGGAGACGAGTATTCCGCCCGGACACTCTAGCGTAAGTGTCGGTAAGTCATCGGAAAACTTGACCCGACGAAAGCCGACATAAGGGCCAACAATTCGTTTGACAAGCCGGGCGCGACGCGTATATTGCGTGCAACAAAAACGAAGTAGCGACGTAATACTTTAGAAACGCATTATCACAACCGCCCGAACGCAAAGGAGTTGATCGTTTGATGATTACCATTTGCATGACGAATGATCCGGCTGGAGTCGGAGACGGCGGGAAAGGTATGCCCAGGTCTTAGCGATATCGCGGCACGCTTGCCCCGCCATTCCTGACACTCAGGGATAGGCGGTTTTTTTTACCTGTTCCTGGTGTCACAACCTATGACCGAGGACACAGGTAAGAGATAATGAATATGGAATTACTCGAAGATCACCAACTCAGTCCCGAAGAGCAGGCGATCGGTTCGCGACGGGCATTCGGCTTTCTTTTGCCGATGCTGGCGAAGCGCCGTAAGCCGATGCTGGTGGCGTTTGCGCTTCTGTCCGGCGCTACCATATTGTCGCTGGTCTGGCCGATTCTGCTTAAGCGGGCGTTCGATGTGAATCTGGCTGCGGGAGACTACACGGGACTGGTGATCACTGCGCTGACTATTACGGCGCTGCAAGGGATTCATTTGCTGCTTCAGTACTGGCAGAGAATCCGGCTGGAGACAATCGGCCAGGATGTCATGGTCGAACTAAAGCAACGCCTGTTCGATCACATTCTCGCGCAGGATGTCGCGTTCTTCGACCGCAACCCGGTCGGCCGCCTGATGGCCCGCGTGGAATCCGATACCGAAGCACTCAGGCAGTTGTTCACGACCACGGCCGTAGTACTGGTCGGTGATCTGCTGCTTATCGGCGGCACGTTTGCGGTGATGGCGTATTACAGCTGGCGGTTGATGCTCATATTACTTGGCATCATCCCGGTGCTGGCCGTCATGGTCACTATCTT
>PQAP01000232.1:1831-7787 GCA_003105265.1 candidate division GN15 bacterium | reverse complement strand
CTGGTGCGGCAGGAACCTTTCAGCCGGTCCCAGATATCCTCTTCGCTCGGCGCGAGATCGATTTCGGTATTCTGAAACAGCCGGAATTTCCACCCGAGCGTGTCGACTTGCGGCACTGTCAGGTGGCGATCCATCAGTTCGACATGCCAGCATCCCAGCTCTCGGAATGCGAACTTTGCCAGCGGCTCCAGAAGCGCGGAGCGGTCGATATCGCGATTCAGATTGAAACCGAGATACGACGTGGTCCATCCCGGAAACGGCGAGCCGAGGATTCTCACGCCCCCTGTCTTCACGATCAGCCCGGTGAAAAAGCCGACCGGCTGGTTATTGATGAACGCTTCGAGTATCACCGGCGAGGCGTGCTGTGCCTCGACAACAAAATCGAGCCACGGTTTGGTCTGGAAGAGCGTGCGGTCAGGGAATGAATCGAGTTTCGCCCAGTCGACCGACTCAACTATCGAGAATGAGACATTCATGATCGGACGCACTCACCCGCTGACGCCCACATATGGATTCCGCTACGACCGCCCGTACCGGAGTTTCTCCCAGAGCCAGCGGCGCTCGAGCGCCGAGCGCTCGGTGTCCGTGATCACGCGCCCGCCTCTCTGGGCATGCAGATGGCCCAAGAGTGTCGCGGCCGGGACGAACCATCCGGGTTTTTTGGCGAGCCGCTCCATCAGCGTCCGGAATCGCGCGTTGATCTTCCCGTTTTCGAAAAATCCGGCCGCCAGATGGGTGTACATGATGCACGCGCCGCCTTCTTCTTCGAGCCGGTCCTGGTTTTGCTCGGTCACGCACTGGTTGTACAGGTTCACGGTCGAGCCCTCGGACGACGCGAACCAGTATCTCACGAACGGGCGAAGCGGATCGTGGTACGGCATCATGGGGCACACCTTGAGCGTATTCATGTCGCTGTACACGAAATTGCGGACATATCTGACGCGCTCCTGGCACAGGTCGCCCCAGAAATACGGGTCGCCTTCGACATGACCGCGATACCGATTGGCAAACCGGAAACCGGTGGCCAGGTTGTAGCCGAGCCGCCAGACGCCGCCGAGCCGGGCAGCGCCCCAGTAGATATTCTCGCGGCAGTCGGAGTGGTTGGTGGCGGTGATTGGCGGATGCCCAAACAATTCGGCGAACTTGTCCAGCGCGGCCAGCGAGCGCTCGCGCGGCGAATCGCTCCAGGTCGCCAGATGGTAGCCGATCTCGACGCCGTGTTGCTGCAGATCGAGCACCCATTTCAGGTAATGCGGATCCTCGCACGTTTCACCCGGCTGCCGGAAGGGTTCTCCGCCGCGAAACATCCAGACCGACTTGGTGGTCGTGATGCCCAGGTCGCGGAGAAACAGATAGATTTCGCCGACCCCGGCCACCGTGGCACCATCGGTATCATCGATAATCGTAAAGCCGAACCGTTTGTTATCCGGCCACACCACACCCATGAGCCAAATATCATACGCAGAGGGGTGATTTGCCAGAAGAAGTTTCCGATTCTGTACGGAATAGATTCCAGCTTCAGCGCAAGCGACAGATTGCGACGCCCCGAAACGGGACGCGCAATGACGAGGTTAAGGATAGCCGCGATGGAGGAAGCGACTCGCTGTTTCGCCCGTCTCTGCCGCCGGTTCGCCCGTCTCTCCCGCCAGTTCGAGCGTAGTCGAGAACCGTTTCCACGGCGACTCAACCATCCGGCCGATTGGCCGATAATATTCTTGAACAGGGATGGTTTTGTGAGTTCGGACGTTATACAGAAGATACTCAAAGAGCACAAGGAGCTGCTCTCACTTCCGCAGACGCTGTCCGAGGTGCTTCGGGTAAGCCGGGACGAGAAGTCCTCGGCCCAGGCGCTGGCCGCCGTGCTGATGAAAGACCCGGCGATGACTGTCAAGGTCCTCCGGATCGCCAACTCGCCGTACTACGGGGTCGGACGCGAAATCACTACGATGACGCAGGCGGTGGTCACGCTCGGGATGCGGACAGTCACCGCGCTGGCGCTCTCGACTTCTGTCTACAAGATAACCGGTAGCTGGAAAAGCTCGATCGACCGGAACCGCTTCTGGCGACATTCGCTCGAGGTGGCGATTGCGTCGAGGATGATTGCCGAATCGATCAAGCATCAGCCGGCCGAAGAGGCGTTTGTCTCGGCGCTGCTGCACGATGTTGGGATGCTGGTGCTGGAGGGATCGTTCCCGACCCAGTACGCCCAGATGCTGCAGAAGAAGCGGCCGGATGAGTCGCTGATCGACCTCGAGACCGAGAACTGGGGCACCGATCACGCCCGCGTCGCCAAGTTCCTTCTGGAACAGTGGCGGCTGCCGCAGCGAATATGCGACGCCGTGGGGCTGCACCATATGGTCCACCCGCACGACGGTAAGAATCCCGAATTGGAGCTGGCGCAGATCGTCAATCTGGCCAATCTGATTTCCCGCTTCCCGGTTCACGAGAAGTCGATCCGCAACAGCCAGCACGCCGCCGAAAACAAAGAGAATCTGTGCAAGATTCTTGCGCTCAAGCCGGATATGCTCGCCGATATCGAGGGGCAGTTGTTCAGCCGGACAGTCAGCGAAGCCAAGTATATGGAGATCGAGATCGGGTCGGTCGACGATCTGCTGATGGAGGCCAACCGGCTGCTGTTCGAGCAGTATATGACGGTGGAGAATCTGCTTCGGGATAACCGCCGGATGCAGGCGCAGATCGCCCGCGACCAGATGAAGAAGCTGGCGCTCGAATCGCTCAAGACGATCACCGCGACCTTCAATCACTATATGAACAACGCCACCGCGACAATCCTCGGCCGCGCTCAGTTGGTGGAGTACGCGATCGCCAACGGCCAGATTCACGACCCGGATGGCCAGTTGGCCACCGCCATGCAGGTGATTTCCGGCGGGGTCAACACGATCAGCCAGGTGATGGAAGAACTGAAGAATCTGGCGGCGTTCGAAACCACCGTCTACCACACCGAGACCCAGATTCTTGATATCGAGAACCGGCTCAAGAAACAGCTCCAGACACTTCAGCAGAAGACCGCCGGCCCGGTGCCCGCCTGAGCCGCGGTCGCCGGTACCCCATTTTTCGCTTGTGCCCGACAATCCGCCGAAGCTTAATTCTCTCACGTCAATTCGGAATATCACTGAGAGGTAAAGAAATATGTTTCTGGGAATTCTGCTTCTCCTGCTGGGCGTGCTGATGCTTCTGAGCAAGCTGGACATCATTAGCGGCACATTCTGGGGCTTTGTCTGGCCCGCGGCGATAATCGCGCTCGGCTTGTCGATGGTGTTCAAACACAGCAAGCGCCCGTAGGCGACATGACCAATTCCTTCTATTTCGATCCGGATGGCTCCGGCCTGACGGTCTTTCTCGGCCCGACCGAGGCCCGCGTGATGGAACTGGTCTGGAAACACCGCACGCTGACGGTCAAGAAGGCCATGTACCATCTGGGCGGCTCGGAAAGGCAGGCATACACCACGATCATGACGGTGATGGTGCGACTCGCCGAGAAAGGAATTCTGACTCGCCGGAAAGAGGGGCGGTCATTCGTGTACGAGCCGGCAATTGACCGGGAGCCGTTCGTCAGGAGCCGTGTCAAAGCGGTCTCGGATTGCCTGAAACGGAATTTCCATCCCTGACGCCATAAGCCCTTGCCACTTATAAGGTAAGCCGACCAGACAATCCCGACTAAGTAATCGAGTCGATTTTCCCGATAATAGCAATATGTGGTTGAGAACCGTTATGATCGGCTGCATTATTTCTGCAGCCCTCATGTCCAGAGTCGACGCTCAGGGAATCCCGCATTCGGAAACGAGTATTGCGGTTCCGGCGAGCTGGCAGGCGACTGACGATCAATCATCGTATCCCTTTCGCATAGCCGCGGTCGGCGGCGAAGTCGAACTGCTTGTGTTCAGGTCCGATTTGGACGCGAGCCACACGATCTCCAACACCGATGAACTGAAGCAGTCCGTGCAGCGGGTGGTCGACAGCGTGATTCTGACGCTGCCCAACTCCAAATTGATCAGCAATACCGGATACAACGAGACGAAACGGACCGGCTTTGCGCTGGAGTTTGTCTCCGCCGATCCGGAGAACGGCGCGTTTCTGCGTCATCGACTGATGGGCTGGTTGTACAAGCACCCGGACGGTCATCAGATTCTGTTCACGCTCTGGGGCAGAGGGACACTTGAGGGTTTCTCCCGGTACGAGGCCGACATCCGTCAGATGCAGTCGGCGTTTGAATTCACCGGTCCCCACGAAGCTATTGCCCTGTCAACCGGCGCCGGCCGATGGGCCTTACCGGCGCTGGTGATCCTGATGACGGTGGCTGGGCTGCTGTACTATCGCTCGACCCGAAACGCCCGGACTCGCTTGCATGCCATAAGTGAGAGCGGTTGGCAATGCGGTTGCGGCTGCTACAATGCGCCGTCGCTGCACCGGTGCCGCCAGTGCGGGCAATCGCGCGTGGTAGCGCGGGTCAGATAGATCTTTCCTGAAGTTCCACCAGCACTCCCCCCGTACCTGAAGGATGGACGAAGGCGATACGGGCGCCTTCAGCGCCGACACGCGGCTGTTCATCGATCAGCCGTACTCCGGCCGCCTTCAATTCACGCAGACGATCATCGAGGTNATCGACATACACGCAGACGTGGTGCAGCCCCTCGCCATTCTTATCGACGAAACGCGCGATGGGACTGTCCGGNGAGGTGGCGGCGACAANCTCGATTTTCGCGCGATCGCGCNCGCCGATCATGGCGACACGNACTTTCTGACCGGGGANNTCGGCGACGTGCTCAACCTTGCGACCGGTGAGTAACTCGAATNTCCGAATGCTTTTCTCCAAATCGGCCACGGCGATGCCGATATGCGCGATGAGGTCGGAGCCCATGCTATTGATCGCCCAGTTCCTTGGCTTCGGCNTCGGCCGCCGAATCCGCCTCCCGGCGCGACTGCTCGTACCGCTGCTGCATATCGAACTGACTTATGGTAGGGCGTATCCACCGGCCGCGGTGAAAATACATCTTGTACTGGGTAGTGGCATCCCTGAGTCGCGAGATCTTTCCGGTCGGACCTTTGAAGACCACTTCGGCGTCGATGAGCGCCGAATCACGACCAAAGAGTTTGATCTCCTTGGCGTTGATCGCTTCGACCGTATCGGCGTCCAGCCGCATCTCGCCGAATTTCAGGTAGTCATCGAACGTATATCGCTCTCTGAAGTACTCGAACTCGTTGTCGTACAGTCCCGCTTTGTCGCCATAATGCCAGCGGGTAATTACCTCGGTGAGGACGTCCTGAATCTGCTTTTCATCGGACCCAGCGCTCGCCGTTTGATCGGCCTTCTTCTCCCCGCACCCGCCTGCAAAGACAATCGCGAGCCCAAGGAGTACGGCCGTACGCTTAGCCGCGCGCATGATATTCCCCCCAGAGTTCTCTGAATACATCGGAAATTTCGCCCACAGTTGCATATGCTTCCACCGCTTCAAGTACCGGGTCAACCAGGTTACTGCCGCTTACGGCGGCGTCTCGTAGATTATACAGCGATTGCCGCACCCGGTTGTTGTCTCTCGCTGCCTTCACCTTGCCCAATGATTCAATCTGTTTCCGTTCCAGTTTCGGGTCAAGCTTCAATACGGCCGGAACTCCGGCCTGGTCCGCCTTGAACCTGTTCACACCGACCACGACTGTTTCTTCCTGCTCAATTCTCTTCTGGTGCTCGTATGCCGAGCGGGCAATCTCGTCCCGGAACCAGCCGTTTTCGACGCACCGGACTGAGCCGCCCTTCGTCTCGATTTCTCCCATCAAGGCCGTAACTTTCTTCTCCACCTGGTCGGTCAGATATTCGACATAATAGGATCCTCCGAGAGGATCGACCGAGTTGGTGATTCCGGATTCATAGGCGAGCAGTTGCTGCGTGCGCAGGGCAATTTCGGCGGCCTTTTCGGTCGGCAAGGCGAGAGCTTCGTCG
>PQAP01000232.1:0-1250 GCA_003105265.1 candidate division GN15 bacterium | reverse complement strand
GAGGAGAATCACAGCCGTGGAGTTAATCGTCATCGAGGTTGACACTTTATCGAGCGGAATGCCGTCGAACAGCAGCTCCATATCGCGGAGAGTGTCGATCGCCACACCGGTGCGGCCGACCTCCCCGCGCGCCATGCGGTGATCCGAGTCGTAGCCAATCTGCGTGGCCAGGTCGAAGGCGACCGATAGCCCCGTCTGGCCGCGCTCCAGCAAATACTTGAAGCGGCGGTTGGTTTCTTCAGCGTCGCCGAATCCGGCGTACTGGCGCATGGTCCAGTGGCGGCCGCGATACATGTCCGGGTAAATACCGCGCGTGAACGGATAAGTACCGGGGCGGCCGAGATGCTCCGGCGGTACCGGCGTTTCGGCGACTAACGGGATCGGGATCCCGGACGAGGTCTTCTTCTCGCGCTGACTCATCTATTCAAACTCCAGCAGCGTATCCCCTTTTTCGACCGAGGCGCCGGCCCGTACGGGAATCGCCTTCACGATTCCGGCGTGGCCTGCTTTGATAATGTTCTCCATCTTCATCGCCTCGACCACAATCAACGGCTGGCCTTTCGACACCCGATCACCGGGTCTTACCTGTATGTTGACCACCAGTCCCGGCATTGGGGCTTTCAGTGTATTGTCCGCCCTGACGTGCGAGATGCCGGCGGCCTTGCGCATCTGCGCGACCGCGTAATCCTCGATCGAGGTCAGTATCTCCACGCCGGCCATAAAGACATGCCGCTCGCCGTTGCCGTCGACTGAATGGATGTCCACTTCCAGCGATTCGTTATTGATCAGGAGCAGCGATCGGCCGTTGGCCAGCGGGGTCTGCCTGACCACGTATTCACGGCCGTTGACCGTAGCGACATACTGCTCGGATTGATATTCCAGCGTGATATCGAAATCACATCCGTCGACCGTCACCTGATAGCGGGCCATCAGCGGCTCCCTCCGAACTGGCGAAGCCCGGCACGGCGATAAGTTAATTTCCAGTTGGAACGATTAACCGGCGCGCCGGCGTTGCCGCTGCCGACTGTAATCTTGCGCTCCCGCGAGTACTTGTCGATCGCGACAGCGAGAGCGGCCCGCTCGCGGAGGTCGTCGGTCAGGCGACGGTAGACGTTGTCGGGATACTCCTCTTCCAGGAAGCGCGTAGATAGCGCGCCGACTGCAAATCTCTCATTGTCCATGATAACGCGATGGAATCCAATAGTGGTTTCGACACCGGAGACGCGATATTCCTCGAGCGCGCGTTTCAT
>PQAP01000231.1 GCA_003105265.1 candidate division GN15 bacterium | reverse complement strand
TCGCGGTGAATGACGCCGTTCTTGTGAGCGTAATCGAGCGCTTTGCAGACCTGCACAATCATGTCGAGCTTGGTGGCGAGAGCGATTTTGGGGGAATCGATCACTTCGCGAAGAGAAGTGCCGTCGACAAACTCCATCACGAAATAGTACCGTCCGCCGGCTTTTCCCTTGTCGATGACATGGACGATATTGGGATGATTCAGCCGGGCAATCAACATCGACTCCCGCTCGAATCGACGGACGATATCGGCATCGGAAATCAAATTGGCGGAGAGGATCTTGATGGCAACATCGCGTCCCAGCGATTCCTGACGCGCCCGATAGATTTCGGCGATCCCACCCTGGCCGATCTTGCCGGTGAGAACGTAGTCTCCGATTTTGACTCTGGCCTTGTCCGGTGCAGCGATGCTTTCTTCTGCCATATTCTTCCTATAGTTCAAGGACAACCGATTGCGCGGCTATCTCTTACTATGTCGGCAGTTTCAGCCGCGGATTGAGCGCCGCCACACCGCACACCTTGCCAGCGGATACGGAAATGGCATATATTCACGCAATTGGAGAGACGGTTGAATGGCAGGTAGTTCGGGAAAGACCAAAGGGTTTCATTATCCGGTTCTGGTCGTATATTACCTGACGCTCGCGGCATTCTTTGCGGCCTCGTTCCTCCCGGAAAGCCGACTCTGGGGAATCAACTGGTGGGGGTATTACTCAGTTGCGACAAGACTGGGATTACTTATTGTCGGCTGCATACTCCCGCCGGCCATTCACAGATGGTTCAAACGCGGCAGCAGCAAGCGGGGCGACATTTCCAACCGGACGCTCATTTCCATGGCCATCGGTGCCATCATAATCGGCGGCTCCCTTTTCTACCTGCTCAGAGGGCAGACGCATTTTCTTGGTGACGGGTATCTGCTGCTGAGTTCGCTGGCCTCGCAGCAGACGTTCATCAAGCTTCGCAATCTGGGGAGTATGGGATTGCCGAAACTGCTGATGGGCCTTCTGTCCGGAGGTGCCGATACGAGAGCGCTGCTCGCGTACCAGATCACGTCGATTGTGGCCGGTTTGATATCGCTTGGGGTACTGATCTACACCATACGCATGCTGCTGGAGTTGAATACGGATCGTCTGCTGTTTGCCCTCAGTCTCGCGCTCGGCGGATGGGCGCTGATGTTCTTCGGGTATGTCGAGAACTATGCCTTCTTTGCTGTCGCAGTGCTCGCGTATTGTCTGGTCGGATTGCTGATCTGCCCGGGGAAACGGAATCGGTGGTGGATCCTGTTGATGCAGGCGATCACGCTGTTCTTTCACGTTTTTGGCGCGGCGTTGATTCCTTCGACGATTTATCTGCTGGTATCGGAATCCGAGTTGGGCCGGAGGATTGAGCGCTTGAATGTATCGGTCAAGTGGCTTGCCGCGGGATTGGTTATTCTTGCCGGCGCGGTCGTGTTTTACTACTTCTACTCGACGAGCTTCTTCTTCCGCTTCTCGTTCGTGCCGCCGGTGAAGGGGAGATTTACGGTTGACGGTTACACGCTGTTTTCCGCCGGCCATCTACTGGATTTTGTCAGCCTGCTCTGGATGCTCCTTCCTTCGCTGCCGCTACTCCTGGCCAGTCTTTTGAGTTCACCTGGCGGCGACTTCTGGTCACGCCGCGAATCCCGATTTNTNATGCTGGCGTCGGTGGTTGCNCTGGGGTGCGCATTCGTNTTCGATCCGAANCTCGGGATGCCGAGAGACTGGGATTTGTTTTCTTTCTGCNGCATACCTTTGGGAGTGCTGCTCACATGGACGCTGGTGAACCGCACCACAGATGCAGCTCAACGCCGCGGAGTACTGGCGATGGCGATCGGGCTGTCGGCGCTGTTGCTTGTTCCCCGGGTGGTCAGCCAGGCGGATGCGGAGCGCTCATGCGCCGTGATCAAGAATTACATTGATCTCGACAAGAGCAAGACATCGTCAGTTCGATTTCTGCTTGCCCAGTACTACACGAATAAAGGAGACATCGCGACTCGCGACGAGCTGAACCGGGAGTGGGCGAAGGACCTGGCGCTCAACGAGCAGTTCCATTCGGCGTACCAACTCACGACACAGGGGAATTACGCCGGAGCGTATCCGACGTTAAGGCATATCGTGGAGGTCCAGCCGAATCTGCACCAGGCGTGGATGCTTCTTTCCGAGTGTTATGAACGCGCCGGCATGTATGACAGCGCATTGTACTGCCTGCGTGTATCCGACGGCTGGAATCCGTATAATGCCGGTATTCAGAGTGATATCGGCGAGGCCTACTACAAGATGGGAAAGCTCGATGACGCGGAAAAGTATTTCCGCAAGTCGATTGCGCTGGACTCGCTCATTGCACCGCCACAACTGGGTTTGGCGCACATCTACAGAGAACGGGGACAGGTGGATTCATTCGTAAAGGTCCTGACGTCGGTAGCGAGACGCCCTCTGCCGCCGCCGGAAGCGTTTCGAGAACTGGCTGATTACTATCTCCAAACGCGTCAGTTCGATCTGGCGTCCCGCACGCTTTCGGAGGGAGTTGCGAAGGGATTGGACACGGCGTATGTGCAGGATGTGCGAAGGAGATACCCGGAGCTGAAGTAGCCGCAGTCTACAACTGATGCAGGAAACAAGAAGGCCGGCAACTTTGTAATTGCCGGCCTCTGTCATTCGGTATCTTAAATTGCGCTATTTCAGCAATACCATCTTGCGAGTAGCGACGCCGCCGTCGTAGGTCAGACGGTAGAAGTAGATGCCGCTCGGATAGCCGCCGGCATCGAATTCGGTCGAGTGCGTGCCTGCCTGCTTATGACCGTCTTCAAGCAAAGCCACCCGCTGACCGAGCACGTTGAATACTTCAAGTTTCACGCGGCTGGCGGACGGCAGAGAGTAGGTGATCATTGTTGACGGGTTGAACGGATTCGGATAGTTCTGCGCCAGTTCAAACGTCCTCGGTACTGTGGTCTCGTTGTCAGCCACTCCGGTCGGAGTCCCAACAATGATCGCGCCCGGCACGAAGCCCGGCATGAAGACGCCGCTCTGGGTGCCGGAATTGTCGGCAAACACGATCTTGGTCTCGACATTCACGCCCGAGACGAGCGTGTCGGTGCAGACTGAATCGATTGGTGCGGTTCCCTGCACCGCCTGCGGAGTCAGGTGGTAATGAATTCGGCAGAGCACGCCGTTCGATAACGTCAGCGTGGGAATCGGACTCTGGAACGAGGCAATTACCATGATTCTCAGAATACCGCCGGTGGCATCGAAACCCGCCTGAGCGCCGAAGTCGGAAGGAATGTCGGAGCCGACCAGCGAGATGGAATCATACACCAGCCCGGTATGCGCAAACTTGAGCGGGATAAAGAGCGCGGTAAGCGCAGCATTGTTGTCCTTCATGCGGACCGGCACGCTGAAATGGTCCCCCGGATGGGCCGTGACCGAATCAACCGTCACCACACCGGTGTAGACGGTCGGGTCCGCGATCGCCAACCCCGAACCGAGCAAGAGTGCCACGATGATGATTGCGCCGACTCTTGAGCTCATGATTGCCTTCCTTTCGCCATATATCATTTCTACCATTCTTCTTTCCTCAATGAACCGGGCCGACCAATTTCGACCTTGGTCCACGAGGGGTTTGCGCAAACCCTGTGCCATCCGCCACAGCAATGCGACCTTGTCGGCGGGCAGCCGAGGCATCCGAATTGCGCTCATGTAACCTTAACGGCAGTAACGATTTATTGCGGCGTCCTCGAGTACATTAGCGGTATACAACTCATGGTCCCGTTACAGGGACCTTGCAGAACAAGATAGTGCCTGACGCACCGGGACGCAAGTGATTGCATGTAGTCGGTGGGCTGCCGATGTGCAGATTTTGAACGGCGCAAAAAGGCCGCGAGAGCATCGAAACGCTCTCGCGGCTCATAACCGCAAAACGCCGATTGCCGCTTACTGCATTTTCCAGTCGGTCTTGACGTTGACGAACATGGTCTTGTTGTTGCGCCAGATGAAGAAGACGACTTCGCGCGGCTTCTCCGCGACAATCTTCGTCAGCGCCGCCTGGGCCTCTTCGACCGACGTTACCGGCGTATTGGCGATGCGCTGGATAATATCGCCGATTTCCAGCCCGCCGACGTCGGCGAGGCCGCTCTGCTTGATATCCGATATCACCACGCCCGACAGCGAGCCGACATCGAGGTTGTTCTGGATATAGTCGGAGAAGACGATATTGCGAACCTTGAACTCGAATTCCTTGCTCTCGTACGACGGAGCGTTGGCGGCCGTGAGCGGCGCCTTCTCCAGCGTGGCTACGATGCGCAGCGTGTCGACTTTCTGATCGTGTGGACGAAACACCGAGAACTCGACCTGGGTGCCGGGCGCCATTTCGGCGATGCGGCGCTGGAAGATCGGAACTTTCTCTTCCATATCGACCTCGACCGGCTGCCCGTTGATCTCGTGAATCACGTCGCCGACCTTCATACCGCTCTTATCAGCCGGCGAACCCTTGACGACATCGGTTACGATAATGCCGCCGCTGGCGCCGATATTCAGGAATTCGGCGATATCTTTGGTCAGCGCTTGCAGGGTAATTCCCAGCCAGGAGCGTTCGTCTTCGCCTTTCCTGGGTGGCGAGGCCACCAGTTTCTGAATCCGTTCCCCGGTCACCACGCCCAGCAATTGAACATCTCCCTCGCCGGAGCCGGAAATCATCCCGCCGGCATCGGTCGACACGGAGGTTGGATCCATGAGAGTGCCGAGCACGCCTACCGGTGTGAGGCGCTCGTCGTACAGCACCGACGCCATTTCGAGGCCGCCGAAACCGACGGTGAGCGGAAATTTCTCCGGCGACTCGATCAAGCTGGAAATCATGCCGACATCGGATGCGACCGGCGGTGTGACGAACTCCGGCAGCAGCATATAGGCCGTCAGCCAGGAGCCGACTTTGAACTGCTGGTTCATGGCGAATTGCACCGGCGCGAAGCGGGTGTTGCCGGCGTTGGTGATGCGCGCAAACCCGAGCTGGGTAAAACGATCGACACCCACCAACTCGGCGCTGTATTTCCTGCCGGCGAGCGTGGTCACTTCAATGCTGACGGGCGTAACCCGAAACGAAGCGCCGCTCATCGAACTGTGCTGCTCACTGGACACCGTGGAGCCGTCGAAAAGAATCAGCCCTTCAGGGGTCACCACGGTACCGAGCAGACGCACTTCCTGTTCGTTGGTCTGCATGCCGAACGCGATCTCGACTTTGACTTTCAGGACCACGGTATAGTCGCGAACGGAGGACTGCAGGCGCGCGAAATCGAATGTTTGCGCCTGCGCCCGGGCGGCCGGCCCCGGCGTCACAGCCAGGACCGCCGCGACAGCGACGGCCAGAATTGCCCGGATACTGCGTTTAATCATTTAATGTAGTTTCCTCATTTGCGCTCGGCTTGAGCACGACCAGACGGCTGGAGCCGCCCCGTTTTATTCCGAGAAGTATCTTCTGTGTCTTGGCCTGCACCAGATCGTGGTACTGCGCCACGAAGCCGGGCAAGTCGGTGATCTCCTGCTTGTTGATCGCGACGATCACGTCGCCGGCCCTCAGGCCGCCATCATCGGCGGCGCCGGAACGCTTCACGCCCTCGACGAACACGCCGAGCGAATCTTTCAACTGGTTTTCGAGCTGCATCTGGCGAGTGATGCCTTTAACCGTGAAATCCCAGCCGGCACACTCAAAGTCCTCACCCTGCAGGTCGCCCAGCAGGCGGGTCTTTACCGACAGGTGCAGCGTATCGGTTCCGCGCTGCACGCGGAAGTCAATCACCGACCCGGGCGGCAGGGTGGCGATCTTCTTGTAAAACGCCGGCAGCTCTTCCACGAACTTCGCCGATACCGCCTGGCCGTTCATCTGCTGAATGATGTCGCCGGCGCGAAGTAAACCTTCCTCCGCCGGCGAGCCCGCGTCGATGGACGAAACCAGAACCCCGTTCACACCGTCGGTACCGAAATACTCTTCCATCTCCTGCAACGCCTGATAATGCGCGCCAATGTAGCTGCGTGTTACCTTGCCTTCAGTCAGTATAGCGTGCACCACTTCCTTGACAATATTCACAGGGATGGCGTAGCCGATGCTGTTGGCGAACATCATGGCGCGCGAATTGATGCCGATCACACGGCCGTCCAGGTCCACCAGCGGCCCGCCCGAATTGCCGGGATTAATTGCGGCATCGGTCTGTATCCACAGATTATAGTTGCCGGTCTGCTCGCCGCTCGGCAGGCGCACTTCCTGCGAAAAATAGCGATCCTTCGTCGAAATCACGCCGCCCGAAACCGTGCGCGACAGCGCCAGCGGCGACCCCATCGCGAGCACATACTGACCGACCTGCACCGAATCGGAGTTCCCGAATTCGGCCACCGGGAGCGGCCCCTTGTGATCGCTCAAATCGAGCTTGATGATCGCCAGGTCGGTCGGCGGGTCACCGCCGATGAATCGCGCGCTGACCTGCTCGCGATCGCCGAGCGTGCAGATAATCCGTTCGGCCTTGCCGGCGACATGATAGTTGGTCACCACGTATCCGTCCTTGTTGAAGATCACGCCCGATCCCACGATGGCCTGCTTCTTCAGTTCGCCGGTATTGTAGTCCTTGACGACGGGCTGAATATGCACGAGCGCCGGAAGCACCCGATCGCGAGCCCGGTAAATATCGTTTTGTAGGGACCCGTCCGCTGCACTCACCGAAACGGCGGCCAGCAGGGCGAGCATCGGTAACGCAATATGTTTCATGTACTCCTCGTCATATAGCATCCGCTTATAACACCCAACCTCCCCTTTGGTTCGGAAGCCGCACGTGCCCGGTTTTGCCGTGCGAAGTATACCGGTAGCGCCGACGCGGCGGCAACAAGATATTTGCAGTATCGACGGGCCGGGCGTTTTCTGCATGCAAACAAAAAGCCGCCCGGTGGCGGCTTTCTGAGAGGAACGAGAACGCTTCTATGGTTTCCAGCGAACGTCGACCGAGCCGAGACCGACCTCGATCTTCAGTAGAATCCGGTTTGCGGCTTCCGCGTAATCCCGCGATTCGTACACGCCGTCGTCGACCCGCTCCAGTTTTCGCTTCGGGATGTCGATCGAGGAGAACCAGTTGTCTTCCTCCGCCTCGATCCGGACCGCCACGCCTTCCGGGAGGATGATGTCGGCCGAGGCGACGCCGACTTCGATGACCACTTCGCTTTCGCCTTCAAACTTGCCGCGGAAATCCAGATCAAACGATCCCGCGCCGCCGCTGAACTTCATGTAGTCGAATCGGGCGTTGCCCAGGTCGAGCAGTTTGAGCGATGACGCCCCTGCCTCGATATTGATTTCCTTCAGACGCTTGGGATTCGGCTCCGAGAAGCTAATGGTCCCGGAAGCCGCTCCCATCTCCACCTTCAGGCCGGTCAGCGGCAGGCCGCCCAACTCCACGTCGGCTTCACACACGCCGATCTCGAGCCGCGCGTCAATCGGCAGCCGGTTTGAGAGCGTCATGTCCCAGATATTGTCATGGGAGTCCAGATTATGCGACTTCGAGCGGGGTCGGGATTCGAGCGTGACATAGGCCGTACCGCCGCGCGTTTCGTATTCGAAGGATTCGCGCACGCGCGACAGATCGCGATCCAGGTCGATGACCGCGACATCGGCGTCGGAGCCGGGGGAAATCGTCAGTTCACCGAGACCAAAATTGAGATCGAGATTGACGCGCTGGGCACCGTCGGCGGGAATAACTTTCTTCTCCTGGTCCATCGTTCGGGCGGATCCGGATGCGAAAGTCACGGCAAAAAGACCCAGTGAAAGCAGCATTATCAATTTCATGTCGGGACGGCCTCCTTGGTTAACGAGCCAGTATGCCGTTTTGGTACGTGGGGATTGAGGTAAATGTTTCGGTGCGGTTTACTGGCCGCCGGAGGGCAGCGGTGGTCGCATTGTCGAGCCCGGGCCGCCGGATACATCGTCCGGCGGTTTCACCGGCCGCGGGCCTTCGCCGGGAGTTGGGCGCGGCGGCGGCATTACCATGTCGGGCATTTGCGGAATCGGCGGCGGCGCCGGCGCGGGAGCACCCATGCCGCGGGCCCACTCCGGCCGTTCCTTTGGGCGATACTGCCTGGTTCCCATGCGCGTCAGAAACGCCGCCCCCAGGCCGCTGCAAACCGGAAACGAGGACAGCACTATGGCTACCACCAGCGCGAATATCCCGAAACCGTATTCAGTGGTCCCTTCTTCGCCCGACCCGAGAAGCAGGGCCACGATCATCCAGACGCCCATGAGCGCGCAGATACCGACAAACGCCTCGAACAGGCGACTTTGGTGATGACCGGGAATCTTTCGCAGTACCAGGAAACCGATCCGGCGGCCGGTCGATACGACCCCGACCGTCATGGCCGTGACATATACAAACGGCACGAACGGGATGAGAATGATCCCGACAATGGTGATTGCCAGCAGAGCCACAGGGAGCCAGATTAGAAACACTATCAGCACGCCGAGGAGAACGGTCTTGAGTTTGAACTCAAACATCGCCTGCTCGAACAGTTCCTGATGGCGCGGGAAAAGCGACAACACCAGAAACGCGGCGACCAGCAGGAAGGCAATGAAGCAGCAGACGATGATCACGCCGTCGATCGAAAACGGTCGCCGGAGCACTTCGCCGGTGAAATCGAGCGCGTTGGCCGTGATTCGTGAACCGAGCACGATGCCGCCGTCGTTCACGACAATTTCCGGGGCCTTGACATCCCCGTCCACCTGACCGGATTCCGTGATCAGCACGCGGCCGTTGAGCGACTGCACATCCCCTTTGACCCACCCTTTGACCACCACCCGGCCGTAGGCGATAATGCCGCCATCGACATATTCATCGTAGCCGACCAGCACGGCCCTTTGGAACGGCTTAACGACTTTGAGCTGAGTGCAGCGCTGCTCGACGGGATCCGGCACCGCTTCGGAACGGCGGGTCCGGTCGGTCCGGCCGGTCGAGCGCGGTGTCTCTTTATCGAGGATAAACGTGTTGTTGTCAAAATCGTAGACCAGCCGCCGCCCGAGCGTGTCAATCGCGGTAACGCCTTCGCGTGAGAGCTGGATTTCCGAGAGAACGGTATCCGGAGAGGTCTGGGGAGCGGACGCTGCCGGGGACTGGGCGCGTATCCCGGCGCCCGCACCGGCGATTAGCAGTATCGCCAGTGTCAGCGAGCCGAGCGCTGTCACCGTTCGTTTCACACTACGTCCCATGTATACTGGTACGACTAAAACTGGGCGACGGTTACATCGCCCGACGTCGAGACCAGCGAGATTTTCACCCCGCCGGAACCAAACGCCCCTTTCAACTGCCGCTTCGACATGGCAGTAATCGTCACCGGCACATCGGTCCTGATATTGCCGGCCTGCGAGCGTATATCCAGTGTCCCCGAGGCACTCTCGGGTACTGTAAGCTCGATATCTCCGCTTTCCGTTTCAACAAAGAAATCGTGATCGCTGTCCAGATTGGTCCGGGCGGCAATGCTGCCTGTGGCATTCGAAAGATCCAGCGAGCCCGTTTCCTGGCGAATAGCAATTTTCGCCGAGGTCGATTTGATGCGAATATCTCCCTGCACCCACTGCAGGTCGATGTCGCCCGCCGGCTGACGCACCGTCACCGGTCCGAACAGCAATTCCCCTCGCGTGGAGCCGTCGGTAACGGCGAGATCGACCGGTCCCTCGACACTTCCCAGCCGGACATCGCCGGCTGAGCTTCGGACGGTCACCTTGCCGGTGATCTGGTCCATGGTGACGCCCCCCTCGCCGCTCTGTATCTCGACATCGCCGGTGATCTGCGCAATCGTCACGCCGCCGTAACCATTGTCAATGCTGAGGTCGCAGTTTAGCGGAACTCTGATGGAGTACTCGACGGCACCGTACGCCTCATTGGAGCCGCCGACCAGGTTTTTCCAGAACGAGACGGCGCGGTCTCTCAGATTCAGATAGTTGGTGGCTATCGAGATCTGATTCTTCCCTTCGTCGACCCGGATTTCGATCCTGTCCGCCACCTCGGATGCTTCCTTCTTCGTTCCGGCCTTGATCTTCTTGACGGCGTCGATTACCACGTAATCCGAATCATGGGCGCTGATTTCGACATGCCCCAGCCGGTTGGCCAGCAGCAGTTTGGTCGGACCGGAGGTCTCCAGAATTTTCTGGTACTGAAAAGTGAATTGCTCGGCAGAGGCGCCCGCAGCCAGCGTCAGAAGGAGAAGTATGGTGCCGATTACGATGAGCTTGCGCATGTTACTACCTATAGCCGACAGCCGGCCGCTCAGACGTGCCGAAGCTTCTTCTTCAGCAGCTCGCGGGCTCTGAAGATCCGCGCCTTGACGGTCCCGACCGGTATATCCAGTAAATCGGCGATTTCTTCGTAGGATTTATCTTCTTTATGGCGATAAACGATCACGTCACGGTAATTCTTTGGCAGCGAATCGATTGCCTCCTCGATACTGAAGCTCTGTTCTTTGCGCTCCAGTTCCCGTTCGGGATGGTACGAGTAGTCGGCGACTTCGATCTCCACCGTACCGTCGCCGGTCTCGATTGGACGATCCAGAGACAGCGCCTGAAGACGCCGTTTGCGGAGGTAATCTATGGAGCAGTTGGCCGCAATCTTGTACAACCAGGTCGAAAAGCGGTACTCGGAGCGATAGGAAGCCAGCGCCGAAAACGCCTTCATGAACGTTTCCTGCACCAGATCGTTGGCGGCTTCGTTGTTGCGGACGATTTTGTTGATGATATGGAAGATCGCCGGACGGTGCTTCTCCATGAGCGCCGTGTACGCCTTCTGGCTCCCGCCCAGCGCCTCAGCGATGATCAATCCGTCGTCGTCTTGTACAGCCATTTACTTACCAGATAGCGATTTCGGAGACCCTCGGCGGCCATCCGAACAAACATGATAATGTAACCGCCCGGCTTAGGCAAAGAATGTTTTGGCGTCCCGGTTCTCCACCAAATTCGGTGCGTGACCGCTCCGGTGGCTTGCCGAGTTGTTCGATTTTTGAACAGCCCCCGGAGATCGCCGCCGCGCGTTCGGAAAATGCACAGTTTCACGGCGGAGCGCTCCGGATCGTTCGGCGTCGCTTGGGACATCATGGACTTCTGCCGTCTTTATAATTAATAGAGTACATCGGGACGACGGTATGCAGCTGTACGACTATCCGCATTATTACGAAATCGCCGTGTCGTATCGGGATATCGAGAAGGAGGCGGAATTCCTCACCGAGACGATCAGGCGATACTCCCCCATCCCGGTTCGCCGGGTGTTCGAGGTGGCCAGCGGGCCCGCGCCCCACGCCGGTGCACTGGTCAAGCGCGGCTACGACTACATGGGGCTCGACTGCAACCGCAACATGCTCGATTACGCCATCCACAAGTGGCGCGACCTGCGACCCCAGCCGCTTTTCTTCGAATCAGACATGGTGGAGTTCGCCCATCTCCCTCAGGCCGATTTCGCTTTCGTCATGCTCGGTTCCCTGTATCTCAATACCGCCGCCGAGATGACCAGCCACTTCAACTGCATGGCCCGGGTACTGCGGCCGGGCGGATTATATTTTCTCGATTGGTGTGTCCAATTCGGTGACATGATGAAACATGCCACCAGTTGCCTGTCCGCGGAAATGGACGGCATCTGCGTGGAATCGCATTTTGACACCCGACTGGTCGACCCGGCCGGCCAGATGTACGAAGAGATCTGGACAGTCCATATCGATGACCACGGCCGAAGTCAGAGATTCGAGATGGTGGAGCGTAACCGGGCCATTTTCCCACAGGAGTTTCTGCTGTTTATCGAAAGCCGCACCGACTTTGAGTTCGTCGGCTGGTGGCAGGAATGGGATTTCAGCAAGCCGATCGATCACGCGATCGAAACGACGCGACCGATCGTGCTGGTTCGCCGGAAATAACGCGACCGAAACCGACGCGCCGCCGATTACTTCTTCCCCGGAGCCCTGAGACGATAAAACCCGGTTACCGGNTAGGTCGCCAGAAGCCCTTTCAGTTCGTCCGGCGTCAGCCAGGGATTATTGCGATCGTTATGAAAGAGCGGAAGATACAGATCACACGGTTCNGNGCAGCCGGTCCCGACAACATACCGGTATTCGCCGCGACCATCCGCGGCCACGACCATAATCACGTACACCTTGCCCCGTTCGCCAAGACTGTCCCGCCCCACGTAGAGATCGCCGGGGCGCAGATCGGCGCCGGTGACCGGCCTGCAGTTCGCCTCGAGACTGGCATAGGACGTGTTGAACGCGCAGAGATCAACGAACCTGGTGAATTCCGCGTCCGACGGCGGCCGCTTCATCGACGGCCTGAAGCTGATATTCATGTTCGGGGTATACGATATCTCGCTTTCAAGAAAGCGACGATAAGTCACGGTGTCCCCCATTTTCGTGATGATGTAGAGATCGTACGGATTGTCGGTCCAGTACTCGTAATCGGCCAGCATTTGCAGCGGAATGACGCAATCCCGAAAATTCCCCGTCCGCCAGTTGTATCGTACCGGACGCGAGATCTTGTCCCGGGGAATCGCGGAACTGGTGGCCTGAAAGACCGCCTTGCCGTCGTCCCAGAGCGGCATGTTGGAGACCCAGGTCTGAAACGGAGTGAGCGTCTTCGGCTCTAGGCGCCGGAACCCTTCCGGCAATTTGAACTCTGTCTCGAACGTGCAGAAATACCCGGTATCCAGATACGGATACTGCTTGAGGTACCAGTCTTTCCCTTTCTCGATTTTCTTATCAGCTCCGAAAACGGCGGTGCCTTCAATCGCAGCTAATGCTGTCAGAATCAAGATCGTTCGTTTCATGCTTTCATCTCTTCCCACAAACGGTAGGCCCGGCGAAGGTGCGGGATCGTGATAGACCCGCCGACCACCAGACCGATCGACATCACCTCATCGAATTCCTGATCACCGATTCCCAGCTCCTTCGCCCTGATCACGTGATACGCGATACAGTCGTCGCAACGAAGCACCAGTGATGCAACCAGTCCGAGTAACTCCTTGGTTTTGGCATCCAGAGCGCCGTCGCGGTAGACGGCCGAATCGAGACCGAAAAACCGCTTGATATTCAGGTTCTCGCGGGCCAGAACAATTTCGTTCAGCCGCTCACGCTCTTCTTTGAACTTTTTTACCCGTTCCGACATAATTCGCTCCCGTCTTTTTGCGGAAGAATATAGATGGCAACTCGCTGCGGGGCAATTGGATTTGAGGCAACCCGGGATCGAGCCCTCAGTGGATCCGGGCTTTTTTCAAAGCCCGGGCAAACTTGCTCTCGTCCTGCCGTTCGAACCGAATGCCGAGCGACTGGAACAGTTTGTGGAGATGACTCTCGACCGTCTCGATATGCGTCGAGTCGGCCAGCTCCACTTCCAGCTCGTAGTCGACCGAACCGTCGTTATACTCCGTCTTGTCGATCTCGAGCAGGTAGTTGTAGTCGCAGATGCGGAAGAGCTTTTTCTGACGCGTGTTCTGGAACTGGATCAGGCGGGCCACCGCCAGATCGGGGAATTCTTTTCTCACGAAAGTAACCGGCATGACCGGTATGGAGAGCACATCGATCCGGAGATCAAGCGCATCCAGGGCAGTGCCGCGAGTAATCTCGGATTCGATTTCCTGCCGGATGACGGCCGCTCCCGCCTGCGTGGGAATGCTTTTGAGCGTTACCAGCCCACGCTTGTTCTCCGCTCTTACCCGGAGCGCCCAGCCGCCTTTGGCCAAGCGACGGTCCTCGGTGTCGAAGAAGCCGTTAATCTGCTGCTCTTCGCTTTCGATCTTCCCGAGATAGCCGACCAGCTTCAGGTAGTCGGTGAACGACTCCAGCTTGAGCTTGATTTCAATTTCGACGGTTCGCGATTCCTGATTCATGACACACCAGTATATTCCGCCGGGGCGACGTTGGCAAGCCACAATCGCCGCGACTTTCCGGCCCCGCCGCCTCCCAACTTACACCTTGTACAACTCCGTCACCTCTTTATTGTCATCGGCGTTGTATATCTTGTACTCCGGCTGCGCGAGTGTCGTATCGCGGATCAGATTGATCCGGAATTTGTGCGCCTTCATAAGACGTTCGACGCGATTGACGCCGTTCTCGGCCATCGTGCCGGCCAGCGGCGGGCTGACCACCAGATGAAACCGCTCGAACTTCCGGTCCGTCTTCGCCCGAAGGAACCACCGCTCGATTTTCATGGCCAGATTCTCTTTTGAAATCACCCGCCCCAGGCCGAAGCAGGTGGGACAGGTCTCGGACAGCAGATGCGTATGTGACGGCCGCACCCGCTCGCGTGTCATTTCAACCAGCCCGAAATCAGTCACCGGGTTGATCGCCCGCTTGGCGCGGTCGTTCTTAAACGCCCGGTTGAACTCGTCGTACAACTTGCGGCGATTTTCCCGGTTGTACATATCGATAAAGTCGCAGACAATCAACCCGCCGATATCACGGAGCCGGATCTGCCGCGCAATTTCCCGGGCGGCGATGGTATTGGTTTCGAAAATCGTCTGCTCCTGATTCCGCCCGCCGACAAACCGACCGGTGTTGACATCGATTGCCACCATCGCCTCGGTCTGGTCGATCACGATATACGCCCCCTTCTTGATCCATACTTTGCGGGCGAGCATCTTGTCGATCTCCGGCTCAAGGTTGTACTGGTCGAAGAGTGACTTCTGATCCTTGTGCAGAATGACCCGGTTTTTGAGATGCGGCGTTACCTGCCGCACATAATGCATCACTTTCTTGTAGTCCTCGCGGTTGTCGACAATCACCTTCTGGACGTCGTCGGTGAACACATCCCGAAGCATCGACACCACCATCTCGGACTCCTTGTGAATCAGNGCCGGCGCCGACATGGTATCCGCTTTCCGTTTCAGTTTAGCCCANAGTTTGAGCAGGCGTTTGATNTCNGCGGCAAACTCGGCTTCGCCGCGGCCTTCGGCCTCGGTGCGAATGATCAGCCCGAACCCTTCGGGACGAAGCGGCGAGAGGACCTTCTTGAGCCGTTTCTTTTCGGCCCACTCGGTAATTCTCTTGGACACGCGAACATGGTCGTCATCGGGAACCAAAACGAGATACCGGCCGGGAATGGATATTTCGGATTCCACGCGCGGGCCTTTGGTGGAGATCGGCTCCTTGATGACTTGAACGAGTATCTCCTGATTCCGTTTCAGCACGGTCTCGATCCCGGCGCGGCGGGTCTTGCGAATAACCTCCACCGGCGCCTCTTCTTCGACATCTTCCGAGTCGAACCGCCCTTTGTATTCTTTGCCAATATCGGATGAATGCAGATACGCCGCTTTCTCCATGCCGATATCGACAAACGCCGCCTGCATGCCGGGCAGCACGGTCTTGACTTTGGCTTTGTAAATGTCTCCCACCATCCGCTCGGAGTCCGGTCGTTCCACCTGGAGTTCGACTAACTTGTCATCCTCCAGAATCGCCAGACGGGTTTCATATTCGGTGGTGTTGATTAAGATTTCCTTTTTCACGATTTCTCCTTGCCCCCTGTGATAATGTCACCGAGCAGTTCATGTGGATTGGGACGGAAGCCGTTGAGGAACGAAGCTCCATCCATTTCCGATTTTCCGGCCGGGACCAGTCTGGTCATTTGGATGACCGAATCGCGGCATTGCACTAACAGGCGCCGCTTGTCCGGTATGATCGAACCGGGGCGCAGCGCGTTTTCTCCGGCTCCGTCGACCAGTTCGCTTGCCAGCACTTTCAGCTTGGCTCC
>PQAP01000230.1 GCA_003105265.1 candidate division GN15 bacterium | reverse complement strand
CCGTTGTTGAGCGTTATTTCCAGCACCTTGACCAGATTGAAATAGCCAGTAAGGATGTATGCTTCCTTGCCGAAGGCACCGCTCTCCACGCAACCGCTGGCGCCGCCATTGCGAGCATCGACTACCGATTTCCCCTGTCTTAGCAGTTCCGCCACTATTGCGTCGGTATTGAACAACGAGGGTTGACCGTAGCCGGTGCGGATGATCTTGAGTGCGCGATGAAGCAGCCGTTCGGGGCTTTTCTTGCTCACCTGCACCATCGAACTCGGCTGCAGAAGGCGCATTTCCTCGATGACGTCAAGCAGGAGGAAAGTCAATTCGTTGGCGGCATCTTCTCCTGCTTCCGTCACGCCGCCGAGATTGATCAGACAGAAGTCGGTGTAGGTATTGCTTTCCTGCGCTGTCACGCCCACTTTGGGCGGCGCCGGCTGATTGTTGAACTTCACCCAGAAGGCCTGGAGCAGTTCGGTCGCGCGCGCCTGATCCAGCGTTCCATTGGCGATGTCCGCACGGTAGAACGGCAGCAGATGTTGATCAAGCCGCCCCGGATTGAACGAGTCCCACGTATTCAATTCTGTTATGACCCCCAGGTGCACGAACCAGTAACACTGCAGCGCCTCCCACAAGTTGCGAGGAGCATTGGCCGGGACGTGACGGCAGATCGCCACCATTTGGCGCAGTTCGGCCTGGCGAACCGGGTCTGACTCGGTCGCCGCCAATTCAGTCAGCTTCTCCGCGTATCGCTCCGCAAGGGCGATGATGGCATCGGCGGCAATCGACATGGCCCGGAGCTGCTCACGCTTTGAGAATGCCTCGGGGTCCGCATAGAAATCCAGGCGCTCGATGCTCTGCTGTATCTGCCGCTTGAAATCGCGGAAACCGTGACGGTATATCTTGTTGCCGTTGACCGTATGTCCGGGCGCCCGCTGTTCCTGGAACTCCGTGAAGATTCCGGCCTGATACGCGTCTATCCATTCCCGGTCGACTTCCCGGAAAATCCGATCCCGCATCGATCGGCCCGACCAGAACGGCATAACGGTGTTGTGTTGAATCTGGCGCGCGGTTTCATCCACCTTGAAAGACACCTTTTCGCGGTTATGCAGAATGTCGAAATCCTGCATGGAATGCGTGCATATTTCCGGATAGGTCGGCGCTGCCTTGGGGGACGGTCCGCGCTCGCCGACTATCAGTTCTCCCTCGTTGATGCAAATGGTTTCATGCTCCAGCAGGTATTTAAACGCCATCGCGCGCGCCACCGGAACTGGCTCCCGTTCGGCTGCGCCGCTTTTGTAGAATTCGGTCAGCAGTTGCGCTCGCTCGAGTGAAATGGTCGGCACTGCGGTCAAGCTCTGCTCTCTGAGTTTGCGTATCCGGTCGTTCATGGGCGTTCAACCTCCAATCATCACTTCAATGCCGAGCGCGCCGAATCGTTCCGCTTTCCGTGTCAGCTCCGGGCGAGTCTGTGGCGTTTGATTCAGATTCCGGCGAGTCAGCTGGTAGCGAGCGATCTTGTCTTCACCCAGCTTGTTGTACGGCAGGAGACTGATGCGGTGGACGGCAGGTAACGGCTTAATGAACTCCGCGATCGCATCCAGATTCTCTTCCGTGTCCGTAATTCCCGGCACCAGCGGCACGCGAATCCAGAGATCACGGGCCAGAGGTGACAGCTTCCTGAGATTGTCGAGTATGAGGTCATTCGGCACGCCGGTGAATTCACGATGCGCGGCGCTATCCATCAACTTGAGATCGAACAGAAAGAGATCGGTCAGGCCACAGATTCGCTCAAAGACTTCGAACGAAACGTATCCGCAGGTGTCGACGGCCGTGTGAAGCCCGCTCGTCTTGCAGGCGCGCAACAACGCTTCCAGAAAATCCGGCTGCGCGGTCGGTTCGCCTCCCGAGAAGGTCACGCCGCCGCCGGACTGATCATAGAAGGGAACATCCCGGACCAGTTCTGCGACCACCGAGTCGACATCGGCCTCATACCCAATTTGAGTCTGCCGAGGACCTGTCAGTGCCGGGTTTGTGTCCCGATTCAGGATGAATGATTCCGGGTATGGCACTCGGGCCTCGGGATTATGACACCAGCAGCAGTCGAGCGGACAGCCCTTGAAGAAGACTGTCGTTCGAATCCCCGGTCCGTCGTGCAGGCAAAACCGTCTGATATCAAATATGATTCCGGAAACAGCCACCGCCTAGACCACCGTCTGATAAGCGCACATCATACATAAATATACCACAATCCCTGACGGTTACAAGCCGGCACAGCCCGGCAGTAGCTAAACGACTGCCGCTACGGCTTGGCCGCAGCGGCAGACATTTGGCGATAAATTGGACGCGATGACCGGTGAGGTTATATTTTCCCTACCACCGAGGTATAGCGCCGATCATTGGTCAGCTTGGTTTTGACGAAATCGTTGATTTCCGCAAGCGTGATTCCGTCGGCCTGTGCCAGCTGATCGAGTACGAAGTGATAGCCGTAGCCGAGATACTCATAGTTGGCCATGTTGTTGACCCGGCCGGCTTTGCTTTCGATCTGGGAGATCAGGCCGTTCTTCATGTTAACCTTGGCGTTGGCCAGTTCCTG
>PQAP01000229.1 GCA_003105265.1 candidate division GN15 bacterium | reverse complement strand
AGATTCTTCGCGTCGAGCGCCAGACCGGATGTGTATTTTCCGGGAGCGGCAAGAGTGACGATCACATCGCCGCGATCGAGGTGAACCATGTAGATTTCATCGCGGTTGCGATCCCCCACCCAGAGATAATGACCGTCGTAAGCGATTGGCCCCGGGTTTCTGGTTGGAGCCGGCAGGGAAATGATAGTGGTGCCGTCGTTCGGGTCGATCTTATGCAGTTTGCCTTCGCCGGCATCGGCGATCCACAGATACCTGCCGTCCCACGCGAGTCCACCGGGTTGCGAGACCGGGCCGCTGAGGGTGCGCTCGACAAGTCTGGTGGTTGGATCAATGGCAAAAATCTGCCCGGCCTCGGCATCGACCGCCCAGAGCCATTTGCCGTCGAATGTTATCCCTGTGATCTGGTACGCTGGNGAAGAAAAGGAATCAAGGCACTTTCCNTCAGCCGGATCGAATTTGTAGAANAGATCGGAGCGTCGGTCNGNACTCCAGAGATACTTTCCATCGAAAGCCAGNCCCTGCGTGTACGCGGATGGCAGGGGGATTGACTTGACNGTATCACCGGGGGTGGCGACGACAGCCGCGGCACAGAGNGCCAGACAGATCAGGATTGAGATNGAGNGANTTGCACGCATGNCANATGCCTCCGAATGTTGCTCAAAAACGACAGTGAAGGGAATTAAGTCGCAGCACCGTCAAAGTCAAGTGCCACAGAGGAGAATCCGGTGCGAAGCAGGGCCTCTCAAAGCTTGACTTTGGGCTATGCGCGGTGCAGTTTGAACCCGGTCGAAACCACCGGTGTTTTGATCAATTGTCATTCCCGCGAAGGCGGGAATCCGGTTCGATTGTGAGTTGAGACAAGTGAGAAAATAACGATAGAATCAGGAGACGTACCATGCCAGTTGCCACACCGGAAATCTANGGAAAGATGCTCGATGCCGCTCAGCAGGGAAGCTACGCNTTCCCGGCNATCAATGTNACNTCNACCGAAACCTGCAACGCCGCGCTGAAAGGGTTTGCTGATTCCGGATCGGACGGGATTATNCAGGTCTCNACCGGCGGCGCCGAGTTCGCCTCCGGCCTTAATGTCAAAGACATGGTNNTNGGNGCNATNACNNTGGCCAAGCACGTGCGCCGCATGGCNGAGAAATANAANNTCTATATNGCNCTNCANACCGANCACTGCGNGCCGGAGAAACTGGACAAGTTCATGGTCCCGTTAATCAAAGAGACAGCCCGACGCCGCGCNGCCGGGAAGAGCAACCTGTTCCAGTCGCACATGTTCGACGGCAGCTCGTGGCCGACCAGAGAGAATCTGACCAAATCGGTTGAACTGCTCAAGATGTGCAAGGACAACCAGATTATTCTCGAAGTTGAGATCGGCGTAGTCGGCGGCGAAGAGGATGGCGTGGACACATCCGGTCATCCCAAGTCTAAGCTGTACACGACACCGGAGGACATGGTCGAGGTGTACAAAGCGCTCAGTCCGATTGGCGGACGGTATATGCTGGCAGCGACGTTCGGCAATGTCCACGGCATCTATAAGCCGGGGAACGTGGTGCTAAAACCGAAAATCCTCAAAGAGGGTCAGGATGCGGTGGTGAAACAGTTCGGGCCCAAAGCGTATTTTGATCTGGTGTTCCACGGCGGGTCCGGGTCGGAGCTAAAGGACATCCACGAGACGCTGGAGTACGGCGTGGTGAAGATGAATATCGACACCGACACGCAGTATGCGTTCACGGAAGCGATCGTGAAGCATGTCGACGCCAACCGCGCGGTGTTGTTGCACCATGACGGCGAGGTGGCGGACAAGAAGAAATTCGACCCGCGTTCGTATTTGAAAGAATCCGAGAAGAACATGGCCAAGCGGGTCTCACAGGGGTGCAAGGATTTGAAGTCGGAGGGGAAGACGCTGTTTGGGAAGTGATTGTACTCGCACTCGAATGCCGCAAGACCCGCCGCAAGGCGGGTTTTTGTTATTACGGGGCGGCGAAAATGACGCTTGACGCACAGGGACGGTTCTTCTATAATGTGTATAATGGACCGAAATTGTCCATTGTACGTCAGTATGATCAGGTGTCACGGTAACCCTTTATCAATAGTAAGTGGAGGTCTGTTTCTATGAAACGACGCAAAGAAGATCTGGCGGCCGCTCTCACGTTGCCCGTGGCAACGTTTCAGTTGGCTGAATGGGGAGAGACAGCAGTGGTTTATGTCAGAATGAAAGCCGGGGCTGATGCGACTCCGCTCCTGGCCGGGCTGCCCGGTGACATGTGTCAGTGTCCGCACTGGGGGTATGTCCTTGAAGGGGCTGTGCATGTCCGATATGCATCGGGAGAAGAAGAGGTATGCAGAGCGGGCGAGGCGTTCTACTGGCCCGCCGGGCACACTGTGTGGGTGAAAGAAGATACGTCGTTCATGGAATTCAGCCCGAGCCGTGAGTTGAAGCGGGTGTACGATCATGTCGGCCAGAAAGTAACATCGGCCGCCTGACGACTCCCGCGACTTCGGCGAGTGAATTGACGCGATCAGCTTAAAA
>PQAP01000228.1:2960-5410 GCA_003105265.1 candidate division GN15 bacterium | reverse complement strand
ACCGGAACCTCTTGAGACAACCGCAGTTTTTGTATTTACACCGACATTAACCGAATCGTATATTCGAGCGCTCAACAAATGTGCTTTCGGTGCCGATTTTAGTAGAAGCTTCTGTAAGGAAAGCGGTTAGCTATGAGATACGGATATCGCGCCAATCGGAAAAGACTCGGTCTTTTGATCTTCGCTGTTCTGCTGATCACGGCCGGATCGATAATCGCCAAAGAGTACCAGATTGGGCCGGAAGATGTACTGGATGTGAGCTTCTGGCAGGATCCGTCCCTCAACGCGCAGGTACGAGTCGGTCAGGACGGGAATATCACGCTCGGCGTGATCGGACAGATTCAGGCCGCCGGGAAGTCCACGACGGAACTCCAGGATGAAATCGTCCGCCTCATGTCGCGGCTCAACAAGAATGTCTCTCAGGCGGTAGTGCGCGTCAGCCAGTACAATTACAACTATGTATTCGTCAACGGCCAGGTTCGGAGTCCCGGCAAGCGCGCCTTCGAGGAGATTCCCGACATCTGGACGATCATCAACGAAGCGGGCGGTATTACGGAGACGGCCGACTTGAGCCGGGTGACGGTCATTCGCGGCGGCACCAATGCCGGTCGGGTGGAAATCATCAATGTCAGTCGCGCGCTGGCGGAAGGGAAGATCGACAAGCTGCCGCAGTTGGAGCGCGGGGATGCGATCGATGTTCCTTCGGCGCCGGGGAATATTACGGGCACCAGTATCGCTCCGGAAATCGAGCAGAAGAACCAGGTGTACGTTCTGGGAGCGGTCAATCGGCCGGGGCCGATCGCCTATGTCGAGAATACGGACTTCACCGACCTGCTCGCGCTGGCCGGTGGTCCGACTGCCGGTGCCGACCTGAAACACATTAAGATTCTGACAAAGGACAAATACTACTCGCAGTCATATCAGTTCAATTTCGAGAGCTACGCCAAGAGCGGCCGGCCGGCGCGCTATATCGTGCGCAAGGAGGACACCTATGTTGTGCCGGAGCGCCGGGGCGGGTTCTTCGGTACGGGACTGGATGTGGGGACAGTGGCGGCGGCAGTCGGCGTCGTCACATCGGTGTACCTGCTCTATGACCGTCTTTCACGGAACAACCAGACGACGGTCACGACACTGCAGTAGATCGGGGAGACAAGAGGATAAGGGAAGCGGATCCGTAACGGGAACAAGACGCCATGGAAACATATCGACTCAGCAGCAAGCTCAGAGACCGGGAGCGGGAATACCTGATTCAAACGGCCAACGACAGCAGTATCGGCAGTGTGGCGACGACCACGTATGTGGACGGCATTCTGACCGAGGCGGTCAATTGCCCGCATCCGAGCGACATTCGCCCGCAGGATGTTCTTTCGCTCGTCAAACTGACGCACGAAGAGAAGAAGAAAGAGATCGAGGCGCTGCTTCAGACGCATCGCCGCGTGATGGACGGCGGCGATCCGGAGATGATGTATCAGTTGGGCACGGCGTTCTACTATAAGGGCTTTTTGCAGGAGTCGCGGGAGCTGTGCCTGGCGGCACTGAAGATGAACTCCGAACATCATCAGTCGTATAATCAGCTTGGTATGACGGAGCTGGCGCTGGGCAGCACGGCCAACGCGATTGCCGCAGGGCTGGAAGCCGTGAAACGGCGGCCGCGATTTGCGGATTATCACAACAATCTCGGTGAGGCGTATCTCGCCGAGAGCGATTTCCGGGCTGCGGTCGTGCAGTTCGAAGAAGCGATCGGAATCAACCTGTACTACGCCGACGCCTATTTCAACCTGGGACTGACCCACCTGGCGGCGGTAGTGGCACGGACTCCGGATCCGGTGGCGGCGGAACGGATGGCGGCGAAGATTGTCGACAGTTTCCACAAAGCGTCGCTGATTCACCCGGCGTATCTCACGCCACAGTTCACGCTGGGCATGGAGGCGGTCAAGGGACATGTTTTTGACCGCGCCTTGAATCAATTCCGGACGGTACGGGAAGCCAAGAAGGAGAGCCACCGCCAGGAGTTCGCCGGCTTCTATATGAAGTTCATTCTTTTCCCCGAGTGGGTATCGGAAAAGGTGGTTCAGGAACGGATCGCGTTTCTCCAGCAGGAGATCGAAAAGAACCCGATGTATGTCGATCTGCAGGTCGATCTCGCGCACTGTTTCCTCGAACAGGCCCGCATGTCCTGGCAGAAGGGAATCGAGCACTATCAGCGGAGTGCCGGGATGAATCCTGCACTGACCAGAATTCAGACGTCGCTGGACCATATCGAGCGGGCGTATCAGCAGATGTGCACGGCGCTCGGCAAAGTCCTGGAGAAAGCTTAGGTTCGGATGGCCCGACAGCATGTCTCGGTAGTCGAGTACTTCAATCTGGAAAGCGGTATCGCGACCGAGTTCCGCCGTCTGCTGCACAATATTCAGCAGCTGGCCAAGGAACGGGAGATCAAGTCGATTCTC
>PQAP01000228.1:0-2648 GCA_003105265.1 candidate division GN15 bacterium | reverse complement strand
TATTATGACCTGATCATTATGGACTGCGCGCCCGTCATACCGGTGTCCGATCCGATGCTTTTGTCGCACGAAGTGGACGGGGTGCTGTTTGTCGTCAAAGCAGGATCGACGCAGCGCGATGTCGTCTTGCGCGCGCGGGATATTCTGGCTTCGAGCACCAACCGGGTTCTCGGCGTTGTCCTCAACAACAGCGATGACGCCCTGCCGTATTACTACAGTCATGAATACTACGGCTACGACTACCGCCAGAAGCCGACCGGAGGGAAGAAGTCGGTCGGGTCATCGGCCAAACCGAACGAGCCCCCTGTCGAAGAGCCTCCGTCGCCGCCGCCCGCCAAGACCGATTCCGGGAAGAAGAACAGTCTCTCGCAGTAGTTTCGCGGTTTCCGATCATGGCCAGGCAACCCAATCTGCTCACCGTGGATCTCGAAGAATGGTATGTCGTCGAGATACTCCAGAACCGGTTCTCGTTCGAGGAATGGCCGGGGCTGAACTCCACGCTCCAGCGCAATGTCCGCCGTCTGCTCACGGTATTTGATCAGCATCAGGTGCGGGCCACGTGGTTTGTTCTCGGCTGGTGCGCCGAGCGACTGCCGGCGCTGATTGACGAGATTGCGGAGCGCGGGCATGAGATCGCGTGTCACAGCTTCGCCCACAAGCGGGTCGACAGCATGAGCGAAGAACTGTTTCGCGCCGATACGACGCGGGCGATCAAAGCGATCGAGAACGCCACCGGCGTCAAGCCGCGCGGCTACCGGGCGCCAAGCTGGTCGATCAACGAGAACTGTTCGTGGGCATTTCGTGTGCTGAGCGAACTGGGATTTCAGTATGACAGCTCGATCTTTCCGATCAAGCACGACCTGTACGGCATGCCGTCGGCTCCGCGCCGGATGTTTAAGATGACGTTCGAGGACGGCCGCACCCTCTGGGAGGTGCCGTCGGTACCGTTCCGGCTTCTTGGATTCAACCTGCCGATGGCCGGCGGCGGCTACTTGCGCCATTCGCCGTACTGGTACACGAAAATGATGATCCGTCTGCTCAACGGTCAGAATCTTCCAGCGATGGTGTATATGCATCCTTGGGAACTTGATCCCGAACCGCCGGAAATTCCGGGACTGACGGCGGTGCAGCGATTCAGGACCTATGGTTCGACGGCACTCTTCTTGCAGAAGCTCGATAAGTTGTTACGTGACTTCGAGTTTATGTCGATCGGCGAGTACGTGAACAAGTACGGTCGTCGGCGTATCGGGTTCGAAAGTACGCATTCCTGATGGTGCCGGCCCGACTGTCGGGCTGCGGCAACAATTCCCTTGACGAATCCGTGTATAATAGTCAACCTTAAGGTACTCGAAGTGCATCGCGTTGAGAGAGGAGTCTGTGTATGAAGCGTTGGATGATGTGGGGGATTATTGTGCTCGTCGTCGCTTCCGCCGCTTTTGCCGCGCGCAAAAAGGAAGCCGCCGGAATAGTCAAAGACAAAGTGTACCAGGACGCAGAATATGGATTTCAGTTCAAGGTCAATGACAACTGGAGCGCGAAGGTCGGCAAGGCCGATCTGAACAGCCGGGTGATTCTGATTCAGAAGAACTGGGCGGTTCCGCCGCAGTACGCGGCCGCGAAAGACTACACCTATATCCCGCACGCGTTCGTGTTCGCCGACACGACGGGTCTTAGCGCCGCCGCTATTATCGATTCGCTGTTAAGCCCGACGTACAAATCCAAGCTCAAGAAGGAAATCACCAAGGAGTGGGAGTTCCTCGACCTGCCGAATCGGGTGGTGAAGAACCGCCGGACCATGACGATTGCCGGGCAGACCGCCGTCATGTGGCAGGCCGAATGCCGGTACGTGAAGGATATCGCCGCATCGGCCTCGTCCAACGCCGGAGTGCAGGTGTCCGGAGCGTACAGCGGCATGATACTGGCGATCAAGAACGGCGATACGCTTTTTCTGGTTCTTTTGATGTGCGAGTCGAACTTCCTGAATGAAGTGATGACCGAGGTCAAGGGAATGCTCATGGAGGACACATCGCTACAGTGGGTGAAAGCGGGGAATTAGCGGCTGATCGCGAGTACGATAATAGACCTTTTTCAGTTGACCCTGCTCCGGCAGGGTCTTATTTTTTGTTTTCAGTAGTTTCGTAAGCCGGCAGGAGGTCATATGTGGATAATTCGCGCCGTTCTCGTGGCGGTACTGCTCTTGTTGATGGTCGGGTTCGCCTATAACAACATGGGGGATGACCACACGGTGAATGTCAATCTCCGGCCGGCGGGACCGAACCTCCAGGATGTGCAGCTCAACGTGGTGGTGTTCTGGTCCATGGCGGCCGGCGTGATGCTGTCGGTGCTGCTGTTCGTGACAGTCTACATTCGCCAGACGGTGGACACGCACGCGTACAAGAAGCGGATCAAGTCACTCGAGAACGAAGTGGCCATTCTGCGGAACCGCCCGATCGAGGAATCAGCCGACCTGCTCAAGGGCGCGGACGCGCGGTCGGCGGGGCTCAAGTCACCGTTTGCGGAGGAGTGACGGCTATGTATGATGCGCTGCTTCTCATTCTCGTCTTCCTGTTCGGCTCCGTGGCGTTCTACCTCATGTACGAGCGGTACTACCGGAAGACGCAGCACGTGGAACCGTCGCAGTATGTCGA
>PQAP01000227.1 GCA_003105265.1 candidate division GN15 bacterium | reverse complement strand
GAGAATCCGCGCAATATCCGCACGCGCCTTCACTCGTTTGTCGCACCGAAACATCGCACAGAGGAATTCTGAGCCGTGCCGCGCCGCCGAAGAAAAGCGGACGATCATGAGCACCTCGAGCGCTGGCTGCTGACCTACGCCGATCTCATCACCCTGTTACTCGCGTTCTTTGTGGTGATGTACTCGATGTCTCAGATCGACGCCAAGAAGTTCGGCAAGATGGCACAGGCGCTGAACGGTGTGCTCAAAGGAGGCGAGAGCATCGTGCGGCACCAGAACGAAGCGCTCAACAAGGGGCATGGGCTGCTCGATATCGGCAACCTTCGGATGATTCAGCAGAAAATCGAAGAGCGGTTCAAGCAGATCGATCGGCAGAACGACATCAAGACCGAGATCACCGAGCGCGGTCTCGTGGTGCATATTATGGAGTCGGCGTTGTTCAAGGATGCTTCCGCCAGTCTCGAACCGCGGGCACTGGAGGTACTTGACCTGATCGCCGAGAGAACGCGCGATATCCCCAATCACATCCGCGTCGAAGGGCACACCGACGACCGTCCGATCAACACGGTACGGTTTCCATCCAACTGGGAGCTGTCGTCGGCCCGCGCTACCGAGGTGGTGCGGTATCTCAGTCAAAATCACAACATTCCGCCCGACCGCATATCGGCGCTGGGTTACGGCGAGTATCGGCCGGTGCGCCCGAACAACTCGATCGAAAATCGGGCACAGAACCGACGGGTGGATGTGGTGATTCTGACGATGGAACTGACGCTGAAGGAGCCATCGTCCAAAATGTACGACTTTGAGGGGAACAACCAGCTCTCCGGCCAGACGGCGCTTGACAGCATGATGCAGACACTCGAAAGGCCGGCCGACTCCGTGCAGCAATTGCCCGCTCAGCCAGGAAACGATTTCCCGGCTCTGCCGCCGGGAGATCCGCACGCGGCCACACCGTTCTAGCGTAACTCTCAATCGTTCATTACGGTAGCGCTTCGCTCACCTGATTGGCACCGGCGTTGCATTTGCTCCTGCCGGAGAAATAGCATTTTGGAATTGGTATGAGCGATACTGGCCTGTCAAAAATGATCTTTGATAAGATCGGCGTCCCGAATTTCAGGAAATACCTGAGCTTGGGCTCGTTCCGCCATAAGCTGATCAGCGGCAACATGGCCAATCTCTCGACCCCGGGTTACAAAGCCGAGGACATCAACTTCCAGGATGAGTTCGCCCGCCTGACCAAGCAGACCAACCATGTGGCCGGTGCGCTCACCAATCCGAATCATATCCCGCTCGGTCAGCACGAGAATAAGCCGCCGCACGTGGAGAAGGCGAAGATCGAAGACGGCGACGTCAATTCAGTTGATATCGATCAGGAAGCATCCAACCTGGCGCAGAATGAACTACTGTATACAATCGGCGCCCAGTTGTTGCAGAAGAAATTTCAGACGCTGAAGACGGCAATCACCAGCAAGTGAGGATAACCGATGGCCGGAGTACTACAGGCAATAGAGCTTTCGTCAAAAGGGCTGACTGTCCAGCGCCGGAAGATGAATGTCGTGGCGGAAAATATCGCCAATGCCGAAACGACCCAGACGGCCGAAGGCGGACCGTACCAGCGCAAGCGGGTAATAGTCAAGGAAGCCAAAGAAGCGGGCACGTTTGACTCGTATCTGCACAAGGCGCAGACGCCGCTGGCTCGCACCAATCCGCAGCACCGCACCGGCATGCAGGTCGACGTGATGAAGCGCGACATGATGTCGAGCGTCGAGGCCAAAGAAATTCGGGATCCGCAATCTCAGTTTCGGATGGTATATGATCCGGGGAATCCGGAAGCCGACGCCGACGGGTATGTGAAGATGCCGGATGTGGAGATTATCACGGAGATGGTCGACATGATGGCGGCCAGTCGCGCCTACGAGGCGAACACCGCCGCCATTCAGTCATCCAAGAAGATGGTCAAAGACGCTCTCGAGATATAGGAAAGTGAGGACGGAGCATGAAGATCAACAGTATCGGAATCCAGAATTATCAGCAGTTGAATCGGCCGGAAAGTACCCGCCCGGANANGGCNGGCCGGCGCTCCGACGCCGACAGCGCTGAGGCCGTTCTGATTCGCCCGCAGGCGGCACAGCCGTCATCGGCGCTGGCGGTGAAGGCGCCGTCGGGAACGTACGCCGATGCCNTGTCGCCGCAGGAGCGGCAGGCACTGGAACTGTTGTTTGCCCGATTCAAGGAGAGCGGCCGCTTTGCACCCGCCGCGCGCGGTGAGGCCGAGACGACCGGTGAACCGGGTGTCGGCAATATCATTGACGTCAAGGTGTGATTGTGGCCGGCATTTCGAGTTTCAACAAGGTGCTTCCCGGAATGATTGAACCATCCGGTCGGCGCGTGCTTCTCGACGAGGTGAAGCCCACGGCAATGGGAACGCCGGGGATTCAGCCGCCGATGAACCAGCCGCCGGCGGAGCAAGCCAGTTTCGGCGAGGTGCTGTCGAACGCGATCAACTCAGTCAATCAGGCCCAAATGGATTCGGCCGAAGCGCAGAAGGCGCTGCTCAACGGTGAGCCGATCGAACTGCATGATGTCATGATCAAGGCCGAGGAAGCCGGGTTGACGCTGGACCTGATGCTGGAAATTCGCAACAAGCTGTTGAACGGATACAACGAACTGATACACATGCCGATGTAAACGGCCGGTGTGTCGGGGCGGCCATGGATGGCTGCTCGGTGAACATACATAGGAATCAGTATGGATAGCTTCAAAGACGTTTTCAAGAACGTATCGGCGTATGTCGGCCGGATGACCCCCAGTCAGGTCATGCTGCTGCTCGGTGCGGTGGCGGGCACGATTGTCGGTGTCGTCTTCCTGGTCGGATGGCTTCACAACGTCACCTACGCCCGTCTCTACTCGAATCTCGAAGAAGGTGAAGCGGGAGAAGTTGTGGCGTACCTCACCGACAACAAGGTCCCCTACAAGCTCGAGGACGGCGGACGTTCAGTCGAGGTTCCGTCGGAACAGGTCTACAAGACCCGCATCGCGCTGGCGACCCAGGGGCTGCCGCGCAACGGCACGGTCGGCTACTCGATATTCGACCAGAATAATCTCGGGATGACCGACTTCCTGCAGAATCTCAATTTCCGCCGGGCTCTCGAAGGGGAACTGACCAAGACAATTACGCAATTGTCGGAAGTGCAGGCCGCCCGCGTCCATATTGTCATTCCGAAAGATCGACTTTTCCGCGAGGACAAGAAGGAGGCCACGGCCTCCGTGCTGCTGAAGCTGCGCGGGAGAGCATCACTATCCAAGCAGCAGATTGCGGGCATTTCCCATCTGGTGGCGTCATCGGTCGAAGGATTGAGCCCGGCCAATATCACCATTGTCGATTACGACGGTAACATGCTTTCGGGCGGTCAACAGAGCGATCCGCTGGCGGGGCTGTCCAATTCCCAGCTCGAGGTACGGCAGAATGTCGAGCAGTACCTTGAGAATAAGGCACAGACGATGCTTGACGGCGTCCTCGGACCGGGGAAATCAATCGTCCGGCTGACGGCCGATCTGAATTTCCAGCAGGTAGAGAAGTCTTCGGAGACCTATGACCCGAACAGCCCGTCGGTTCGGAGCGAGGAACGAACCAAGACCAACAACGCCTCGAACGACAAGAACCAGCCGCCGAGCGAAAGCACCAATCAGGAAAATTCCGAGACGGTAGTAACCAATTATGAATTGAACAAGACGGTTGAACACATAGTCAATGCCATCGGTACGATTGACCGGCTGTCGATTGCCGTCATGGTGGACGGCACCTATAGCGTTCCCGGCGCCGGCGGCGCAGAGGGGGGCGAGAGGACGTACCAGCCCCGCACTCAGGATGAACTGGATAAGCTGGGCGCGATCGTCAAGAGCGCGGTGGGATACAACTCGCAGCGCAACGATCAGGTGGATGTCTTCAATGTCCCGTTCGACCGCAAGGAACTCCAGATCGAACAGGAGCAGCTTGATACCATGTATCAGCGCGACTTCTACTGGGATATTGCCAAGAAAGTCGGATTGATCCTGCTGGCCATTCTCGCATTCTTCTACATCAAACGGAAGGCAAAGAAGCTGTTTTCGTCGCTTGGGAGCTTGCTCCCGGCGCCGCGACCGGTAGAAGAGTCGAATGAACTGGTGGCCATTCAGGAAGAGGCGGTCAAGCCGCTTCCGGTGGAAAAACGGAAGCCGCGACTCACCGACCAGATGCAGTTGACGGCCAAAGAGAGACCGGACGAGGTCGCCCGGGTAATCAAGACGTTGATGGTGGAGTAACGCCATGGAATTTGAAAATATGACTCCCCAGCAGAAGGCGGCCGTCGCGCTGGTCGCTTTCGGACCCGAAGTCTCGGCGCTCGTGCTCAAGGGAATGAGCGAGACCGAACTCGAGAAGATCACGATCGAAATTGCCAACCTGCGCGATGTGCCGGCCGATCTGGAAGAAAAGGTGATCGAGGAAGTTCACCAGATCTTCATGGCCCGTCAGTACATTTCCCAGGGCGGCGTCGATTTCGCCTCGGACATCCTGGAAAAGGCGGTCGGCCCGATCAAGGCGCGGGAAATCATTCACCGTCTCGAGTCGTCGTTTAAGTCGACCGGCTTTTCGCTGCTCAAGGACATCGATCCCAAACAGCTCAGCGGGTTCTTCCAGAACGAACATCCGCAGACGATCGCGCTGATCATGACGCAACTCCCCTCGCAGCAGGCGGCCGCCGTGCTTTCTGAGCTGACGCCGGAACTTCAGGCAGAAGTGGCGCTGCGCATCGCGACCATGGAGAAGATCTCGCCGGAAACGCTCAAGGAGCTGGAAGGGACACTCGAACAGCATTTCGGCGCGGCATCGGGCCGCGACCTGTCGGTTTCCGGCGGCGCCAAAGCGATCGCCGAGATTCTGAATCTCATCGATACCACGGCCGAGAAGAACATCCTTCAGTCGCTGGAGGCGGAAGATGCCGACCTGGCGGCCGAGATCAAGAATATGATGTTCGTATTCGACGACCTGATTCTGCTCGATGACCGCTCGATCCAGCGCGTCCTCAAGGAAGTGGAAACCAAGGACCTGTCGATCGCGCTCAAGGCGGCGAGCGAAGAGGTCAAGAACAAGATATTCAGCAACGTGTCGGAGCGCGTGGCGGTGATGATCAGGGAAGAGATGGAGTTCATGGGACCGACGCGGCTCTCGGATGTCGAGGCGGCCCAGGGACGCATTGTCGAAGCGGTCCGCCGTCTCGAGGAAGAAGGCCAGATCATTATTGCCGGCCGCGGCGGTAAAGAGGAAATCATTGTCTAAGATCATCCGGCATATCAAACCGGCGCCGTCGGTGGTGGTGGGAGAACAGCAGATCGATGCTCTGCTGGAGGAACGGGCCGCGGTGCGCCTCGGCGAAATCATGCCCCGGGTGCAATTTCAGACCAATCCCGATGGCCGCAAAGTGATCCCGATTCAGGAAGTGTTTCTGATTGCGCAGGCGCTGAAGGACGAAAAAGAGATGTCCTACAAGCAGGGGCTGCTGCAAGGGCACCAGCGGGGGCTGGAAGAAGGTCGCGACGAAGCGAGGGCAGTGCTCGGCCAGTTTGATCGCGCAATCAAGGATGCCATCGACCATCGGTCAACACTCCTCGAGCAGGCGCGCAGCAAGATTCTCGAACTGGTGCTACAGATCAGCCGAAAGGTCACGTTCGACGCAATCGAAGCGGATCGCGAGATCACGATTGAGATAATCAACCGGGTGATCGACCAGCTGGTGGATCGATCCAAACTCAAGATCAAGGTGCACCCCGACCACCTGCCGATCATGGAACAGAATATTGACCGCTTTTTGATCGGCTCGACGACGATAAAAGAGATAACGTTCGAAGCCGACCCGCGGGTTCGATTCGGCGGCTGCTTCATTGAGACGCCGTCGGGAGATATCGATGCCCGGCTCGAGTCCGGCTTTGAAGTGGTGGGGGAAGCGATTCACGGTGAAGAGGACCGGCCATGAGCGGGGTGGCGTACGACATGTACGCTGACCGAATTCGCCGTGTCAGTACGATCAAGCAGTTCGGCAAGGTTACGCAGGTAATCGGGCTGGTGATTGAGTCGGCGGGGCCGGCGGTCTCTATCGGACGACTCTGCACTATTGAGAATCGCGAGAACGGCCAGCAAACGCGGGCCGAAGTGGTCGGCTTTCGCGACAATCGGATACTGCTGATGCCGTACGGCCCGATCAGCGGCATCACGCCGGGGGCGATTGTCACCTCGATTTCAGAACAACTGCGCATCCCGGTCGGGAACGAACTGATCGGTCGCATTATCGGCGGGCTGGGACAGCCGCTGGACGGAAGAGGACCGATCGTCTGCACGGCAACCCGGCCGATCAACGGCAAACCGATTCCGGCGATGCAAAGGCGTCGCATCACCCAGCCACTGTACACCGGTATCAAATCTGTCGACTTGTTGAGCACTATCGGCAAGGGGCAGCGCATGGGGATATTCGCCGGTTCGGGCGTCGGCAAGTCGGTCACACTCGGCATGATGGCGCGCTCGTCATCGGCGGACGTCAACGTGATCGCGCTGGTCGGCGAACGCGGGCGGGAAGTACGCGAGTTTATCGAGCGCGACCTCGGACCGGAAGGAATGAAGCGGTCGGTGGTCGTGGCGGTCAGCTCCGATCAACCGGCNNTGATCCGNATCAAGGGCGCAATGGTGGCGACNACCATTGCCGAGCATTTNCGGGACCAGGGGAAGGACGTCATGCTGCTCATGGATTCGGTCACACGACTAGCGATGGCACAGCGTGAGATCGGACTGGCGGTCGGTGAACCGCCGGCGACGAAGGGCTACACGCCATCGACTTTTGCCATGTTGCCGGGTCTGCTCGAACGGGCCGGCAACGCCGAGCGCGGATCGGTCACGGGTCTGTATACCGTGCTGGTCGAGGGAGACGATTTCAACGAGCCGATATCGGACGCGGTCCGTTCGATTCTGGATGGCCACGTGGCGCTGTCACGACGGCTGGCGGCACAGAACCAGTATCCGGCGGTAGACGTGCTGGATTCAATCAGCCGTCTGATGAAAGATGTTGTTCCGTCAGAACATTTGGCGCTGGCGGCCAAGGTTAGGCAACTGGTGGCAACGTATCGTGAAGCGGAAGACTTGATCAATATCGGCGCCTATGTCAAAGGGTCTAACCCGATGATCGATGTGGCGATCGCCCGGAAGGGCCCGCTCGACGAGTTCTTTCGGCAGGGGATTTATGAGTACGTACCGCACGAAGAAGCGGTCCGTCGCCTTGGTGAAATCCTGAATTCATAAGCGCAGCGATGAAGAAGTTCCGCTACCGTCTCGAACCGATTCTCAAAATCAGAAGCCACGTCGAAAAGCAGCGGCAGAAGGACCATGCCACTGCTCTCCAACAGGTATACCGGCAGAAAGAGCAGCTGGCCGCAATCGATCAGGAACGCGCGCGCACGTTCGCGTTTCAGCGGGCCAAACTCGAGGGGAGAATTCACACCCAGCAACTCCTGTCGGCGTCGCGCTACCTGGTTCGCCTGAAACGCGACACCATGACCGGCTCGGAACTGCTCAAAGGACTGGAGCGGGAAGCGGAGCGCAAACGACAACTGCTGGTACAGGCGTCGCGGGAGAGAAAGATCTACGAAAAACTTCGGGAGCGGCAGGAGACGAAATTCAATCAGGAAGTCGAGCAGCACGACCGCAAGACGCTTGACGAACTGGCGGTCGTGACGTTCGTTCACCGTCACCGTCGCTGAAGCCCTCAAAAGAAAAGCCCCCTCGGCGGGGGCTCACAAGCTCGTCAATCAGATTTCATTACTTCAATAGCAGCATCTTGCGGGTTTTCGCATAGATGCCCGCCTCTATCCGGTAGAAGTAGATGCCGGTAGCCAGCGCCGAGCCGTCACGGGCGCGGCCGTCAAACGTCACCTGATGCGTCCCGGCTGTCTGCTGGGCGTCGACCAGCGTGCGCACGTTCCGTCCAAGCATATCGAAGACATCGATTTTCACACGACAGGCATGTGGCAGAGCATAGCGAATCTCGGTCGAGGGATTAAACGGATTCGGGAAATTTTGTTCGAGCCGGAATGATGTCGGCAGGGTCGACCCGGGACCCTCGGTAATGCCGGTGCCGATCTTGACGTTGATTTCGCCCGACCTGAACAGAGGCATGAACTGAATACTGCCGTCGGCAGAAGTCAGTTGCAGATATGACTTCTGTATAAATCCATAGGTGGTTGTATCGATGGTAATGGTCGTCTCGGGACAGGCGGGATCGATATTGAACCACAAACGCGCGACTGTTCCGGTGCCCGGCGGGAGCGGCGAGAGGTCTGCGAACTGAAGCTCCGCAAACATCTGGTGCAGCGCGCCGTTGGTGGACAGCGTTCGCGAAACGGCCGTCGAGCCGCGGGTGCCATCGACGGAGATCGAATCCACCGTCAGCCGGTCGGTTCCCCAGGTCAGGGCCAGACCGATTGCCTGCAAATTCTTTTCATTGAAGAGGTCGACGTCGACTGCCACTATGCTGCCGGCATAACCCTGAGTAGAGACAATCCAGAGCGAGTCCGGGCGGAGTGGATCGGGCTGGATATTGATGTATCCCTTCCTGAAAGCCGGCAAAATCTCGTTGACGTTGTTCGACACAAAGTAGGTGTAGTGCTCGATGAGACTCGGCGACTGCCAGCGCGCGGAATCGAGCGTCAGCAGTTGTGGCGTGGTTGTCGACGGCCAGGAGAAGTAGGCGCGGGCAAAAATACCGCTGCCGACCGGAATATCGGGCTCCGAGGTCCGCGCCACGCTGACCGACACTTTGGTCGAATCGATATTGTAGAAAACACCTCGGGTGGCAATGTAATCGACCCTGCTGCCGGCGAAGGAAAACGAATCGAGCTTAGCGACCGTTTTGGGAAGTGCGATGGTGATCTCAATCGCGGATAGCGGTTCATCGTTGGCGAATCGGATCGGTACAATTGCCGCCGATGAAACAAAGCTGACGACGGAGTCGATGCTGACGGTGTCCGGCAAACCGGGATCAAAGGCGAACGTGCTGCCGCTCGCGAGAAGGACCACGGCGGTCGTAACAATCGAGAAAAGAGTTGACCTGAA
>PQAP01000226.1 GCA_003105265.1 candidate division GN15 bacterium | reverse complement strand
CCGACTACCGCGCCGGCCGCGGCGCCACCGCCGATCATCCCGACCTCGCGCTTGGTGTGGCTGCGCCCACGATCAAAAATCTCGGAGGACTTCACCTCGTACGTGTTGCCGTCGGGCAAGGTGATGTCCCGAATGGTGAAGGCGATTTCAGGAGTGGTCTTGAGCGTGCCGCCCTTGACCAGCCGGGTGATGACCATCGAGACTTTGGTCCCTTTCGGGATGACGGTCTCGCCTCCCTCGACAACCGATTGGCTGACCTCCCCGGTGAACACGTCGCCCACCTGATTGTCATTAGTCTGAATCATCTGCGCGAGCGTGACGTGCAATTGCGTGGAGTCCGGGACAGTCATTCGCATTTCGGTCGGCCTGCCTGCCGGCTGTCTGCTTTCGGGCGGATTGCCCGCTAATTGACCGCTCTGGGGCTGGTCGGTCTGGGAGATATTGCCGCCCTGACCGGCGTTTTGTGAGTTGTCCGAAGAAGTCTTCCCGCAACCACCCACGACGAGCATGATTGCGACCGCGACTAAGAAGAGGTTTCCGAGCGTTTTCATGTTGCCTCCTTCTCGTTAAGAGAGTGCCCTGTGATGCGACCCCGGCGTGAGGTATGGGCGGGCACGGTCCCAATCGACTTCAATTGTGATTAAACAAGCGGGCAGGGTTCCCGGTTCAATAATGTTGCCGTGAACCGTCCAACCGTTTACTGAATAAGGTGTTAATAAGTGGTGCAGCAAAGTTCGAAAATAGATGCAGCCGGTCCACAAGAGGCGCACCGCCGGCCCGGTCGGCGTGTTACAGGTGGTAACAAGAGAGAGTCCGGGACAGGAGGACGTCATGACGCGCTTCAGTATGTTTGTAGTCCTGGCCGGTGTGCTGGTTGCAGGGATCGCGTTCGGCCAGAATAAGCTGCCCTCAGCCGCGGGGAGTATTTCTATCGGAGGCAAGGGCGGGTGGGACTACGCGGTGATCGATTCACTATCACATCGCCTGTATGTGGCGCACGGCAGCAATGTGCCGGTGATCGATCTCGAACGCAACAAGCGNGTAGCGGACATCGCGAACACGCCGTGGGTGCACGGAATCGCGATAGCCGATGACCTGGATCGGGGATTTATCAGTGACGGCGGTGATTCATCGGTAACGGTGTTCGATCTTCAGACCGACAGCGTGCTNGCCAGAGTNAGGGTNACCGGCNCAAATCCGGANGCNATCCTGTACGAGCCGCTNACACANCGCGTNTTCACGTTNAACGGCGANAGCNGCAACGCGACCGTGATCGACGGCCGCTCGCTCGATATTGTCGGGACGATACCTCTGGACGGAAAACCGGAATTTGCCGTGAGCGACAACCGGGGCGCGATCTTCTGCAATATCGAATACAAAGGGGAAGTGATGAGGATCGACGCGCGGGAGCTCAGCGTCACGGGCCGCTATTCCCTGGAGCCGTGCAAGGATCCGACCGGAATGGCGATCGATCAGGCGGATCGACGGCTGTTTGTGGTTGGTCGCAACCGGAAGATGGCGGTCATGGATGCCGACAACGGCAAGGTCATCGCGATGCTTCCAATTGGAGCAGGGGTGGACGGCGTGGCATATGATCCGACCACGCGCACGATATTCAGCTCCAACGGGGACGGAACGATGACGGTGATTCGGCAGGAAAGCGCGGATCACTATGTCGTGGCAGGGAGCGTCCCGACAGTGCGCGGCGCGCGGACGCTCGCGCTCGATGAACTGACGCACCGGATATACCTGCCGGTCGGTACTCTGCCGGGCAGCATGTCGCAGCGGAAAAGTGATTTCCGCGTCCTCGTATATCAGGAATAGAGCCGGAAAAGTTTTCCTCTGGAGCGACGAGAGCCGTGTGATTTCGTCGCGCTCAATGTCGGTTATTCTTGACTGGGGGAGTGGGGTAGTCTATGTTGTCGGCGAATAAACCGACCACAGAAGAAGAGGGTTAATCACACCTCGTCATTGATAAAGATCCGGCGCGTTAACGCCGGGAAAGCTGGAAAAAGCATGAGCAAGGTCAGGCGGTCTTCCGCAGTGCGGAAGAACCACGCGAAACCTGCTGCTGCAGTCGCGGGCCAGCGGAACAAGGGAAGGTCGCGGCAAGAAATCGTTCGCGGCTCCCGAACGTCGGGGTCGATGATGAATTCGACCGGACCGGCCGCACGCATGCAGTTGACGGACGAACATTCCTCCACCTATGCGACAACGGGTATTGTGGTCGGAGGACCGGCAGAGCTAGCATCGGCTGAGTCTGCTCCGGCGAGCGTCCCCGGCAAGAATCCGGCGGCGGTATCACTGGGTCGATTAGGCGGTCTCAAAGGGGGAAAAGCGCGGGCCAGGAAGCTCAGCAAGAAAGAGCGAAGCAACGCGGCCCGCAAGGCGGCGCGGGCGAGGTGGCGCAGAAACGGCGTCAAGCGCTGAGCCGGATTCGACTCCGCGCCACTGTCATTGAGTTTACTCTAACGTATTGAAACGTGCGGCTCCCTCGCGCGTT
>PQAP01000225.1 GCA_003105265.1 candidate division GN15 bacterium | reverse complement strand
CCGCAGTCTTCGCTTGAGCAACTGGCTATGGTGGGGGCGTTTGATCCGTTCGGCTTCAGCCGCCGCCAGGCGCTCTGGGAGACCCTGCAACTGGCACATCGGACACCCGATGAACTACCGGTGGAGGCCAATGGTCGCGGCAAGGAGTTGTTGCCGTCGATGGAGGAACTGGAAACGCTGGTGGCCGATTTCAGAGGAATGGATCTCTCCACCGGGCGACATCCGATGGCGCTGCTTCGACCGGAACTGGAACGGAAAGGGGTGAAGTCATCGGCTGACCTCAAGACAACCGGCAATTTCCAGTGGGTAACGGTCTCCGGCGTGGTGGTGATCCGGCAGCGCCCGGGAACCGCCAAGGGGTTCACGTTCCTGACGCTCGAGGATGAGACCGGGTTTATCAATATCGTGGTCAAGCCGCAGATGGTTCAGCGCTACCGGAACGTGGTGGTGTTTTCCAGCGTGATCCTGGTCAAAGGGGTGGTGGAGCGGAAAGACGGCGTGATCAACGTGATCGGCAAACAGTTCCTCACCATCCCCTTCCAGCAGCAGGTGATGCAGCTCAAATCGCGGGATTTCCGGTAACCGATCAGGAAAACATCAGGCGCCCCACACGGAGCGCCTGATAATCATCAACAAGTACGCGTTATAACCCCGCCACCGGGGTCATTCCCGGTACCTATTTTCTCTTCTTCGCCGTCTTCTTCGTTGCTTTCTTAGCCGGCTTCTTTGCGCATGCCATGATGAAACCTCATGTGTTACGGGTTAGTGGGTGAAATCCCAAGAGATGTTGCTTAGCATCGATACCAAGATTGACAGTAACCAGGACCACTGTCAAGAAAAAAGGTGGACCGACAGGTCCTGCCCCCGCGGTGTGCGACATCGAATCAACGCTCCCTGCTCCCTTTCGCCATTTCGAGCCCCTCTTTGGGCCGTCGCAATCTGTCACTTTACCTCACGGACACGCACCGAACCCGAAGCAATCCCCCCAAAAACATCAGGCGCCCCATGTGGAGCGCCTGACAATCGTTAACAAGTACGCGTTATAACCCCGTTTCCGGGGTCACGTGTCGTACTTATTTTTTCTTCTTCGCGGTCTTCTTCGTGGCCTTCTTGGTTGCTTTCTTCTTCGTAGCCATTGCGCAAACCTCGTTAGTTAAAGGGTTAATGGGTGAATTCCCAAAAAATGTTGCTTAGCATCGAGGCCAAAGTTGACAAAAATGAAATTGTCTGTCAAGAAAAAAGTTGATTCCGGACGCTAAACTTTAACCGTCAGCCACCGGCCGCGCTGGTAGTAGGTGTAGAACAGAATCGCGCTCACCACGCTTGCCGCCGTCATGATCCACCAGACGATTTCCTCACCGCCGCTGAAGAACTGGCGAAGCATGAAAATCGGAAGGACCTGCAGCAGCCATGAATTGATCAGGTTGACCACCATCGCAGGCGTGTTCATCCCCACGCCCGTGTGNACNAACTCNCACATCATNAGNACNCCGAAGAACGGGAATCCGACGGAGAAGACCCGAAGCAGCGTCACACCGTGCGCGACGGTCTCCGGATTCTTGAAGAACAGCCCGATTATCGGATGCGCCAGCACGAAGATGATCAGGCCGTACGCCGCCATGATGCCGACCCCGAGCCCGATTGACTTGTCCGCCGTCTTCTTGGCCCTGACCATCTTGTCGCTCCCCACCGTGTGGCCAATCAACGCCGACAGGCCAAGCCCGATCCCGACCAGGATCGTGAATCCGAGCCCCATTACCTGATTCCCCACGCCGTATGCTGCGATGACCGTTGTCCCGTACCCGGCGATCAGCGGCGTAATCACCAGCCGCGATCCCGACGACGACATTTCCGCCAGCCACGACGGGATTCCGATCCGAATCAATACCCACATCGTATCCCAGGACATCCGGGCTTTGCTCCTGAAATGCACGCGAACGTTGGTGAACCCGGCAAAGAACAACCACACGCCGACCAGGAACACCACCGTGAACGTTATCACCGATGCGACCGCTGCCCCTTTTATCCCCAGCGCCGGCATTCCCAGCCAGCCGAATATGAGGACGGGATCCAGAATCATATTGAAAACCGCGAACCCCAGCATCAGCACCATCGCCTTGTGCGGGTTGGCGACCCCTCTNAGCGCCGTAAAGATCGTCCAGATNGCGAAATTGACCGGTAGCCCNATCATGACAATNCGGCCGTACTGAAGCCCCATNGTGTAGGCNTCNTCGCGCGCGCCGATCATATACATGAGCTGGGGAAGGAAAAGGTATCCGATCAGACCAAAAAGTGCCCCGGTCACCATCTTGAGTACGAGGGTTTCCTTGATCGCCTTCTCGGCCAGATCGTACTGCTTTTCGCCGTATCGGCGCGATATGATCGCCACCGACCCGGGACCGATCAGATGATTGACTGTGCTCAGGAACCAGCCGAGATTATTGAAGAACGTGATACCGGCTACTGCGGCCTCCGACTGAGGGAGTCGGGAGACCCAGAACATGTTCACCAGGCCGTAGATATTCTGGGCCATGAAGCCGATCATCGACGGCACCCCCATTTTCAGGATAGACCCCATGATGGAGCCCTCGGTGTAATCCGTCTTCTCGTCGAGCTGGGCAGTCGTAGTTGTCATAGGTCGTTACGTAAGATATCTTCCAATCGCACTTCAGCAATTACAATAATGGTCCCCATGGTACGTGCATCCATGCTGTTTTGTTGGTCGCAAATTGGAGAAACATGACCGGGAATTTTGTCGCAGTGTAACAAAAGCCCCGGGACATCTGCCCGGGGCTTTCAAATCACAGGTTGACGCTTGTTCGCTTACAAGAACAGCGGCGCCAATACCAGCGTAATCGTCGACAACAGTTTGATCAACACGTGAAGCGAGGGTCCCGCGGTATCCTTGAACGGATCCCCAACCGTGTCACCCACCACGGCCGCGCCGTGAGTCGGGTTCTTGGCGCGAGAGCCGTCGTTCAGCGTGATGTACTTGCCGCCGTGTGCGCCGGTCTCGATGAACTTCTTCGCATTATCCCAGGCGCCGCCGCCGTTGTTCAAGAACAGCGCCATGAGGATACCGCCGATCGTACCGACCATCAATAGTCCGGCGACTGCTTCGGCGGCGATGAGCGGGTTGTCCGGTGTGATAAACACCTTGAAGATCAGGCCGACACCAATCGGCGTGAGCACGACCAGCAGGCCCGGTCCAACCATCTTGCGCAAGGCGGCCTTGGTCACGATATCCACACATGAACCGTAGTCCGGCTTGAAATCTTTCGGGAACTGAATGATGTCGTTCAACCGCGGCAGCTTGGCATACTGGCGGCGAACCTCTTCGATAATTGCCTGCGCCGCTGCGCCGACAGCGCGAATGGCAAGCGCCGAGAACAGGAACACCAGCGCGGCGCCGATTAAGCTGCCGACAAAGACCACCGGGTTGGCCAGGTTCACGCCGTGCATCTCTTTACCGGCGTACTGCCCAACCTCGTCCATGTACGCCTGGAACAACAGGAAGGCCGCGAGAGCCGCCGACCCGACCGCGTACCCCTTGGTAAGGGCTTTGGTCGTGTTACCGACTGAATCGAGACGATCGGTCTTCTTGCGCACTTCTTCCGGCTGCTGCGACATTTCAACTATGCCGCCGGCGTTATCGGTGATCGGACCAAACGTATCCATCGCCAGAATGTATGCCGCGGTCGCCAGCATCCCCATTGTGGCCACGGCCGTTCCGAACAGGCCCGCATGCGGCAATCCGCTCGACTGGCCCAAATAATACGATCCCAGCAGCGCCGCGCCCATAACCAGGGTCGGCATCCACGTGCACTCCAGCCCCACGCCGACACCGGCGATAATGTTCGTGGCCGGACCGGTTTTCGAGGCCTCGGCAATCCGTTTTACCGGCGAATAGCGGTACTCAGTGTAGTACTGCGTGATATAGACGAATGCGACCGACGTCAGCACTCCAAGCACCCCGCACAGGAAGAAATGCCACCAGGCATTCGGAGCCGCCGGCGAATTGAGCAGCCAGTAACTGGCGCCGCCGAAGGCGATCATCGCCAGAACCACCGCCACATAGTAGCCGCGGTTCAGCGCTTCCATCGGATCCATCTTCTCCTGCTTGTCCATCCGGACCCAGACGATACCGATGATCGAGGCGATAATTCCAAACGCGCGGGCGATCAGCGGGAACATCATCACGCCCACGACGCCCGCCGAGAACGCCAAGCCCATCTTTTCGGCCGATGCCGCCAGCGATGCGCCCAGAATCATGGCGCCGATGTTCTCAGCCGCCGTCGACTCGAACAGGTCCGCACCACGACCGGCGCAATCGCCGACATTGTCACCGACGAGATCAGCCACCACTGCCGGATTGCGGGGATCATCTTCCGGAATTCCGGCTTCAACTTTGCCCACCAGGTCGGCGCCGACATCGGCCGCCTTCGTATAGATACCGCCGCCCAACTGCGCAAACAGGGCGACAAACGAGGCGCCAAATCCGTACCCGACGATTAGCAGCGGGATTCTGGTCGGTTCCACACCGCCGATGGCGCTGACGAGAGCGTACAAGCCGCCGACTCCCAGCAAGCTCATCGCGACCACCAACAGACCGGACACCGCACCGCCGCGCAGCGCAATCCGGAGGGCGTCATTCAAGCTGGTCAACGCCGCGGTTGCTGTGCGGATGTTGGCGCGTATCGAAACCCACATCCCGACATAGCCGGCGATAACCGAACAGAACGCGCCGAGGATAAACGAGACGGTAATCCAAGTCGCCAACTGCAGCGAACTACCAACCGGGTCAAATTCCCGGTGGCTCCGGATAAAACCGTACCCGACGAAGAGAATGGCGGCAAATACAAGGGCGAGCAGGATAATGGTGCGATTCTGGCGACGCAGGAACGCTTCGGCTCCCTCCTTAATCGCGTTGGAAATCCGCTGCATCGCCTCCGAACCGGTGCTGCGCCGCAAAACCCACTGGGCTAACAGCCACGCCGCAACCAGGCCGAGCAGACTGATCCCGATAATCAATCCCAATAACTGACCTTGGCTCATCAAAAGCTCCTTTTACTGTATTCTTTTTTCCATGCTATGTTCAGCCCGAAAGCCACACAACAAAAAGCACTAATCGCTTAGTGCTCCGGATGTGGACCCGAATAATGTGGTGGGGGAAGGATTCGAACCTTCGAAGGCATCGCCGGCAGATTTACAGTCTGCTCCCTTTAACCACTCGGGAACCCCACCAAATTCTGCTATGAATCTGTCTCTAAACAGGTTACCCTGCTCCGACAGCCCTCGAACATACCGACCGATCCCCAAAAAATCAACCGAAATGTGCACCGACATTCAAATTTGTCGACCATGCCCGCGGCGCTCCGACACGGCGCTCGTTAATTCCCCCTTGCCTAAGGATTTTCCGCAATATGGTGGAAAGAACTTCCGACTCCAGAAGATTAGCGCCCGGTGAGCGTTTAACCGCGGGCCCCCGATCATTACCCCACAACAACTTAGGGATGGCTTGCAAGGATCAGAATGATGGCACGGCCATTGCAATGTAGGTCGCGGATATAACCGTCTCAGCAACTCGGAGTTCAGGATGATAACAGACGCCAGGGAAAGCGGCGACTCGGATTCGAAATCCAGCGAAATCACCACCACTGTATTTGATATAGCAACGCTATTGATGCGTAAGCGCAAGTTTATCGGATTGTGCCTCGCGGTTACGCTGCTGCCCGCTTTGATCGTCCTCCTGCTGATGTCTAATCAGTATCGCTCCACCGCCACCATCCTTCCGGCCAGCCCGACCAATCAATTGACCTCCCTGAGCGCCATGGTGGGCCTGAGCATGCCGCAGGAGCAGGATGAAAGCTCGTCGGAGTTGTATCCCGAGATACTTAGATCGCGGCAGATTCTCTCAGCCGTACTGAAGCCGACCTACCAATATACTGACGATGGTGCACTGAAGCTGATCACTCTCACCGAGTACTTCGGCGAGGATAACCCCGACAAACTGTGCGATCAACTGGCCGGTATCACGTCCATCTCCACCAGCAAGACGACCGGCACCATTACGGTCAGCGTAGACACGAAATATCCGGAGCTGTCGCAGAGCATCCTGAACACCTATCTCTCGGAACTCGAACACTACAACATGGTCTCCCGAAAATCCAAAGCCAGGGAAGTCGAGCAGTACCTGGCCCGGGAACTGGCCGCCCGCCGACAGGAACTGGCCGCCTGTCAGGACAGCTTGAAATCCTTCCAGGAATCCAACCTGAACTGGAGTGAGACGTCCAATCCGTATTTGCTCCGGGAACTGGCCGCTTTGCAGCGCGAGGTCGCGATCAAGGAACAGGCATATGCGTTTCTAAGCCAGCAGTACGAGGCCAGCAAGCTGAAAGTCCAGGAAGACACGCCCATCGTACGCGTGCTCGACAAACCCAATCTTCCCACCGTCAAGTCATCCCCGTTCCGACTGCAGATACTGACCGTAATCGGATTGCTGACGTTCATTGCCGCCATCCTGATTATCGCCATCGGCGAGAATCTGAGAATGCGCGCCCGCGCAACTGAGAGGCAGTCCTACCACCGATTCAGAGAGAACTTCGCCACGGTCTTCCCGACGCTGTCGCGCCGTATCCTTCCCGAGTATACCGCACCGACCGACACCGCCACTACGCCCGAGCGCAATCACCGGGGCGTGCTGGTCCTGCACAAGCAGGAGAAGCCACGGTGAGCGCGCATAGTAATTCGACGCTGAAATTGTTGGCGAAGCGCACCTCGGTCGGCACTATCGCCTTCTGCGGGACCCGCGGGCTCCCTGCCAACTACGGCGGCTTTGAAACCGCGGTCGATGAAATCTCAAGGCGCTTTGTCGATGCCGGCTATCGATGCGATGTTTTCTGTCGCACCGCGAATCTCGACAACACATCGAGAACGAGACATCGCGGGCGATACCTGATCCATGTCCGGGGCAGTCGTCGCCGGTCAATGGATACGTTCGTCTCGTCGATACAGACCGGGATGTATCTCCTGCGTCACCGGCGCAAGTACCATCACGCATTCTGGTTTAACAACGCTAATCTTCCCGGCATCCTTCTGACCCGGCTGGCGCGGATTCCGATGACCGTCAATACCGACGGTTTGGAATGGCGGCGGGCAAAATGGTCGTGGCCGTTCAAGCTGTACTATATCCTTTCGTCGCTTCTGGTCAGCATAGTTTGCCGGTCTCTGGTGTCGGACTCGCTGGCGCTTCAGCGCTACTACAAACGGCGATTTCTCAGAAAGTCGAATTTCGTCCCGTACGGCGCTCCCGGGAATCCCGACACGCCGCTCGACCGTCAGAGACGCATTCTGCAATCTTTAAAGCTTGAACCGGGTCGGTATTTTCTCCAGATCACCAGAATCGAACCGGACAATCTGCCGCTCGAGGTCGCCGTCGGCTTTGCCGATTCCCGGCTCGGCCGCGACGGTTACTCGATGGTCACGGTCGGCTACAAAGACGATACGCCGTACTCAAGGCAGCTGCTGGCGTTCAACGGCCGCTATGGCATCCACGTGCTGAACGCCATCTACGACCCTGATATCCTTTACGCCCTGCGGGCCAACTGCTACTGCTACTTGCACGGCAACTCGGTCGGCGGTACCAACCCGGCACTCCTGGAAGCGATGGCCTTCTGCCCGCGCGTGCTCGCGCTTGACTGTGAGTTCAGCCGTGAAGTACTGGGCGAAACGGGAACATACTTTGACCGGGAGAATATTGCCGACGCTTTCAAGCAGATTCCGGCGGCGGTGTCAACGGAAGCGATGCTCAACCGGGTGCGTTCGCTATACCGTTGGGATGCCGTGGCTGAAAGCTATATGCAGTTGTGCCATGACGAAGAGGCAGTGTACAACCCGACCAAGTATGTGAGTGACAGCGAAGTTGCGACCAGACACGAGTCTAAGAGGCCTGCGGCTACCGAGAAGTCGGACGAGAGAATTCGCATACCGGAACCCACCGGCGCGTGACGTCTAATGCGATAGTTCGAGCGCGTTGATAAGCTCGTTCCCTTTGTACTTCCATGTCACCCGCTCCGGCAG
>PQAP01000224.1 GCA_003105265.1 candidate division GN15 bacterium | reverse complement strand
AAATCAAACGCCGTCACGTTGATATAGTAGGGAATGGTCGGCAGCAGATTCTCAAACGTGAATTCGTACTCATAGTATTTCAGGTAGCCGTCCGGCGTGAGCGCTTCTGGTTTGACGGTATCTCCCGGCAACGGCTTAGGCGCATCCGGGTAGATCTTCCTGATCGGGGTAGTGATACCGAATCGGCTCTGGTTGGCGTCGTGCAGACCGAAAGCAAAGATTGAGTCGCCAAACCCCTCGTAAAAATAGGGATGATTGACTGTGTAGTCGAGTGGGCCGAAGGTCTGATCGCCGCATCTATCGGGCAATTTACCGTATAAACAGCGCAGCTGCTCCAGCGTAAAGGGTATGTCCTGTATTTCAAAATTAGCCGGTGGCGGAAGGTTTTTGTTCTGCACGTACTTGTCGAAATTCTCTTTGTCGTAGCTGGCCGCCAACCCCAAACTCGCTTCGCGATCATCCTGTCCAATATAGATACGATATCCCTCAAAATCTAACACACCGGTGAAGATGTCCTTTGAGGTTTCGGAAAATCTCCCGTTGAACCGAACCCGTATTCCGTGATTGATCGGATACAGCCAGAACGTGGGTTGTGGAGGTGGCATTACCGCCCGCCAATCCGGTACGCCGTCCCCTTCGTAGTAACTGGTGTCGGCGACCGTCGGTACCCAGCGCCCGTCTATCCAGGCGGAATCCAGAATGCAAACGCGGGCTTTTCCCGCGTATCCGTCGCTGTCGGTATCTACCCCTGGATTGTCATACACCCAGCGCGCCCACATGGCGTTCTTGGCGAAATCGGAAAAATCAAGATTGGCATAAAAGCGGTCGGCGTGCCCGTTGTACAGTTCATCACTGTTGAGCGGATTCCTGTGCAAATCTACACCGGCGACATAAGCCAGCGCAAACGTCAACTCCACGCCGGGAGGAATCTCATACTCCCCCACAGAGTACACGTATCGCACGTCGGCACCGCGTGAATACATGTGAGAATACTTCTCCGACGGATACATCCAGTTGGGATCACCGGGTTCTATCTGATCCGTGAAAATCTGGTCGTAGTCAATTTCACCATTGGACATGAGGTAGTATTTGTTGCGGTCACCCAGGGGGGTTCCCACCGATCCGGTTCGAAAATCATGTGGTAGCTGTCCGGTCGGCGGTCTTTTCATCGGCCCAAAATCATACTCCGGATCGGAATTCGACACCCACCAGTTGAAGGATTCCTTCTCCGTCCAGGGCGGAACTCGAAGGAACAACCACCCTTGTACGCCGGTGCACGACCTTCGCCCCTCACTCCACACGAATTTGCCGCCTCCCGGATCGCCGTCGTTATCTGCGATCCACGGCATGCCGAGAGTATCGACGAACTCACATCCATTGGCCGATGGCCACGACGGCAGGTAGCCGGCGATGTCATCATAGGACCCAATACCGGGCACCGGCTCTCCTCCCGGCGGGTGATAATAGACGTCTCCATCAGTGTACATTCCGAAGCACACGCCCTTGAGCGTTTGCGCGCCGATATTCTTGACTCGGAAATCGAAGAGGACAAAATCGTCGGCGTACCCTTCCGACCATGCATAGGACCGCTGGGTCACTTGCACCGGCAACGGTCTGTGTCTGCCTGGTCTGAAGTAATCCGGCGCGGGCGATATTGAAGTGTCAGTGTATACGGCGACAAAGTCTTGTTCTGATATGGCCTCGTGATAGCCCGGAGAATCCGGGTGAAGCGAAGAGCGGAATATCAAATCTCCAAACGGACTTTCATAAGGTTTGAATTCATAGCCATCAAAACCGTTATGATAACCGACAGAGACAATGGAGTCCTGGCCGCTTACACAACCGATCCATATTGATGCGTAATACAGATAATCGATCCAGGAACCTTTCGGATAGGTGCCTCTACCGGTAACATCCACGCGTGCGGTACTGCCTAAGAGGCACCCCTTAGCGTTTTCAGGTCGAGTGCCACCAAGAACCCCATTGTTGTGTATATTAAGGACAAGATCGCCTATGTTGTGAAATGCCTCGCAATAGGCCGGAGAGACGCTGGACGCCGCCGTAGCAGCAGTCCTTGAGTGGAGAGAATCGTCACTGGAATTTGTTTCGGCTCCGAAGGCCGCTGCAGATATCAACGACGCGAGTAGAGTCACGACTATTTGCAGGTCGCGCCCATGCATGTTCCGCAATCCCCAATCTTGCTCTCTATCGTGTCTGTTACATGAGTCTAAGGAAATGTGCCGACGTGCTGTCTTGGATGCAAGAGATTTTCGGGATTCAGGCGAAATTTCTCTTGACATCGGAGGGGGGGATGTGTCCTAGACATAGACAGGTTAGGGCACGGTCTCAATGCCAGATTGGTCGACCGCGAGGTCGCTTGCAATCCACCTGCGTTTACAAGTAATTACAAGGGGATTCTCAGCTTCGATTGACATCTCAGAGGAACACGGCATGAGCAGACGTTTACGCGGACCGGCATTTTATGCAGCCGCAGTTGGCGTGGTGGTCGTGGTAGCATATGGTGTAGGCAAATTGGCGGCCACATACTCAAATCGTAAAGACAACCGCCACTACCTGAACGCGCGATCGCTTAGCACGGACGGAATTGTTGCTCAAATGAACAGCATCAAAGTGGGCGGAATCCTTCCCGACCATTTGCTTAAAACGCTAGAGGGTCAATCCATTGAACTCAGCGAACTGATTCAAGCGAGAACGCTGCTGTTCTTCTTCGATCCGGGCTGCCCTTCATGTCATGATCAGATAGAGATGATGGAGGAGATTGCATCAACGGCCGAGAAACGTAACCGTTTTCTCATAATTTCCCGAGCGGATCTGAGGCAATTGCTTCAAGCTCGAAATGAGATGGGTATAAAGTGCCGTATCTTGTGGGATTCCGCAGGTGTTTTCCATGACGAACTCAACATACGCTCCAGCCCATTCAGTGTCATAGTTGATAAGGCCAGGGTGATAGCATCAATTGTCGCAGGAAGGTTTCTGAATGAAGAATTGATTGGTATCGCAAACCTTGATTGACAATTTTTCAGTACGTGTGGTGAGTTGATGTCACGTAGTAGTCGGCTAACAGATTTGAGAGGAGGTGATTTGGGTGTCTGTTACTAAGTCATTGTACTGTCTGGCACTCGTGTTTGTGTTTGTACTCGTCGCGGTTCTTACCTTCTACTGCTCTTCAGCCGCAGTTGAGGGAGGCGGATGCTGCGATATCTATTGGCAAGGACAGCTGGTTGGTCGCGGGGATTATCATTGGCAGGAGCCTTGTGTTTCAGTTCAGGGTGCGGGCGACTTTGTTAGCGTTGACACCAACGACCCAGAGGAGGGTTGTTGGGTGTGCGATTGCTACCGTGGTCCGAATTGCACACCAGGTTGTGTGTACTATTGCCTGAACTGATGAGGTAAGCGATAGCAGCACATACTGCTAGATGAGTATGGCGCGAATCCGATGTTGGCGCGGCGCGAGAACTAAATGCAAGAGCCCCGAGAAATCGGGGCTCTTTTCAAGATTAGTGCGGAAGACCCGCGAGAGGATCGAACTATTTCTTCTTCTCTTCCTTCTTGGGGGCTTCTTTGCCGGCGGCCTTGGGAGCTTCCTTACCAGCAGCTTCCTTCTTACCACCCGCGGCTTCCTTACCGGCTTCCTTCTTGGCGCCTTCCTTGCCGGCTTCGGCAGGAGCAGCACCTTCAGCACCCTCGGCGCCTTCAGCAGCTTCACCTTCAGCAGGCGCGGCTTCGGCAGCGACGGTCTCGGTCTTGATAATGGTCGGGGCGGAAATAACCACGACCACGTTGCTCGGATCGGCCAGAATCTGGACGTTCGGAATCGAGAGATTGCGGACGTGAATCGAATCACCGATGCCCAGCTCGGTCACGTCGACTTCAAAATGCTCCGGAATGTTGACCGGCAAACAGGAAATCTCGATGTCGCGCATCACGACCTGCATGATGCCGCCTTCGGATTTCACCCCCTTGGCGAGCCCAGTGAAGCGGATCGGGATTTCGATGTTAATCGGTCTGTTCATGGAGATGGCGTGGAAGTCGATATGCGTCATCCGGCTGGTGAGCGGATCGCGCTGGATTTCGCGGACGATCACTTTCGACTGCTGACCATTCAGATTCAGCGTGAAGATCGAGCCATGGACACCGCCGGCGGTTTTCAACGCCCCGCGTAATTCCTTTTCGCTGACCGCGATGGCGGTCGGCTGGGTTTCCGGACCATATACCACGGCCGGTATATTGCCCGTACCGCGCACCCGCCGGGCCGGCCCTTTGCCGCCGGTCTCCCGGGTATTGGCGGTAATGCTAATCTCTTTCATGACGTTCTGAAAACCTCCGGTATATTGTTAATTCTCTTTTCCCTTGGTGGGGGCCTCTTCGAACAGCGACGAGACCGATTCCTCGCCGGAAATCCGGCGGATCGATTCCCCGATCAGGTCCGAACAGGTCAGGATGACGTATTTGTCACTCAACGGCTTGTTCGACTGATCGATGGAATCAGAAATGATAATCTTCTTGATCGGGGACTCTTCGATCCGCTCCAGCGCCTTGCCGGACAGCACGCCGTGCGTGCAGGCGGCGTAAATGTCGCGGGCGCCGCGCTCTTTGAGATACTTGGCGGCGTTGCAGATCGAGCCGGCGGTGTCGACCATATCGTCGCGAATGAGCACGTTCTTGCCGGACACATCGCCGATCAAGCTCATCACTTCCGATTCGTTGGCTCGGGCGCGACGTTTGTCAACAATGGCGAGATCGGCATGCAGGGAATTGGCAGTCGACCGAGCCAGTTTCAGCGAACCGACATC
>PQAP01000223.1 GCA_003105265.1 candidate division GN15 bacterium | reverse complement strand
TGATCGAGGTTGTTATAGGCCGGCAGTGTCTCAAGGAGTTACCGTTGCCGGGTCATTTCATTCATGCCGGCGTCCGGCTGGAGGCATTCTGAACTTATAAAGGGTAGTTGGGTAGGGCGCACTTGTTAAGCGATTCCAAGTGCGCCCACAGCGCCGGACCTGCCCATATTTGAACCATGTGGCGGGGGTCGGCGGTAATCAGGCATCCTCACTTTTACAGTGTATCTCGGATCTGGGGGCAAACAGGAACGACAGACTATCGTCTGGTTTCTACGGCAATTCCCCTTGCCAAAACAACGGCCGATCAGTACATTTTAGGTCATACCAACGACATCGTTCCAGCTACATGCGTGTGAGGGATTATGTACAGTACTGCCAAAAGTTTCCTGCTCTACTTCATAGTGTGCTCCGTTGCAACGACACTCATCAGCGTAAATGTCATAATCGCTGCGGAGACATCTTCTCGCAGTAGCGCTGATCAGGCGGCACAACCGATGAGCACCTTGTTCGGCTTTCACCACTCGATCCCCTGGACTTCCAACGCATCAGATCTGATCGCCGTCGACATTGATGGTGACATGGACTCTGATCTGGTTGGTCTCGCCGGATATCCGCAGAAGCTGTACGTGTTCATCAACGACGGAGCCATGAATTTCGAGGTCAGCGACAGTTTGCCGTACGGCGGCTGGGGAAGTCAGATAGCGGCTGCGGACCTCGACCTTGATGGGAGCACTGATATTCTGGTCGGTGGTCACGGCGATGATACGTTGGTATTACTGCACAACGACGGATCGGGTGCGTTATCAGTGTCACAGTTTGTACACATTCACTCGTACTATTCGAGAATGAAGATTGCCGTTGCGAATTTGGATGCCGATCAGTATCCGGATGTTGTGGTCGGTTGTGCCTGGCAGGATTCTGTCCGAATACTCAAGAATGACGGCAGTGGACAACTGGCCGACCCGGGCATTATTCCCCTTTCTGGTCACCTTACAGCTCTGGCGCTTGGGGATGCCGATGGAGACGGTGACGCCGACATTTTCGCCACCATGGTACTCTGGCCGCCAGTGGGTGGGGACACGGCTCGTGTGGCGGTGTTCATGAATGATGGATCGGGTTCATTTGCCGCCCCGGTTGCGTATTCGCTTCCGACTCGCTATTGCGACTATTATTCCGTGACGCCGGTCGATATTGACGGCGACTCGGATCTGGATTTGGCCATCACTGACAGTACCTATACCTATTTGGTCACATTCCTGAATAATGGCTCCGGTGTCTTTGGTTCTGAGTCTCTGTGGCCCACACTCATGACCTTGCCGGTCGAAGTGGTAGCGAACAAGTTCGATGGTGATAACACGATTGATATTGTCATTGCAGGCGACCAGTCCATTAACACGCTTCGCGGCAACGGTAACGGCACCTTCCGCGACGCCCTTCTGGACAGCACACAGGTGTTTCATCACTGGCTGGCTGGAGCCGACTTCGATGGTGATGGGGATATTGATCTGGCCAGCGCCAGTCCGTATCGCGGCACGATTGATATCTGGGCTAATAATTCGATTTGCGCGGATCTGGACGCCGACGGACGCTGCGATTCAACCGATAATTGCCCCGCCATCAGCAATCCCGATCAGGCAGACTCCGACGGCGATGGCATCGGTGACCTGTGTGACAACTGTCCCGCACTGCCAAATCCCGGTCAGCAGGACTACGACGGTGACGGGATCGGCGATTATTGCGATAACTGCACTGGCGTGGCGAATCCAGGGCAGGAGAATCAGGATGGCGACCAATATGGGGACGCCTGCGATCCCTGTCCAAATGACACTATCAATGATCCGGATCACGATGGTATCTGCAGCGTAGTAGACAATTGTCCTCACTACCCCAACAGCAATCAGACGGACAGCGATCATGATGGTATCGGCGATGCCTGCGATATCTGCCCGACCGACTCGCTCAATGATATTGACGGGGACAGCTTGTGCGCGTCCAACGACAACTGCCCGGGAGTATCGAATTCGGACCAACTTGACACGGACCATGACGGAATCGGCGATGCGTGCGACAACTGTCCATATGATTCGCTCAACGATGGCGATAGCGACGGACTCTGTGCGAACCTTGATAACTGTCCGGCGATAAGCAACCCCGGACAGGAAGACGACGATCACGACGGTATCGGTAATGTCTGTGACCCCTGTCCCTCGGACAGCGTAAACGATATCGACAATGACGGCCACTGCACGTCGAGCGACAACTGTCCTTTTGTCTACAACCCGGACCAGGCCGACGCCGACCAGGACGGCATCGGCGACCTGTGCGACTGCGGCCTGAGCCGCATATGGTCGTCCCCGCGACTTGACACGGGCAGGGTGGGACGCACGATGGCTTGGGAGATAGCAGGTCAATTCAGTTTGTCGGCAGACAGCATACTTATCGGCCTCGGGTTATCTCCTACCATGGCTGACTCGGCCGACTATCTTCACCTTGATTCCATTTCGCTGGCCGGATCCGTACTGAGTGCTGAACTGGACTCGCTGGTATTCTGCCAGAGCGAATTCGCCTTAGATACATTGGTCGTACGACTCAAGCCGCAGACTCAGTTTGCCCCCGACAGCGGACTTCTGTTCACTGTTTGGGTCACACCGATGCTTGCGGGCAGCTATCCGATGGAGTTAATCGATTGGGTAAATATCCTGCCGCAGTGCGTCAGTACCGATACGATGGGCTTCTACACCGGCGCGCTGATCTGCCGACCTACTCTCAGCGCGGCGCCGGTTGCAGTGCTACCGCGCATTGCCGTTACAATCCGCGTGCCATCGGAACAAGCTACTATACAGGCCGGCATTGACGCGGCATGGTCGGGCGACACNGTGCTTGTCGCNNCCGGTNNNTANACCGGTCCCGGNAACCGNGATATTGATTTCTNNGGNAAGCATATNGTCGTNACTTCNGNGGCCGGTGCAGAGCAAACCNTNATTGACTGTCAGGGAAGCGCACAGGAGGAACACTGGGGGTTCTACTTCAGCGGTGGCGAGGACTCACTGAGCGTGCTTGATGGGTTCACCATCAGGGGTGGAGTAGCAGCGAAGAACTTGGTCTTCGGTGGCGCAATCTATTGCGTATCGTCGCCGAAAATGAGGAATCTGATTCTCACCGACAATGTCGCAATTGTTGGCGGCGCCATGCTGTGTGCGTATGGTCAGCCCGTGATCGAGAATTGCGTGTTCAGAAACAATAGGGCTATCCCGGATTCCTCCATTGCCTGGTTCGCTTATGGCGGCGCCATCAATGTTCAAGAGGGCCAGGCCACCTTTAGGAATTGCCAGATTATAGAGAACCAAGTCGTGGTCGAATTTGACAGTGCCGCCGGTCTGGGAGGTGCAGTTTCTTCAGCGATGGCAACCACCAGGTTCGAAGATTGCGAATTCAGCAACAATGTAATTACAACGTCGTCGGGGATAACACCTGCATATGAACGGGGCGGAGCTTTTCGGATTACGGGGGATCTGGGCACCTCATTTCTGCGGTGCAACTTCCACTACAATAGGATTACATCTCACAGTGGAGTATATACGTGCGGAGGCGCGTTGGTAATCAACAGGTCCTCAATCAACTTCGACTCCTGCACCTTTGCCGCCAACGACGGTGCCGACAGGGGCGGAGCGATTGCGGCAATCAGGGGCAGCTCCATAAGAGTGTCGAATTGCACTATGTTTGGAAACGATGCCGATTCAGCGGGGTCGAGCGTCTACATGACCGATAGCTCCACAGCCCGCTTCACTAACTCAATCCTCGCTTTTGGAAAGGGCGCATCGGCCGTTGGCCGGGCTTATAGCTCGATTCCGAAACAGCCAATCAACGGCACCTTGGTATCTGAGGAAGAAGATATTGTTGAGATATCAAGATCGATGCGCAGTTCCGGGGCAGCACTCAGAGTCAGACAACCCAATGATATGACAATTGCCGCTGTTTCATCTGCCGCCGGCGAGCCGATCCTGCTTACTTACACCGACATCTTTGGGAACGTCGGCGGGGACTGGACCGGGTATGTGGAGGCGCAGAGGTATTCCAATGGCAACATGTCCCTTGATCCGCATTTCTGCGATACCCTGGCAGGTAACCTGCATCTTGATTCCCTGTCACCTTGCGCCCCTTGGTCGACTCTCAATGGCTCCGGGCAGCTTATCGGCGCGTTGGAACCGAGCTGTCATTGGTGCCCGGATTCAGATTTGGATGGGGCTTGCGATGATCAGGACAATTGCACAGCTATAGCCAATCCGCTCCAGACAGACTCGGACTCCGACGGCCGTGGCGACGCCTGTGATAACTGCGTGATGTCGGCTAATTATGGTCAAGAGGATCAGGACGCCGATGGTGTCGGCGATGCCTGCGACAATTGTCCATCAATCGGCAACGCCGGTCAAACCGATGGGGACGGCGACGGCAAGGGGGACGCGTGCGATCCCGGTGAAGTGCTGTTCTCGCAGGATCGCCGGTGCGGTCAGGCGCCGTTGACTGTGCAGTTCTCCGACCAGTCGGTGGCCAATCGCACTATCACCGGTTGGCTGTGGCAGTTCGGCGACGGCCAAGCGAGCGCCCAGCAAAATCCGACGCACCAGTACAACACGGTGGGTGTATTCACGGTCACGCTCATCATTTCTGACGGCATCGGTACAGACACTTTGACGAAGCATGACTGGATAACCACTCAGAATCAGGTGTCGGTGGACTTCGTCGGCCTGCCGGTCGCCGGCAAATCGCCGCTGACCGTGATGTTTGAGCCGCTGCTGAACGGCACTGCCAACGAGTATCACTGGGATTTTGGTGACGACTCCACCAGCACCGTTCGGAATCCCATTCACACGTATCTGTCGGAAGGCATTTATACCGTGAAGTTGCGGGTGCGCCTGCTTCTCGACGACTGTGATCAGTCCGATTCGCTCACCAAGCCGGCTTACGTGGTCGTGCGCGATCTGGACGCACGCTTTGCTGCCGCACCGACTGCCGGCGTGGAGCCGTTGACCGTCCAATTCACGGATTCGAGTGACGGAAATCCAGCGTCATGGAACTGGAGTTTCGGGGACGGCGCCGCAAGCACGGTTCAACACCCAAGCCACGTCTACAATCAGCCGGGTCTCTACGACGTGAAGCTCAGGATTGCCAACGCGCTGTTTACCGACAGTACCTTGAAGTCTTCGTATATCAGAGTTGACACGTCATACTCCGACGTGGCCACGACCCTCTGGCAGAATCAGGCCCGACCGGGTTTCAGTTTCCCAATCTATGCTTCATGGACGAACCTGGGTACTCGCTCGGCTGAGTATTGCTCGCTCAAGGTCCAATTGCCCGCGCAAGTGATCCTGCAATCGGTTGACACCACCGGTGTGATTGCAGGCAACTACACGGGATATACGGTAGTTGCTGATACGTTTGTTTTCCCGCTTGATGCGGTTGCGCCAACCGGATACTACGGCGGCATAGTCCGGTTCCAGTGTTATGTACCGGTGGAAGTGCCCATCGGGACTGTCCTGGTTACGCGCGCGTGGCTTTCCACCTCAACCGTAGAAGCCAATCATGTAAATGATGACGCCTTGCTTGAAGTAGCGGTGGTCGGATCGTGGGACCCCAATGACAAATCGGCCACGCCGGCGGGTGTCGGCCTACAGAAAGTGATCGGCGTTCAGGACCGCCTCAACTATCTGGTCGAATTCGAAAACAAAGCTCAGGCGACGGCGGAAGCGATATACGTTCGGGTAGTGGATACCCTTGATCCGGACTTCGATTGGGGTTCGCTAGTCATGGGCGAGATGAGTCACCCGAGCAAGTGCACGTGGACATTTGATGCTTTCAAAGGAATCATCGAGTGGTTCTGTGACAGCATTATGTTGTCGCCCAATATCGTCCCTCCACAGGGCGAGGGATATTTCAGCTATTCAATCTCGCCGAAAGCCGACCTCCCCGGCGGGACCGAGTTAACGAACCGAGCCCATATCCGGTTTGACTTCAATCCATGGCTTGCAGCGCCGGAGGACGGACCGGTCGTCCGAACCGTTCAAACGCCGAGCTGCTGTGCCGGTACTACCGGTAATGTCAACATGTTCGGGATAGTGGACCTGTCGGATTTGAGCTCTCTGGTCAGCTACCTGACAGGCGGCGGTTATGTGTTGTCCTGCCCGGAAGAAGCCAACGTGAATGCGGTCGGCATAGTTGATCTTGCCGACCTCAGCGCGCTGGTGAGTTATCTTACGGGCGGCGGGTACGTGTTACCGAATTGCCCTCAATAATCGCATGAATCGTGCGCAGAAGCCACCGAAGAGATGAGGTGGCTCCGTTATCCGATCCGGCAGAGCACACAAGTGCTTTTCTGGATATGGGCGATCGCTGTCCATGTTAATCGATCGTGCCGCGTGAAAGAATCGTGACAGCCCCAATACCAGACAGTCCAGGATAGCTAAGAACGGTTGCAGACAATTGAAGAGACCGAACCCTACGGGGGTAAGCGGCCGAGCGGCTAATTGTCGATATTCCAAGGGGTTAGAAGATCGGCCCCTGTCGACTCCGGCGTTCGAGTCCCTGCGCCGCTATTGAGTTCTCTCGTACTTCTCCGGTCAGCTTGCAGACTGCTACTTCGGTCCACTTTGACCCGATGTGCGTAAAAAAGTGCTCTGATGAGCGAGACCACATTATATTATAATATTTGCTAACAGCAATTCGAGGAGGGTGAGATCAGAGATACGCTTGTTCGCGGCATCGTGTGGCTGGCGGCCGTAGTCTGCCCGTTACTGGTCGGAAGAGAGGCGGCACTTGCCGTTCCAGAAGATTCTCGGCCGCACCGTCTTGCAGCGGGTGTAGCTCGAAAAGAGGTCAAGCGTTTACGTATCAATACCGATCGCGACACAGCGTACCTTCCATATCATGCTCAGGCGATGATTCCAGCATTTACCGATTGCCCGCGCGTGCCCATTGTACGCTCTCTGCGGACAGCACGTGAGGGGCTGATCGGATCGCGGACCGCGACCCGCGTTAGTGCGCTTAACCCATGCTCACCTGAGGACCGACCTTCCCATCTGATGTGGACCGACTATCCTGACGGAAACATGATCGATGAGACGCCGGTCCCAAACCTGGAGATAACCGATGTCGAACCAAGTCTCGACACTATAACCAACCGGCTGGCAGTGTACTGCGCTGGGTTCTGGCGCGATACCGCGTACTTGGTAAGATGGTCGCCTCAGGATGAGTCGATCATACGTCTTGCAGCCGACGTCGGTCGCGACAATGACTCCAGCGGCAATTGGCAGCCCGAGTTTCGGGTCGCCGGAGTATTCGATTGCGACTTTGATGGACAGGAGGAGCTGTTCTTCTATCTGAACAGTGTCCGAGACAAACAACCACGGGTACTGATGTGCGTTGAAAGAAATCCCTTTCGAATTGCGTGGAAATTGCCGGTAGCTTCGCCCGTATTCGAGGTGCACTCCTGTCACGATTCGGTCAATCCGGGGATTCTATTTGTGACCAGCCCCCCGGGCCAGGGAGTCGTTGATGGAAGATTTTCCGACTCATGGGGATACTTGGTGCGGGTCGATCAGTCCGGCCAGGTCGTATTCTCGAAAGTGGTTTCGCGCTACCCCATCGGCGGATCGCTCAAAGAGTCCGTGGACAGGAAGTCGTTTTACTTGTTGCACCGATTTCCAATTAGCTCCGACACAACAAAGTTGGCCGATAGCACTATGTGCACATACCTTTCGAAAATCGATGGTTACGGCACAGTTCTCTTTCAGCACAGCGATCTCGGTATAGGATCGGAGCAGTGGGTAGACCCCTGGGGCGGGGCCGACTCCGAACAAGTCTATATGCAGCTGCGATCCGGGGAAGTCATGCAGTTCAATCAATCACTCCAACTCACCGCCGTGTCCGACTCGTGTGACATATCTGGATTTCTCACTTGGATCCCCCGGTTTGACGGTCACGAACCTGCAGCAGTGTTGCAGGAAAGTTTGGATGCCATCGGGATCTATGATCGTCACTTTCGCAAATTAGCGGAACTGCCACATTTCAATACACTGGATGTCCTGCAACGCGGTGAACGTGGTGAAGTGACGGCGATCGCGGCAAGCCGCGGCGGTGGCACGCACTTGTATATCCGCTTCGAACGTGGAGGGTTTCTGCGGAACGCTTCAATCTTCTACCGCAATAACCAGATATATGTCGTTTCAATTCTGTTTGCGGCATTGGCGGCGTTTGTCGTCAGCAATTTCTATCGCCGCCGGACGAAGAAAAACCTTGCGATAATCAGCAGTCAGAAGAAGGAACTGGAGCAGACCCACCAGGCGCTCAAGGAAGCCCAGCAGACAATTATCGCGCAGGAAAAGTTTCGGCAGGCCAAGGATATTGCGGGGGGGTTTGCGCACGAGATTCGGAACGCGCTGTTTCCGGCCGATGGCGCCATGGTGCGAGTCCGCCGGCTGTTCGAGCAGGAGTCGCTTGATCGTGCCCGGGCATTGCAGATGCTGGCCTCAGTTGATAGCGCAGTAGCGCGCGCGATTGGTATTACCGAACAAATCACGCAGTTCACCAAGCTGGATTCACTTTACTCGCCGGAGTCGGTGCGTATTGCGGATACGGCAGCAGAAGTAAGGCGGGCAGTCCAAGGTCGTCTTGAGTCCGACAATGTGATATTCCAGGTATCCGGCGGCGACAGCATAGCGGTCGTACAGAATCGAGCGCAGCTGTACAGCGTCATCCACAACCTTGTCATCAATAGTCTGGATGCGCTGGCGGGAAGGCCGAACCCGGCTATCACATTGAGTTGGGCTGCGGCAGGAGATACGACGGAACTGACGGTCGAGGATAACGGCATTGGAATACCTGCCGAGAATCTTGACCGCATTTTTGATACCTTCTATTCAACCAAGCCGAACAGCGGTACCGGGCTTGGTTTGGCGATTGTGAAGAAGACGGTCGAAATGTACGGTGGGACTATTCGAGTCGCCAGCCAGCCCGAAAGAGGAACGGTTTTCACTCTTCGCTTTAAGATCGCAGGCAGCATCGCAAAACCGGTGCAGAGAGAGCAGAGCGCCGACAACTCCAGGGAGACGATATGACAGACACCTCGAAGCCGACCATTCTTGTCGTCGATGATGACCCGCGGGTGCTTGATATGCTGGTCGGTCTGTTCTGCGACGAGCATCTCGTGCTCTCCGCCGGATCGGGAGCGGAGGCGATCAGGATCGTTGAACCGAACGACGCAATAGCGGCTACGGTGATGGATATCAAGATGAGCGGCATGGACGGGATTACCACCGCTCGTGAGTTCGCGCGACTGGGGCGGGATATACCGATCATCTTTCACACGGGCTATCCGGGGGAGTATGACGAATATGCCATCGACCAGAATGAGAAGCCCTTCGATTATGTACAGAAGGGAAAATCGGCACAACAATTGATCCGATCGGTGCGCAATGCGACCGAGTCGTTTCAGCGCCGCCGGGACATTCAGCGGCTCGCGCTCGAAGCGGAGTCGGCGCACGGAATGGTGGGGAGATCCGCAGCGATGCTTGCCGTGTACGAACAGCTGCGCAAAGCGGCGGCATCGAATGCCCGCGTGATGATTCTCGGCGAGACCGGAACCGGCAAGGAACTGGTGGCGCGCGCGATTCATCGCCTCAGCACTCGCTCTGACAAACGGCTGGCGATTTTCAACTGCAATCATAAGTCATCGGATCTGGTGGAATCGGAGCTGTTCGGGCATCTGAAGGGGGCGTTCACCGGGGCTACGGCCGACCGGGTCGGACTGTTCGAATACGCTCATGGCGGGACGGTGTTTCTGGATGAGATCGGGGACCTGGATATTACCACTCAGGCAAAACTGCTGCGGGTGCTCGAGACGGGTGAATTCCAACGTTTGGGAGCGCCCGAAGTTCTTCACAGCGACACGAGATTGATTTGTGCGACGCATAAGAATCTCGAGCAGATGGTCAAGGAGGAGAGATTCCGCTCCGATCTGTATTACCGTCTGCGAGGAATTGAAATCAAGCTGCCACCACTTCGCGATCGACGCGAGGACATCCCAGCCATCATCAGCCGTCTTCTCGACTGCTTCACTGTTGAGCGGGACATGCCGCCGATGGTACTGGAGCCAGGCGCCCTCCACGCGCTGGTCAGTTTCGACTGGCCGGGGAACGTCCGGCAGTTAAGGACAGTGATCGAGGCGCTGGTGACGCTTACTGACTCCGCCGTCATTCTTGAGTCCGATGTCATGCATCAGTTAACTGGATCGACCTCAGGCGTTGCGCCGTCCGCCAACTCCAACAGCAGTCTGGCGGAACGGATGCGTGGATTCCGGCGTACCTGCATCATAGAGGCGCTGCATACAGCCGGGGGGAATATCAGCGAAGCCGCGCGGCTGCTGGGAATGGACCGGTCGAATCTGCGGAAAGAGATTATCGATCTGCAGATCCCATTGGGTTAGCGATACTACATCCAAATCAGGGTGTGTGGTAGCAGCTACCCATCCCGATGGATTAGGCGCCTCCAGATGTCAACGGATGGCGTTGTCAATCAATCAAATACAATTCCGATAAGCCGTGCCGTCACCTGGGCATGGCAATTGATAGTCACAGATTCAGTGGACTCGCGTTACACCGCGCTGGACGCATACGAATCTGTTCCGCGTGTCAGGAATCGATTGATAATCGGCATCCGGGACGGTTCGGCGCCAGTAGAGTTCATTCGAATAAAAATGAGGGGCAGGCTCAATTGGACATGTCCGGTTGAGTACTCAACGGCCCGGTGCTGCCTGTGTGCTCGCAGTGCCGGGCCTTTTGATGCCGCTCTGCGCAACGGGGGCCGAATGGGGGCCGTGGTGGACGGGAGGTTTTGTGACAGGGAGTGGGGGCGCTGAATTGGTCAAGCTCAGGGCGAAGGGCAGGCCGCGACCACGGCACTGCCGGGGCTGCGGCGGGGCGCTCTTAGCATCAGCAGCCGGTTCGACCGGGAGCAGTCCGACCACTCCATAAAAGAACCGTATATTGGATATAGTTTTCCATTATAAGAAAAACTGTCACCAAACTACTGCGAAAACGGGTTTCCTTACCCATTTCCCTTGACACCGGAGAGAATTAGTAGGATATTAGATAAAAGGAATCATTGCTTGGATTCCATGGGACGGTGGTGTAGCCCTTCGGTACGCAGGTTGTCCTCGTAATTGCTCTGATGACTTGCGACGACGGTGACTGAGGGCAGGACGATATTGGGTGCATATGCCGATCGCGGCGGTCTCCTCGGCGAGCGTCGTGATAGCGCAAGATTGAACCGATTTCTCTCCCTGCCTCGACTCAAGCACACTCCCTTTCAATGGATATCGTGACGGTCGCATGGGTGTCCGACGCGAGAGCACACTTCCAGGCACAGGATCCCGGCTCGAGTGAGCGCAAACCGACAGGGCGCCTGACGGTGTTCTTGTCCGCCTGTGGTATGGAGAAAGTGTGACGATGATTCGACATTCCGCGCACCTACACCCGCTCTCGGCAGTGCCTGATTCTTCTCTTTGTACTTCGGCAAGGTGCAAGAGCGATGCGATAACAGATAACATAGTCTATGAACACGGCGGGGGAAAACCGGGCGGAGAGCCCTTTATCCCATTCGTCCGCGGGACTTTGATCTGGAGGTATTGGGCGTCATAAACGTAAGAGTTTAGCAAAGTCGCGGCTCGGAAAACTACACCTTCAAAACTACTTCACTGTTGACCGTCTCAGGTCAGATTCCGGGTTGAGTCATATGGCTGCAGACAGTTCTTGCGGCCGGTATCGAATACATAACAAAGCACGTATACGGATTCTTCGGTTATTTTGAGGAGGTAACAAGATGAAGCACGCGCGCTGCCGGGTTGCCCCGGATCGCAACCGCCCCGGGTTGTGGCGGTCACTCGTGATCCTGAGTCTGATCGGTATGGTGGTTGTCGCAACAACCGCCCGGATTCAGGCCTTCAATTCGACAACGACGCTGCAGAGCATAAGCGTCTCTGCGATCACCGGCGAAAAGCCCCAGTCCAAGGTCTGGACGTACGGCGGGAAGTGGTGGGCGGTTATGCCCAATTCCTCCGGGACCCACCTCTGGCGGCTGGACGGCACGACCTGGACCAGCGTTCTGGACCTGTCGGCTGCCACATCGTCCTACGCCGACTGCAAGGTAGCGGGAAGTGTCACGCACATCCTGCTCTACCAGGGGACGTCCTCGTCGCTGGTTTCAGTAGAATACGTGCCGGCTTCATCGACGTATCAGCTCTGGACAACCAGACCTGCGCCGGCATCCATAACGCTGGATGCGGGAGTTGAAACTGCGGTCATCGACATTGACGGAAATGGTCGCATGTGGCTGGCCTCGGCGGGGACAACCGAAGTTTACGTTCGGTGGAGCGACTCGCCATACTCCACGTGGAGTTCGCCGATAACAGTCGCTACGGGAATCAACGATGACGACATCTGTACCGTTGTTGCCTTTGCCGGCAAGATCGGAGTACTCTGGTCAAACCAGAACACGCAGCGCTTCGGATTCAAGTATCATGTCGACGGCGCCGATCCGTCGAGCTGGTCATCCGATGAGGTGCCCGCTTCTCAGTCGGCGCTCTCTGTTGGCCTCGGTATGGCGGACGACCACCTCAATATTAAGGCCGGTTCCGACGGAACATTATATGCGGCCGTCAAGACCAGCTACGACACGCCGGGCTACCCCAAGATTGCTTTGCTGATACGCCGTCCGGCCGGAACATGGGACAATCTCTACGAAGTGGACCAGAGCGGGACCCGGGGGATTGTCGTGGTAAACGAATCAGCCGGCAAGCTGGCAGTCATTTACACGAGCTCCGAATCGGGCGGGGATATTCTCTACAAAGAGTCACCGCTGGCATCTATTTCATTTGGTTCTGTTGGTACGCTCATCACCGGCGGTACATATAACAACGCCACCAGCGCCAAACAGAATTATTCCGGCAGTATCGTTGTCCTCTCGGCTAATGGCTCTTCTGCCGCCGGGGTTCTGGCTGCTGATGCCAACAGCAATTCATATGCATTGAACTTCGACGGCAGCAACGACTGGGTCAATTGCGGAACTTCCGCGGCGGCCGATATCACCGGACCAATCACGCTTGAGGCGTGGGTGCGGTCGGATGTGGCGGCGACCCAGTCGATCGTGAAGAAGAACGGCACCAGCTCCGGTTACGAACTGAGTCTCTCCAACAACGTTTCCGGGGGGCTGCCGCAGAACTACTTCTTCCGGCTGAACGGCTCGGACACCTATCGCGTCAACTCGACGTCGTATTATCCGGTCGACGGTACCTGGACACATGTTGCGGCAACCTATGATGGTTCGGTCATGAAGCTGTACGTCAACGGCGTGCAGGAAGGTGGGGACGTTGCCGGTCCGCCTTCGATTGTCACAAACACCAGCAACCTGGTGATCGGTACGGACGCTCTTACCCCGGGCACCGGAAAGAATTTTGACGGGGGAATAGACGAAGTGCGGGTATGGAATGTCGCTCGGACCGCTCAGCAAATTCTCGACAGCTACAATCAGCAGATTGCCTCGGGAACAGGACTGGTCGGCCGTTGGGGAATGGCTGAGGGTACGGGAACCTCGACCGCCAATTCAATCGGTGGCGGCCTGAACGGCACGCTCATGGAAGGCGCCGCGGTCGGTAACGGGCCGGCATGGATTTCCGCAACACCCTTCAATATCGCGGTAGGACCTGTTTCGCCGACGCTCGTCTCCCCAACGAACGGCGCCACGGGTATAGCAATAGCGCCAACGCTCACGTGGAATGCGTCAACCGGCGCAACCAGCTACCGGGCGCAGGTCTCAACGGTCTCCGATTTTGCCACTACGGTATACGACCAGAGCGGACTCGTTACGACGTCAGCTTCCGTGACCGGCTTGCTGAACAGCACCCTTTACTACTGGCGTGTGAACGCTACGAATGCGCAGGGGACAAGCGACTGGTCATCGGTGTGGAGCTTTACGACTATTCCGGCGGCCTTGCCCATCGAGGACAATGGCGCCGGCTACGCGCTGGATTTCGATGGCACGAACGATTACGTCAACGGCGGAAACAATCCTTCGGTCCAGATTACGGGCACGGCGATCACGATGGAGGCCTGGATTAAGCCGACGAAAGCCCTCAGCACGATGGCGATTCTCAAGAAATGCAATGCCATTGGCGGTGGGGCGGGATATGAATTGTACTGCGGTTCGGCGGGGTATGTGTACTGCCGATTCAACGGCGTGGACGCGTCGCGGGCATATTCAACCACGGCGTATCCCAGCGACGGCCGATGGATGCATGTCGCTGCGACTTACGACGGCGTCAGCACCAAGATGTACATCAACGGTGTGCTGGAGATGACGACGGCGTACACTGCCGCGATCGTCAACAGCCCCAATATTCTCGAAATAGCGAATGATCCGTCAACGACCGCGCGGTTCTTCCAGGGTGCAATCGACGAAGTGAGATTGTGGAATGTGGCGCGGTCGGACGCGGATATCAAGGCGAACATGACCAGGAAGCTGGTCGGCAATGAGACGGGTCTGGTCGGTTACTGGCGGTTTGACGAGACATCGGGTACTTCGATGAACGACGAAACCGCCAACAACAATGACGGCACCATGACCAACATGGATGCGGCCACAGACCATGTCTGGAGCGGCGCGGCGCTGGGGGATGCCTCCGCGTACGATTACGTCGCCACAGGCGGGTACACGACCACGCTCAGTCATGCCAATGGCGATGCGGTTACGGCTACGACGACCTCGGGCACGATAACAGGAATTCAGGTGTACCGGGCGGATGATAACGCCATTCGCACCGGTGCCACTGCACCGGCGGGTTACACGCTGGATCCGTCGAGATTCTGGGGTGTGAGGGCAATCGGAACGGCCACACCCACCTATACTCTGGTCTACAATTACACCGGCAATCCGGCGGTGACGACGGAGACCGGTCTGAAGCTGGTCAAGAGGAATGATATTTCAGTCCCGGGCTGGACTGATGCTCTGGCGACGCTCGATGCCAATGCCAATACACTCACGGTGACAGGAGCGACCGGCACGGAATATGCGCTGGCGCTACCTATTCCGCCTCCGACCTACCAGTTGACAGTGTCGACAACGGCCGGCGGGACGATCACGGCGCCGGCCACATCACCGGTAACGGTTGATTCGGGTGCAGCCACGACCATCACGGCGGTCGCTAACACCGGTTACACGTTTACCGGCTGGACAGTGGTAAGCGGCACCGGAGTGTCGATTGCCACACCGCTGGCTTTGAGCACCACCGCTACTTTGACAAGCGGCAATGCCGAGGTCAAAGCGAATTTTACGCTTAACACGTACACGATCACGGCAGCGGCCGGCGCGAACGGTTCTATTACCCCGAGCGGCGCCGTCGTCGTGAATCACGGTGCCAATCAGACGTTTGCGATAGCCGCCAGCACCGGGTATCACATTGACAGCGTCATTGTTGACGGTCTTCGCACCGACTCAACTACCAGCTTTACGTTCTATAATGTGACAGCGGCACATACGATCAGGGCAGTGTTTGCGCCTGACGTTGCGCCGGCTTCGGCACTGCAGTTCAATGGAACGAACCAGTATGTGACGTTCGGATCTGCGACCAGCACGCTGGGCGCGCAGACATTTACGCTTGAGTGCTGGTTCTACTGGACGGGCGGCGGCACGACCACCTCGACAGGCACGGGCGGGCTCACGACCGTGATTCCACTTGTCACCAAGGGTCGCGGTGAGGCGGATGGCAGCAATCTGGATATGAACTATTTCCTGGGAATCCAGGGAAGCAAGCTGGCCGCGGACTTTGAGGATATCGATGGCGCAACCGTCGATGGCGACCTGGCCGGACAAAACCAGCCGATTTTCGGGGTGGCCACGGTTACGACGAATTCCTGGCACCATGCGGCCGCAACTTTCGACGGAAGATATTGGCGACTGTACCTGGACGGCATATTGGATAACACCGTTGATGTCAGTAATCCGGGATATGCGCTTCCGAGGCCTCAATTTGGAAGCATTCAGCATGCGGGTATTGCCAGTGCCCTTACATCGACCGGCGTGGCGGGCGGATACTTTGCGGGCACAATTGACGAAGCCCGAATCTGGAATTATGCCAGATCACAGTATGCGATTCAGCAGACGATCAACTCCGAGGTCTCATCACCTCAGAGCGGATTGCTCGGCCGCTGGAGTCTGAATGAGGGATCGGGGACGGTGGCCTACAACACGGTCACGAGCGGCCCTAATGGTACTCTGACCAATTCACCTACCTGGGTCACCCCGGGAGCTCCGTTCAATCTGGTCTTCACGACGCCAACAGCACCGAGTGGACTGACGGCAACCGCGTATTCTCAGTACCAGATCAATCTGGCCTGGTCCGACAATTCGTCCAATGAGGCCGCGTTCGAAATTGAGCGTTCGACAGCGGGCTCCGGCGGACCGTTTACGCTTCGAGCTACGGTCAATGCGGGAATAGTCGCATATAATGACACGGGGCTGACGCCCTCGACTCAGTACTGGTACCGGGTGCGGGCGGTAAACGGTGGTGGAGCGTCATCGTATTCCAACGTTGCCGATGCGACCACGCCGTCACCCAACCCGCCGGAGGCACCGACAGGGCTGACGGCAACCGCGATCTCCGCCTACCGCATCGATCTGGCTTGGCTGGACAACTCCTCCAGCGAGACATCATTTGAAGTATGGCGGTCGGCCGACGGAGTGACATTCAGTTTATTGAGTACAACTTCCGCCAACACACAGGCGTACTCCGATAGCGCAGTCAACTCCGGCAGCACATATTACTATCGAGTTCGGGCGGTGAACGCCGTGGGACCGAGCGGATACACCAACGATGCCAATGCGACCACTCTCACCGAAGGCGGCACGGCGCTTCAGTTCGGGAGTGCCAGCGCCAGCGCCTCATTTGGTACGGCTTCGTCTCTCAATACCCCTGTTTTCACAGTGGAGACGTGGTTCCGGCGCGACGGCACCGGCACGGGTGTGACCACCGGCAGTGGAGGCATTGCGAGCGCGATTCCTCTGGTGACCAAGGGCACCTCGGAGGTCGAGGATACTACCAAGGACATCAATTATTTCCTCGGCATCGACGCCTCAACAGGTGTGCTCATTGCCGACTTCGAGCGCAGTCCGGGCAGCCAGAATTATCCGGTGAGTGGTATCACGCCGATCACGAACGGTGTGTGGCATCATGCAGCGGTGACGTATGATGGAACGACCTGGAATCTGTATCTCGACGGGATGCTGGAACGGTCGCTCGTCATCGGTCCGGGGGTGTATCCTACCGCACATACCATTTCGCCGGCGGCGCTGGGGACCTCGATTCAGTCCAACGGCACGACCCGGCAGGGATATTTCAACGGGACGCTCGATGAAACGCGCATCTGGAATTACGCGCGCACTCAGCTTGAAATCCAGTCAATGGCCAATGTCCAGATGACTACCTGGCAGACGGGCCTTCTGGCCCGATGGGGACTGAACGATGGCAGTGGCACGACGGTTCATGCCAACGCCGGGACCTATGTGAACGGCACGATTGCCGGCTCCGGGTACGCCTGGGTGAGCGGCGCGCCGTTCGACCTGACATTCAATACCCCGCCGGCCCAGCCGATACTCGTGGCGCCGGCCAACGGCGGTACCAATATCAGCACTTCACCGACATTACAGGTAGGTGTGTCCGATGCTGACAATGAGAACATGACGGTCACCTTCTATGGCCGACCGTACGAGCCGGCGCAGGATTTCTCGATTGTCGTACTGCCGGATCCACAGAATTATTCGGCCAGTCTTAATGGCGGGTCACCCGCGATATTCAATTCGCAGACCCAGTGGATAGTAAACCAGCAGGTGGCGCGGAACATAGTGTACGTCGCCAACGAAGGGGATATCGTCAACACGGCTTCGGTCAACGCCGAATGGCTTGCCGCCAATACGGCGATGAGCGCGCTCGAGACCGTTCTCATGCCGGACGGCATACCGTTCAGCGTGGGGATGGGGAATCATGACCAGAATCCGTACGGTGACCCCACCGGCACCGCCGAATACAATTCCTACTTCGGCGAATCGCGGTTTGGCGGCCGCGGCTACTATGGCGGTCACTACGGGACAGACAACGACAACAGTTTCCAGCTGTTTTCAGCGAGCGGGATGGAGTTCATCGTGCTCACGCTTGAAATGAATCCGTCTCCTGATGTTAACGTGCTCAACTGGGCGGACAGCTTGTTGAAGGCGTATCCGGGCCGACGGGGCATTCTGATGTTCCATAACCTCATCGGAACCGGGAATCCCGGAAGCTGGTCAACGGCGGGATCAACTATCTACAATAGCTTGAAGGATAACCCCAATCTCTTCCTGATGCTGTGCGGTCATGTCGACGGCGAAGGTCAGCGCCAGGATATCTATGTCAATGATACGGTGTACACACTGCTGGCTGACTATCAGGGTCGGACCAACGGCGGTAACGGCTGGCTGCGAGTTCTGGAGTTCTCTCCGGCCAACAACGAGATTCGAGTGAAGACCTATTCACCGTGGCTCGATCAGTGGGAGACCGACGCCAACAGCCAGTTTACACTGCCGTACTCGATGCAGAACAGCTCGTTCCAGGTGATAGGGACGGCCAGCGGCGTGCCTTCGGGCTCGACCGCCAGCCAGCCGTGGCCCGGCCTGGCCGAGAACACGCAGTATGAGTGGTATGCGACAGCGAACGACGGTCAAGCGACAACGACCGGGCCGACGTGGACTTTCACAACCGGATACGATCCGCGAACGATTACCGCGACGGCGGGTCCGAACGGTTCGATATCCCCGAGTGGTGCGGTTTCGGTTCCATATAACACCGACCAGAGCTTCACAATCACGCCCGCTCCGAACTACCACATTGACGATGTGGTTGTCGATGGCGGCTCGGTGGGGGCGCTGGCAAGTTACACCTTCACAGGCGTGACATCGAACCACACCATCCATGCGACATTTGCGATCAACACCTACCAGTTGACCGTGACCACGACTGCTGGAGGCACGATAACGGCTCCGCCATCATCGCCGGTCACCGTAGATCATGGTGCGGCCACAACGATTACGGCAGTCGCGGACGTGGGCTATACGTTCACGGGCTGGACGATCGTGACTGGCAGTGGGGTGGTAATTGCCGATCCGTCTGGTCTCAGCACGACGGTGACTCTGACTTCAGGAGATGCATCGGTAAGGGCAAACTTCACGATCAATACCTATACGCTGACCTACCTCGCCGGTGCGAACGGTTCGATCTCGGGAACGACGCCGCAGACGGTCAACTACGGTGCCAGCGGTACGGCAGTCACGGCGGTGCCGGATCTCGGCTACCACTTCGTGAACTGGAGCGATGGTTCAACTGCGAACCCAAGGACCGATGTCAACGTGACGGCTGACCTCACGGTGACGGCCAATTTCGCGATCAATACGTACACCTTGACGTACATCGCCGGTGCGAACGGTTCCATTTCGGGGACCACGCCTCAGACGGTCAACTACGGTGCCAG
>PQAP01000222.1 GCA_003105265.1 candidate division GN15 bacterium | reverse complement strand
GGCGTGGTCAGAAAGAAGGCGACCGCATTGTGACCGTACCACCACTGAACGAGGGCGTCCTGCACGCCGGCATATACCGGGTAGCTCTTAAGAAACGAGACCGGCAGTTCGATCGAGTTGACGACATGCAGCACGGTCACCGTCACCCATGTGGCGATGTAGAACCAGATGGCCACATACATATGCCGTTCACGCCGCTTGATGATCGTGGCGAACATATTGATCCCGAACACGATCCAGATGAGCGCAATCGCAATGTCAATCGGCCACTCCAGTTCGGCGTATTCCTTGCTCGTGGTGTACCCCAGCGGCAGCGTGATGGCCGCTGCGACAATGATCAATTGCCAGCCCCAGAAGTGGATGCGGCTTAGCAGCGGGCTGAACATCGGCGCCTTGCACAGCCGCTGCAGCGAATAATACACCGACATGAAGATGGCATTGCCGACAAAGGCAAATATGACCGCGTTGGTGTGCACCGGCCGGAGATGCGAGAAAGTCGTGAAGGCAATCCCCAGATTGAGGGCGGGGAAGAACAGCTGCGTGGCGATAATCACGCCGACCAGCATGCCGACCACCCCGAACACCATGGTCGCCAGGGCGAAATCCCGAACAATTTTGTTGTCGTACTGGAAGGTATCGACAGTCATATATCAGTTCTCCGAAGCTGATTTGTTGTCATCTCTTTTTTCGCTGACCTGCGGCGAATCGTCGTCGAACAGCATTCTCACAGAGGGAGTGTAGAGATCGTCGTACTGCCCGTGCCGCACGGCCCAGCGATACGCCAGCAGAAATCCGCCGGCGACCAGCAGTGAGGCACCCATCAGGACTACCAGCACGTACATACTCACAACCCCGATCTCTTTGCCTGCAGGCGCGTGGCCAGCGACGCAAACAGCACCACCGAAATGGAGCTGCTCGGCATGAGAATCGCCGACACGAGCGGCGTCAGCCGGCCGGTAGCGGCAAAATACAGTCCGATTACGTTGTACAGAACCGAAATGGCGAACCCGGCCAGAATTACCGAGCGGGTCCGCCGGGCTAATTGAAGAAACTGTGCCAGTCGCCCCAGCGAACGGGCATCGAGAATACCGTCGCACGCGGGGGAGAAGGCGCTGCTGTTTTCGGTTATGGCTATGCCGGTAGCGGCCGCCTTCAATGCGCCGGCGTCGTTGAGTCCGTCACCTACCATCAACACCCTGCGTCCCTGCTGCTGCAGGCGCTCAATATACTCCAGTTTTTGGTGAGGCGACCGATCAAAAATCAGATTGCTGTCTTTCCCCAGCAACGCCTCCAACCGGCTGCGCTCGGAATCGTTGTCGCCTGACAGCACGGTGACATCGTGTTGTTTCTTCAGCTCCCCGAGTCCAACCGCGATCCCATCTCGATATGCGGATGAGAACAGGAACTTGCCGCGAAGTCCACCGTCGATGGTTATAAAGGTACCCTGCATAGACTCCCTTTCGTCACTTGATCTCTGCACGATTCCCGCCCAGTCCGATCTTCCAATTCGAATGATATGACCGTCTACCACGCCCGAAATCCCCCTGCCCGATTCCTCCCTGAATTCGGCAGCCGCGACGGTTGGTCCGCCGGCAAGGTTCGAAGCAATTGCCTTACTCGTCGGATGATTTGAATGTGAGGCAAGTGAGGCAATCATTGCCCGCTCGTTGGCCGTCAATGTCGTTCCCTCGAAGCGAATCACGGGCGCACCGGGGTCGGTAAGCGTGCCGGTTTTATCGAAGACGATCGAATCAGTGGACGCCATTTTCTCGACTGTGGTGCTGTTCTTGAGGAACAGATTATGTCTGCCCATGATTCGCTGGGCAGTGCCGAGTGCGAAAGGCGAACAAAGGGCGAGCGCGCACGGACAGGCGACTATCAGTACCGCCACTACCGCGTTGACTGCCCGTCCGGGGTCGTGGCTCAGCCACCATATCGCGGAAAGTGCGGCGACCACGAGTACCGATATCGTGAACCAGAGTCCGGCGCGGTTGGCCAAACCGCTGAGCGGTGTACGATTCTCAGTGCGGAACACTTCGTTATTCCACAAACTGGTGAGATATCCCTGCGAAACTTCGCGCACGACTTCCAGTTCAATCGCCCCGCCGGTCTGGCGACCTCCGGCATACACCATCGTGCCCGAAACTGCGTTCTTGGGAGCAGCTTCGCCGGTGACAAAACTGTAGTCCAGATGTCCCTCACCGCTGATGAGCACGGCGTCGGCGGGAACCAGTTCCTGATGCCGCACCACAATTCGGTCCCCGACCTTCAAATCGGTAATCGGCACGGAGGTCTGACCATCACGATTTTTTCGCGTGACGGCCACCGGGAAATAGGCCGTGTAATCGCGGTCGAACGAGAGCCGTTCGTAAGTGCGCTGCTGAAACACACGACCGACCAACAGTAGAAACACCAGCCCGGTAAAGGAATCCAGATACCCTGGCCCGAGTCCGGTAAAAATGTCATACACGCTTCTGCCGAATAGAACCGCCAGTCCCAGGGCAAGCGGAAATTCGATAGTGATCGTTTGCATTCTGACCCCTCGCCAGGCGGACCGGAAATAGTCGTTAGCCGAGTACAGCAGCACCGGCAAAGCCAGCGCCAAGCTGGCGTAACTAAAAAGCAGGGTCAGGAATGGGTCGCGCGACGGATCCGATCCCAGATAGCCCGGAAACGCCATCAGCATGATGTTGCCGAGTGCGAATCCTGCTACCCCGATCTTGAGATACAGCGACCGATTCGGATTGTGGCCCTGCGTCCGATCCAAGCTGTCCAGTTGGATCTGTGGCTCGTAGCCGAGCCGGGCCAGCAATTCGACCAGTCGACGGATACTGAGTCGCGACTGGTCGAAGCGGACAGTCAATTGCCGCCGGACGAAATTCACCTGTGAATGAACAATCGAAGGATCGAGCCGCTCCAGATGTTCCAGCAGCCAGATACAGGAAACACAATGCATCTGCGGCACCGACAACTGCACCTGTACGACTTCACCGTCAACGTAGGTGACCAGCCGCGTGCGGACGTCATCGTTGTCCAGGTAGGCGAAGCGATCGGTTTCGACCTCCGTCGGTCGCAATCCCGGATTGTCGGCGCGGTCGTAATATGAACCCATGCGCGTCGCGTGAAGAAGCTCATACACGGCCTTGCATCCGGCGCAGCAAAAATGCTTGTCGGCGGCGGACGGCGCGTCGGACGGACACGCCGCGCCGCAGTGATCGCACAGTGTCTCCTGCTTAGCCGATACCTTTGGGGTCACGCCGACTCCCGCAAAATTCGGAACCTGCTGAAACGTGCAGTTTGATTACCCACAATAGCCATATTGAGGATCAAATATATTCTCTTTTGTCCGCCACCGCAAGTGAACGAGATTGACAATAGGGAAGCGGATATGCAGTCGTCGGGAATTAGGACCGCGTGGATTGAGAATTCCGCGAAAAGGAGCTATCCCTCGTCGGGTGAGATCAT
>PQAP01000221.1:8082-10350 GCA_003105265.1 candidate division GN15 bacterium | reverse complement strand
AGCACCACGCAATTCGGATCGGCGGTGCGCTGGGTCCGATATACTCCCGTCACAAAGTCGCCGTCCTCGCCGAAAGCGGCCGTCTGAAACTGCTCGAATCCCACCCCCTCGGCCAGCACGTGGTCAATACTGCACCGTTTGAGATACCAGTCCTCAACCAAAAACGACTTCAGTCCCGCCTCTTTGGCGAGTACCAGATCGTGAATTGACGATGTGCCGGAATCTGATTCCTCGGTGACCGCCTTATCCAGCTTGAGGTGATAACCTTCCTTGCGGCGGGAGAGGGTGTCGGTCAGGTTAAAGTGGTCCTCCAGAAGCGACAGTTCGGTCAGCATGCCGCCGTGGCTCGGCTTCAAAACAGCGCTGAACCGATCGGTGGTCACCAGGATTTCCTCATGACCATCGGCGTCGTAATCGATCATTCGGATGCGCGCGCCGGATTCGTTGCGAAGCTTCCGCAACTCATTCTCGGCCTCGATCATCCGGCCATACACCGCCTGTCGAATGTGGGGCAAATACAACCCGCCGAACACACCGTGCCAGTACGGGCAGTTGCACTGCGAGGCATAGAGTGAGTCACGCACTTTGTCGGTGGCGCTGCGGGGATTGGCGGCTTCCCATTCTTCAAGTGATTTCGACACTCCCAGCATCTTCTTGTGCATCAAATTCGCTTCTTCATACTTCGCCAGGAAGCCGCGCCAGTGGCCGCCCCGGACGAAGCGTCCGTACTGTTCGAGCGCGCCGTGCTGCCGGAGCAGATGCTCGAAATTCTCGTATTCCAGAAACGCCGTCGCCGGCAATGACCAGTGCAGCATCTCCGCATACGACGCCGACGGCAGATACGCGCGGCCGACCGGTTCAAGCGAGGCCGCTTCGCCGAGCGTGATCATTTCGAGCCAGTCGCCGTTGCGCTGAAGGGCATCGAAGAAATGCTCCAGCCAGCGATCACCGAAGCAGTGCTGATGGGTCTTCGGCCAGACCCCGAACTTCTCGCCGTCGTCGGCGTAAACCGCCACACCCTCGGGATTGCGCTCCGCCTGAGACCGAAGTTCGTTTATCACTTCATCCACCGTTCCGAACGGAATCAAATACCGAAGTCGCTTCTGAATCGGCAGCAGCGTGACCGTGTATCCCTCGTGTTCGGTAATGAATGGTCCGGTCAATTGCGCCTGCTGCAGCCCGGCATACAGGAAATGGGTGTCATCGACCGGGAGAAATCGAACGTTTGATTGGGCGAGGATCTTCGGCAGATGCGGCTCCCAGACCCGTTCGGTCAACCAGAGACCGGACGCGGCCACGTTGAAATGGCGGCGGAGATAATCGGTCAGCATGGCGATCTGACCATGCACATCCCGCTCCGGGATGGACGTCAGGATCGGCTCATAAAATCCGCCGGTAAGCAGCTCAATCTGCCCTCGTTCAATCATGCTTTGAATCAAATCGAAATGGCCGGGGTCCTTGTGGCGCTGCCATTCCCAGAGAATGCCTGACTGGTGGAGCGACAGACGGATATGGGGGAACCGTTCGAGCAGTTCCAGAAAGGGAGCGTAAGCTTCGCGGTGCGCCTGCGCGAAGACAAAATCGAAATTGCCGACCGGCTGATGATTGTGCAGGCCGAAGGCGAGTTTGAATTTCGGCATCTTAGAACAGCTCCACTTTCAGGTTAATGTATTTGCGCGGGTTTGTTTTGATATCGCTTATCAATTCATCGAGATTATTGGCGGTCTTGCGCAGGTCCTCGTACAACCGCCGGTCTTCAGCGAGTAACTGCAGGGTTCCCTCGCCGTTACTGAGCGCGTCGGCGAATGTCCGTGCCGACCGGGCAATCGTGTCGAGCTGACCGGTAAACGCCTCGAACCGGCTGCTGGCCCGGTCAAACCGCGCTGCGCTGGAGTCGACCGAACTGCTGTTGCGTGCGAACAACCGGTTGAATTCCCGTGACGCGCTCAGGAAATTCTGCGCCGTCTCATCAAGTTTCGATTCGTTGCGGGAGACGTAGGATGCCAGCGAATGCGACATCCGCTCCATGTTCGCCACCGTCCGGTTGAATTTCTCCAGAGAGGAATCGGAGCCGACTGTTCTGTGAAAATCCGACACCAGGCCGCGCAATTCAGTGATCATCTCGCCCATTAGTCCCATGACCTCGGGAAGCCCGGTATCGTAGGACCCCTTCGCCACCACCGCCGTGTCGAATTTGGCCGTATCCGTACCGGGTTCGATAGCGATAAAGCGCTCGCCCATCAGCCCGAGATTTTTGATGATGAACTG
>PQAP01000221.1:0-7916 GCA_003105265.1 candidate division GN15 bacterium | reverse complement strand
GCGTTCCGCTCCAGCTTGTACCCCTGGAGCCAGTAGAGCGACGCCAGCAGTACGGCTAGAGCCAAAAGGGCGACAACGCCCACGCGGAATTCAACATTATTGCGAGCAGACATAGTTAGTAACAACTATTATCGGTAACTCGCTGAAAATCTTGAACTTAAGTTACAGGTCAATCTCCAGCGATTCCCGGATCGCCAGATAGTTCTCGTGGCGAAACCGACTCACCTTCCCCTCTTGTACAGCGATCTTCACCGCACAGCCCGGTTCATGGGAGTGGCTGCACGGCTGAAATCGGCAGTCGACCGCGTGAAGCCGGAAGTCGGGATAGTAGTCGGCCACATCATCTCTTTCCAACTCCCACAGCCCCATGACCTTCAAGCCGGGGGAATCGACTACCAGCCCGCCGTGAGGCAGTTCGAACAGCTCGATTGTCGTGGTGCGGTGTTTGCCTCGCCCGGAATGAGAGGAAACTTCACTCGTTGCCTGCTTGAGGCCGGGGATCAGGACATTCAGCAGCGTCGATTTCCCGACGCCCGAGTGCCCTGCAAAAATCGTCCGATGATCCTTGAGATGCTCTCTGAGAAGTTCGAGTCCCTCTCCCGTAATTGCCGAAACGAGGAGAGTCGGGAATCCAAGTGACGTATAGGTTCGGACCACTTCCGCCAGTTCACCGTTGCTTCCCAGATCAACCTTGTTGATGACGATAATCGGCGTCAATTGTCCCAGTTGGGCTGCAATCACGACGCGGTCGATCAACCCGGTCTTCAGAGGCGGTGAGACTACCGATCCCACGACCGCCAATCGGTCCAGGTTGGCGGCGATCACCTGACGTTCGGACTCGCGCAATTTGGCCGGACGGAAGAACGCCGTCCGTCGCGGCAGGACTTTGTCAATGGCGCCGACGGTTTCATCGATAGGCGTGACCATGACATCATCCCCCACGGTGACCGGCGAGACCCCTGACGTGGCAAACTTGACCTTCTGCCGCAGTTCGCACCTTAGGCGACGGTGATCCGACGCCAGAACATCGAACATCCGCCCGCGCGTAGCGACGACTATCCCTGTCTGTTGTGTGGACACAAATTAAAGATAGTGGGCGAATGGTCAGGCGGCAAGCGGATGGTCGTCCGCTACTCTTCGTTGCGGGCAAACGAGATGAAGTCCAGCGCCGGCGGCTGCTGGCCGGCCTGCCGGATCAGCAAGCTTACCTGGGCGCGGTGATGGGTGGAGTGATTGATCGTCTGCGTGACAACTTCTTCAAGGGAGTTGACGAAGGCGACTCCCCGGCTGTTCGTATAACTGATTCGGCGGTTCCAGCCGTCGGGTGCGACCACCGACAGGAACTGCATCCAGTCGCGCGTGCTGAATTCGGACAGTTCGAGAATCTCCGAGATCGGCAGAGGATCCCACAGGCGGTACGTTGCCGTCACCCCCTGAATGCGATCCAGCCAGAGACGCTGGACGACCACGACATGGGTGAGAATAGCGAGGGCTTTCGAATCGGCATTGCCGTTACGGGAGACCGCCTCGCCGATACGCCGGTTGGCCCAGTCATTGTATTTGAACAGCTTAAGAAAATGGTCACGCATGGATGCCTCTCAAGCAAGAATCGTCTAGCCGGTCATTCCGGTAACCTGCCGGGAGCTCCGGCAACTACCTACCTCTTCACATAGATAACGATTCCGCTAGAGGAACTGTTCATATATATTTGGTCGTTTCACGACGTTGGAATGGAAGTATTGGAAATATGAATCTGCTTACCAAAATATTCGGAACCAAACACGATCGCGACGCGAAGCGGATGTTGCCGTTCGTGGACGAGATCAACGCCCAATTCGAAGAGCTCAAGACGATCTCGGACGATGCGCTTCGCGCCAAAACCGACGAGTTCAGGAAGCGTCTGGCCGAAGGAGAGACAGTCGACGATCTTATGACCGAGGCCTTTGCGGTGGTCAAGGAGGCCTGCCGCCGACTGCTGGGCACGAGCTGGGATGTGGTCGGTATCCCCACGACGTGGGATATGGTGCACTTCGACGTCCAGTTGATGGGCGGCATTGTGCTGCACCAGGGGAAGATCGCCGAGATGGCTACAGGCGAAGGCAAAACGCTGGTCGCCACTCTCCCCACCTACCTCAACGCCCTGACCGGGCGCGGTGTGCATATCGTCACGGTCAACGACTACCTCGCCCGCCGTGACCGCGAGTGGATGGGGCGAATTTATGAATGGCTTGGCCTGACGGTCGGCGTGATTCAAAACCAGATGACCAACGAAGAGCGGCGACTGGAGTATCTGAAAGATATCACCTTTGGAACTGCCAACGAGTTCGGTTTCGATTATCTCCGCGACAACATGGCGCAGAAAGCCGAGGACCGCGTCCAGCGTCAGTACTACTATGCGATCATCGACGAAGTCGACTCGATTCTCATCGATGAAGCCCGTACCCCGCTCATTATTTCCGGTCTGGTGGAAATGACCACGGTCCATGACCGCTATCGGGAAATGAAGTCGACCGTCGACACGCTCGTCCGCAAGCAGACCACGCTGGTCAACGATATGATCGCCAAAGCCGAGAAGCTGCTGGAAGAAGACAAGCACGAAAACGAATTCGAGGCCGGGTCTCTCCTGCTCGCGGCCAACCGCGGCGCGCCGAAAAACAAGCGGCTNTTGAAACTGATCAAAGAGACCGGCATGAAGAAACTGGTCACCGACGTCGAGTCCGCGTATATGCGCGACAAGAAGCTGCACGAGATCGACGACCGGCTCTATTACTACATCGACGAACGNGAGCACACCATTGCCCTCACCGATACCGGCAACGCCCAGTTTTCGCGCGACGTCCAGAAGCTGTTTGAGATTCCCGACCTCTCCACCATGCTTTCGGAGCTTGACGCCGATGAATCACTGTCACCCGAAGAAAAGCANCGCCGGACCGATGAATACTACCGCATACATGCCGAACGCTCGGAAAAAGTCCACGCGATCAACCAGCTTCTCCGCGCCTATTCACTGTACGAAAAGGATGTGGAGTATGTCGTGCAGGAAGGTAAGGTCCTGATTGTCGATGAGTTCACCGGCCGCATTCTGCCCGGGCGTCGTTACTCCGATGGTCTGCATCAGGCGATCGAGGCCAAGGAAGGCGTGCGGATCGAGGCCGAAACGCAGACGCTGGCTACCATCACCCTGCAGAACTACTTCCGCATGTACGAGAAACTGGCCGGCATGACCGGTACTGCCGAGACGGAGGCATCGGAGTTCTGGGAGATCTACAAGCTCGATGTCGCCGTTATCCCGACCAACAAGCCGTGCATTCGCGAAGACTACGAGGACCAGATCTATCGCACCCGCCGCGAGAAATACAATGCGATTGTCGACGAGATCACTGAGAAGCATAACGCCGGGCAGCCGGTGCTGGTGGGCACGGTATCGGTCGAGGTCTCTGAGACCCTTTCCCGCATGCTCAAGCGGACCGGCATTCCTCACAATGTGCTGAATGCGAAACAGCACCAGCGCGAGGCCGAAATTGTCGCGGGCGCCGGACAACCCGGCGCCGTAACCATTGCCACCAACATGGCCGGCCGCGGTACGGATATCAAACTCGGCCCGGGTGTTGTCGACGTCGGCGGCCTGCACATTGTCGGCACCGAACGGCATGAGTCCCGGCGTATCGACCGTCAGTTGCGCGGACGCTCCGGCCGTCAGGGCGACCCCGGCTCTTCCACCTTCTTTCTGTCACTCGAGGATGACCTGATGCGGTTGTTCGGCGGCGAGCGGCTCGGCACCCTTATGGACAAGCTCGGCGTGCAGGAAGGGGAAGTGATCACGCACGGCATGGTGACCCGCGCGATCGAGCGGGCGCAGAAGAAAGTCGAGGCCCAGAACTTCGCCATCCGAAAACACACGCTGGAGTACGACGACGTGATGAATGTCCAGCGCAAGTGGATTTACGAACGCCGTCTCTCCGCGCTGGAACGGGAATCGATCAAGGACGAAGTGGTCGAACTGATCGAGAGTGTGCTGGACACCATTATCGATGCGCACTGCCCCGACAAGCAATACCCCGAGAACTGGGATATTACCGGACTGGTGAACGATCTCCGCACGGTATATCTGCTGAATCTCCAGTTCAAGCAGGAGGACATTCCCAAACTGACGCGGGAATCGCTCAAAGAGAATGTGCTCGTCGCCATCAACAGCATCTACGCCCAGAAAGAAAAGGCATACACCGAGCCGATCATGCGTCAGCTCGAGCGCTATGCCGTTCTGTCGACCATCGATCGCCACTGGCGCGATCATCTGAGCGAAATGGACGAACTCCGCACCGGCATTCACCTGCGCGCTTACCACGGCAGCATGGGGAAGCCGATCGATATCTACAAGAAGGAAGGGTTCGGCATCTTCCAGCAGATGGTGGACACGATCGACAAGGAGATTGTCAATCTGGTGTTCAAGCTTCAGGTGAATATTCAGCAGCCGGCGCAGCCGGAACGGCGCCAGCCCGCGATGGTCGCCTCGCATGCCGACTCGACCAACATGGGGATTACCAGCGGCGCGCCTTCGCCGGTGGCGGATCCGACCGGCTCGCAGGAGAAAAATCCGATGGCGGAGGCCTCGCAGGCCGGCCGTCAGGCCACCGCGCCGGTCAGACGCAGTCAGCCGAAGGTCGGCCGCAATGATCCCTGCCCGTGCGGCAGCGGCAAGAAATACAAGAAATGCCACGGAGCGAACGAGTAGAAACGACCGGACCCGATCCACTCACATAGTGATCGGGTCCCCGATGATTCAACAGTTTCGGTACAGTTGCTCTACAGCAAGACCTCCGAGATCGCCGCGTCTCAGTGGCCGGTGAATTTCGGTTTGCGCTTCTCCAGGAACGCCTCCATCCCTTCGTTTTTGTCCCCGGATCCGCAGATCGTGGCGAAGGTCGCTTTTTCCAGATCGCACCCCGCAGTCAGATTGATGTCCAGACCCCGATTGATGCATTCCTTGGCCGCGGCCACCGCCAGCGGCCCTCGCGAGCAGATTGTCTCCGCCATCGCCATGGCTTTCTCCCACAGTTGCTCCGGCGGGTAGACTTCGTCGACCAGACCAATGCGATATGCTTCCGGCGCGGAAATCAAGTCGCCGGTCAGAATGAGCTGCATGGCCTTGCCCCGCCCGACGAGGCGCGGCAGACGCTGCGTTCCACCATAGCCCGGAATGACGCCAAGGTTGACCTCGGGTTGGCCGAATTTCGCCTTTTCCGAAGCGAGCCGAATGTCGCACGACATCGCCAGCTCGCAGCCGCCGCCAAGCGCGAAGCCGTTGATCACGGCAATGACCGGCTTCGGGAAATTCTGAATGGTCTTCATCAGGTACAGCCCCTTCGCCGACAGATCGGCGCCGGAGCGAACATCGAGATCGGCCAGTTCAGGGATATCGGCGCCCGCGACGAACGACTTCTCGCCCGCGCCGGTGAGCAGCACGCACAGAATCGAATCATCGGTCCAGTGAAAGCTGAACAACTGCTGGAGTTCAGCGACCGTCTCCTTGTTGAGGGCATTGAGGGCGCGTTCCCGATTGATCTTCACAATCAGGATCGCATCCTTCTTCTCGACCACCAGGTTCTTGTATTCCGTCATAGTCGGTATCCTTTACCAATACGAGTTTACTTCTTGTCGTATTCATAAAAGCCGCGGCCGGCTTTTTTGCCGAGATAGCCAGCATTCACCATCCGGCGCAACAGCGGCGGCGCGGAATAGTGTGAGTCCTTGAATTCCTCGAACATGATATCCGCGATATACAGAATCGTATCAAGCCCGATGAAATCGGTGAGCGTCAGCGGCCCCATCGGATGCCCGCACCCGAGCATCATGCCCGTATCGATATCCTCGCGTGTGGCCAGCCCGCGCTCGAATTGCCGGATGGCATCGAGCAGATACGGCACGAGCAGCACGTTGACCACATAACCGGGAGAATCCTTAGCCGTGATACAGCTCTTGCCGACCGATTCGGCAAACGAAAAGGCGGCTTTGAAGACGGCATCCGAAGTGTCGATCGTTCGCACCACCTCGCACAGCTTCATCACGGGAACCGGGTTGAAGAAATGAAGCCCCACAAACCGGTCGCGTCGATTGGTGACCGAGGCCATGTCGCCGATTGACAACGATGAGGTGTTCGAGGCGAGAATAGTCTCGGGTTTGCAGACAGTGTCCAGTTCTTTGAATATCTGCTTCTTGATGTCGATATTCTCGATTACCGCCTCGATCACGATATCGCAGTCGGCGAACTCTTTGAGTGCGGTGGCCTGCTTGATGTTGCCGAGAACCTTCTCTTTGAGGGCGGCGTCGGCTTTCCCTTTTTCGATCGCTTTGTCGAGCGATTTGGTGATGTAGCCCAGCCCGCGTTTGAAGACGGCGTCGGACATATCCATTCCGAGAACCGGATACCCGGCCGCGGCCGAGACCTGGGCGATTCCCGACCCCATTTGTCCAAACCCAACAATACCGATTTTTCTGATCATCGAGCTCCCTTTATCATTTATTCGACATCTGTCATTTGACTATGCGCGCCATCCGGAGACCCACCGTGTGAGTCGCGGTGCCGACCAGTTCAAACCCGGCTTTCAGATAACAGCCAAGCGCGACTTCGCTATCATTATACAGATTCACCACCACCCGCCCGACATCCCGGCGCACCGCCGCCTGCTGATACAGCAATTGCAGTATCTTGGTGCCGAACCCCTCGGAGCGCCGGAACGGATCCACCAGAAGATGAGCGATCTCCACCGCCCGCTCGGCCGGACGCGGCCAGAGCTCGCCGTAACCCACCGGTTTCCGCTCCGAGAAAAGGAGATAGGAGGTAATATCAGGGCGCTGCCAACTGTCGACAAGGTCCTCGGCAGGCGGAAACTCCTTGCCTCGGCAGAGGTAATAGAGCGTCTCTTCGGAGTCGATCCAGGATCGGACGACCGAGGAAAACTCGCCGGTGTACGGTATGATGTCGGCTCTGGCGGAGGTCGGTTCGCTCATACTGATATTCCCTATATTTGTGCGCTCGAATATAGCCAATCCGTGAAACCGGGGCAATCGACAACGACCCAAAAACGGATGAAATCCTCGTGAACTCCGGTTTGACATTGCTGTTACGGTTGCGTATATAAGCCAACGAATTACCGGGGGCTGAACACAAGCGAAACGGAGACCATTATGATAGACTTTTCGTTCACGGAAAACCAGCTGGCGGTGCGCGACATGGCACGCGATGTGGCCGCCAAAGTTGTCCTGCCCAAAATCCAGGAGTACGACCGCTCGCAGAAACTCAACCCCGACCTTATTCCGGCGATGCGGGACGCCAATCTTCTGGGGTTCTGTATCCCCGAACAATACGGCGGGCTGGGAATGGACTACATCTCGCTCGGACTGGCGTCGGAGGAAATGGAGTACGGGGATACCTCGGCGCGCGTGATTCTGTCGGTGCATATCGGGTTGTATTCCCTACCGCTTCTGACATTTGGAAACGAGGCGCAGAAACAGAAGTACCTGACCCCCGCTGCGAAAGGCGAAAAGCTCTGCACGTTCGGGCTGACCGAGCCGGCTGCGGGCTCCGATGTGGTCGGGATTCAGACGACTGCGGTCAAAGACGGGAATCATTATATCCTCAACGGCGAGAAGATGTGGATTTCACTGGCCGATGTCGCCGATTTCTTTCTCATGTTCGCCTGGACCGATCTGGCGAAAAAGAAAGCGCGCGATCACAGCGGCATCTCCGCCTTCATTGTCGAGCGCGGTATGGCTGGACTGACCACCGGCACAATTCACGGCAAACTCGGGGTGCGAGCGGGGAACACCGGCTACATCTCGTTTCAGGATGTCAAAGTCCCGGCGGAGAATCTGGTTTACAAAGAGGGGGCGGGCTTCAAGATCGCCATGTTCTGTCT
>PQAP01000220.1 GCA_003105265.1 candidate division GN15 bacterium | reverse complement strand
GTGCGGCAGAGCAGATCGGACAGAACATTGCCGGGGCCGGTGTCGGCGGCCCTGATTTCTGAGACATCGAAACCGGCCGGGAAATAGAAGTAATTCGCCATCCCCCCAATATTCACAATCAGCCGCGACCTCGACGGGTGGCCAAACAGCCGGGCCATCGCTGCGACGGTAATAGGCGCTCCTTCGTGGCCGAGTGCAACATCGGCCTGCCGGAAATCCCCGATCACCGGCTTGCCGGTGAGCGTGGCGATCATCTCGAGCGAGCCGATTTGCAGCGTGCCGTGAACTCTGCGTCCGAGGAAGGTAGTCGGTGCGGGCAGGTGGCGGACGGTCTGGCCGTGCGAGCCAATAGCATCAATTGTGATGCCGCGATGAGACAACCATGCCTGGAATCGCGCCGCTGCCGTGCCGTAGAACTCGCCGAGCGCATGATCGAGGTACACGAGATGGTTCAGGTCCGCTGTGTGGGCGTCGCTCAAGGTGAGCACGGCGTCGCGCAGGTGTGGCGGGTACGCGACGCACTTACCGGCCAGGTACTTTGCCGGCGTCACGTGTGATGGAGAGATTTCGAGAACCGCGAGATCGAGTCCGTCGGCCGAGGTTCCGGAGTTCAGCCCCAGAATGACCATTCGCTTCCGTGCGAGCAGTTGGCGGAGGGACATACTATCTGAGCACCGGGCGTCCAAGCTTTATTTTCAGGCCGGCCAGTCGTTCTAGTGATTTGCTGATGCGATCGGCGGTAATTTCGCCCCGGCGCACCGCATCGCGAAAATAGCCGAACGCCTGCATCGATGCTTCCATATTCTGGCCGAACAATAACAGATCATGCCCGGCTTGGAAAGCCGCTACCGTACGCTCGCCGATATCGCCAAGCTCCGCAGCCCCGGCCATACACAGGTCGTCGGTGATGACCGGTCCCTCGAATCCGAGCGTATCCCGGATCATCCCCGACACGATGATGTCCGAGCCGGTGGCGATCCGCCGATCGATTCCGGTGGCGCACACATGAGTCGTCATGATCAAATCGCAGCCGGCGGCAATCCCGGCGGCAAACGGAATCCGCTCCCGCTGCTCCCACGTCATTCGATCGTACCCGGCGGTCGAAGTATGCAAATGCGGGTCGTTTCGGGCGGCCCCCAATCCCGGGAAATGCTTGAGACAGGATAGCAATCCGGCGCCGCTCGATACCGTCACGGCCGACTCGACAAAGCGGGCCACTGCTTCCGGAGTCGTGCCGAAACAGCGATCCTTCAGACAGCCGTTTTCGGGATCAAGGAAGATATCGGCGACCGGCGCCAGGTTGATGTCAATGCCGAGCGCCTCCATGTAGACGGCCGCCCGCGAATACTCTTCGGTGAAATGAGCCGGCGATTTGTCCCGGCCATAGTCCGACGCGGCGCGGTACTCCACCGGCGCACCTTTGAGCCGGCAGACCCGCCCGCCCTCCTGATCGATGGCAATCAGCGGCGAGCCGTCGGCGCACCGGCTGCGCAGTACTTCAATATTCTGCCGCGCCGCGAGATGAGTCGGGCAGTTATCCGCGAACAGGATCACTCCGCCGATCTCCTCTTCCGAGACAAACTTGAGGAAGCTCTCGGAAGGGGCGTCGCCGGGAAACCCCACAAAGAACAACTGGCCGATCTGTTTAATCACTTCACGCATCGAAATCCGTTTCTGTGTGCTCGCTGAAACTGCCTTTCGCCGTCCGTGCTATATGGTACACACTAGATTCTTGCCCGACCCCTTGGCTCGATACAGCGCCTGGTCCGCCACCGACACCAATTCCTCCTGCGACCGCCCGTTTTCCGGATAGGAACTTACACCCACCGACACTGTAATCTTCAGTTTGCCCGCCGGACCGGCGTCTATCACGTTATTTTCCACCTGATCGCGGATCCGTTCGCCGATCTGCGACGCCTCGATCTGCGGCGTCTGTGGCAGGATGATGACGAACTCCTCGCCGCCGTAGCGGGCGAAGATATCGACGTCCCGTATGCATTTTTTCACGATCCGCGACAAATCCCGAAGCACGATATTGCCGACCTCGTGGCCGTAGGTGTCGTTCAGCTTCTTGAACCAGTCGATATCGACCATGATGATCGATACCGGCACGTCGTACCGCAGAGCGCGCTTCTTTTCTTCCTGAAGCTTCTGGACAAAATAGCGATAGTTGTAGGTTTCGGTCAATTCATCAATCGTGGTCAGCTCTTCCATCCGCTTGTGCAATTCGGAGTTCTCGATCGCCAGCGCCGCCGACCGTGCGACGATCGTGAGCAGCTTGACATCGCGTTCCGAGTACGCCAGCGCCTGCGTGCTCTCGGCGATAAGCAGGCCGTGCGTCTGATTGTGCGAGATCATCGGCACGATCATCATCGCCTGCGCGCCCGCCATCAGCGGCTGAATGTCCGTGCGGTCCCGGACGTCCTTCAGACGGATCGGTTCGCCCATCACGGCGACTTTCCGAATCAGTTCGATTGTCTGAATGTCGATCGCCTTGAGGTGATAACTCTGCCGCCCTTCCACCGATCGGGCGCGATAGTAGAAATTGCCCCACTTGTCCTTAAGAATCACCGCGCAGGTCTGGTACTGCAGAGTGGCGCACATGATTCGCATTACCTCACGGATAACGCCGTCGTTGTCGAGCAGGGCGGCCAGAATGCGCGTGTTCTCGTAGATCATCTCCAGCTGGGCCTGCGATTTTTCGAGCTCGGAGGTCCGAAGGTTTAGCGTGTCGAACAGCTTCATCAGCCGGGACTCGGAGCGCCGCAGAAAATCACTGACGTACGATATGCCCAGCAGTAACGCCCAGAGCAGGCCGATGCGCATGGAAATGTCTATGGAGTTGGCCACTGAGATATCGCCCCAGACGCACACCAGATACGACCCGGTGGCCAGAAAGGCGATGACCGCCGCACACCAGAACGTGAGCACGTAGGCCGCCACCGAAACCGTCAGGTAATACAGCAGAAAGAACGATGACGCCAGCCCGCCGGTGAGCGATATATAGACCGGGATGAACAGCAGATCGTAGAGAATGGCCGAAAAGTAGGCGAGCTTGAGGTCGAATCTCCCTGCCGCCGCCGCGGTGAAGGTGAGCATGTGCAGCAGGTAGGTGCTGACCAGCAGGAGAACCAGTCCCCAGTCCTGGTCGGAGCGATATTGGTCTACGAAGAACCAGACCAACCCGACAAACGTCATGACACGCGTCAGCAGGTAAATGACATCGACCCGCGGCAGGAGAGTCTTATGTCGGTCCAGAAAGAGTTTCATGCTTCGGCCAGATATACTTCTTCCCCGATATTATCGGCGGATTTCCGGGTTTTTTTATTGTCCGGGAAGAGGTTAGGGTTGGATTGCCGGGGTCGGTCGGGGTCGGAATGCGGCAAGCTGTTTGAGCGAAAGCGCTACCACCCCAAGACTGAGCACCAGCAGAATAATATCCGTAGTCGCCAGAGCGATATTGCCCGCAGGCAGGTAATCCACTACCAGCGCATAGATTAGCGCCCCGATAGTGGTCACGATCATGACGATGGCCGGCAGCAGCGTAAACCAGCTCGGTTTACCGGCCCGGTGCAGCCAGACGGTAACGGCGATCAAGCTCAATGCCGCCAGGAGCTGATTGGATGAGCCGAACAGCGGCCAGATCAATTTGTAGCCGTTGCTGTAGGCAAGCAGAAACATCAGGACAACACACAGGCCGGAATTGAACCAGTACTGACGGAAGATAAACGGCGGCTTCGCGAATATGCTTTTCCAGAGTTCCTCGAACAGATAGCGATTGAGGCGGACAGCTGTGTCGAGCGTGGTGATCACAAATCCTTCCACCACCAGCACGCCGATCACCGTCCCGAACGCCACCGAGAATCCCGTCACGGTATTCAGGAGATGCCCCATCGACAGCGCAAACGCCAGAATCGGATTTCCCGCGCCGACATCCGGCCAGACCACGCGGAGATAGTCGTTGTAGCTTAGCGATGAGCCGATGGTGAGAATGACCAGGACCGCGAGCAGCCCTTCCAACAGCATCGAACCGTAACTAATCGGCCGTGCCTGACTCTCTCTGGCAATCTGCTTGGACGATGTTCCTCCCGAGACCAGCGAATGGAAACCGGAAATGGCGCCACAGGCGATGGTGATGAACAGGAACGGCCAGACCGGACCCATCTTGGCCGCCCCGACCGCATAGTTGGTCATCGGATACGAGAGCGTCACGCCCTGGAAGCCGCCGACCAACACGCCGATGAACATGGCGATCATGCCGGCGTAGAGAATCTGGACATTCACAAAGTCGCGCGGCTGGATTATCAGCCAGACCGGCGCCTGACACGCGAACATGGTGTAGATGGAAATAATCACCATCCAGACGACCGGCGAAAAGGTGATTGGGAAGTGAAATCCAATCCAGATTGATAGGACCGCCAGAGCGAAAGCGATTAGATAAGACAGCCAAACCTTGATCCCTTTCCGAATCAGAAAGAAACCAAACAGCGGCGATATGAGCGTAATGATCACGACCGACATCGACGCAATCCCCCCGATCACGCCGTTCACCTGACCATCGACCACCCGCGTCCGAAGCAGCGTCTGATCGGCCGGCAGTTGCAGCCGATCCAGCGGCCAGAGCGACGTAAGCGAAATTGAGGTCAGTGACAGAAACGCCGAAGTGACCAGAATGATCATGATGATCGTGAACATGATGAAAAGCAGAAATCCGGTTGGGCCGAGCGCTTTGCGGGCGATCTCCGCCATCGAGCAGCCGCGCTCGCGAATCGAGGCGAATAGCGCCACGAAATCATGAACGCCGCCGAACAGAATCGCCCCCAGCACCACCCAGAACCAGGCCGGGCCGACACCGTAGAGGATGCCGAGCGTCGGTCCCACAATAGGACCCGCTCCAGCTATGGTTGAGAAATGATGGGCGAACAATACGGGCGGACGAGTGGCGACGAAGTCGCGACCGTCATGCTGTTCGATTGCCGGGGTAGGGCGCTTGTCGGTCACGCCGAGAATGCCGCTGATATACCGGGCATAGAAACGATACGCGAGATAGAAGAGGATTATGGCGCTGAAAAGAAAAACCAGGACGTTCATGCTGTCTTACTCACACCCGACCGAGGTCGATTCCCGGACATCTGTGCACAAAGATAACCTTTTTCATCCTGACTGCAAGTATCTAGTTGGCTCGAGATGCGGAGAATGCACCTCGCGGGTCCGGCTGCTTAAGAAGATTCACACCGAAAGGTAATTCTCGACCAAAGGAAAACGCGGAATCACGAGCGGATTCCGCGTTGCCGATTTCAGAGCGGTTCGTCTCAGCCGGCTTTTTTCTTCTCGGCGTGCGTGACCAGTCGCGGGGGCTGGCCGTCGGTAATCGTTTCTTCGGTGACAATCACCTCTGCGATTTCCGGTTGCGACGGAATATCGTACATAATCCCGAGCATGGCTCGCTCGAAAATGGAGCGTAGTGCCCGCGCGCCGGTCTTCTTCTCGCGCGCGATACGGACCGCTGCTCGCAGCGCCGCCGGCTCGAACTGAATCTTGACCCCTTCGAGTTCTAACAGTCGCGCGTATTGCTTGGTGAGCGCATTCCGCGGCTCGGTCAGAATGCTGAGCATGGCCGCTTCGTCGAGCGGCTGCAGCGCCGCAACCACCGGCAAACGGCCGACCATTTCCGGAATCAAACCGTACTCGATCAGATCAGCCGGAATGACGTGCTGCAATATCTCTTCGGACTTGTGGTCGATATGCTTCTTGTTGCTCTCGAACCCGACAATTCGGCTCCCCAGCCGCCGCGCAACGATCTTTTCCAGGCCGTCGAACGCCCCGCCGCAGATGAACAGGATATTGCTGGTGTCGATCTGCACGAATGCCTGTTCCGGGTGTTTGCGACCGCCCTTCGGCGGAATATTGGAGACCGTGCCCTCGAGAATCTTCAGCAGTCCCTGCTGGACTCCCTCGCCGGAGACATCGCGGGTGATCGATGGATTGCCGTCTTTGCGGGAAATCTTGTCAATCTCATCGATGTAGATGATTCCGCGCTCGGTTTTGGCGGCGTTGTAATTGGAGGCCTGAAACAGACGAACGAGAATATTCTCCACATCCTCGCCGACATACCCGGCCTCGGTGAGAACCGTCGCATCGGCAATGGTAAACGGCACCTTGAGAAACCGCGCCAGCGAGCGGGCGATCAGCGTCTTGCCGGTGCCGGTCGGTCCCAGCATCAGGATGTTCGACTTTTCCAGATCGACGTCGTTGTCTTCCTGCGGCAGCGCGGCATTGCGCCCCTTTATCTGGTAGTTGATCCGCTTGTAGTGGTTGTAAACCGCTACGGCCACCGTCCGCTTGGCGTCTTCCTGACCGATCACATACTGATCGAGAAAGTTCTTGATATCGGCCGGGCGGGGCAGATCGTGGATTTCATCCGCGGTCTCGACATCCGGAGCGTTGACCAGCAAATCGGCACAGAGCGCTACACACTCGTTGCAGATATAGGCCTCGTGTCCGGAAAACAGCCGCTTGACCTGTCCGTACGGTTTCCCGCAAAACGAGCAGCGGTGCGGTGTCCGCGATGATGGCGTGTTGGCGTGTGTCATGGACTCCTGTCATTGCCCCGCCGTCCGCGTCGCCACGGTGGCGGGACAGGGATGCTACTTCTTCTCCTGTCGGCCGAACTCGTACACCTTGTCGATCAAGCCATACTCTTTGGCCTCGTCGGCAGACATGAAATGATTCCGGTCGGTATCCTTCTCGATTTTGTCCAGCGGCTGGCCGGTGTGCTTGACGAGAAGTTCATTCAGGCGCTGTTTCGCCTTGGTGAATTCTTCGGTCATGATGACGATATCGGACACCTGGCCCTGGGTGCCGGCGCTCGGCTGATGGATCATGATCCGGCTGTTGGGCAGCGCTGAACGCTTCCCATTGGTCCCGGCGGCAAGCAGAAACGCCCCCATTGAGGCCGCCAGACCCATGCAGGTGGTATGGACGTCCGGCTTGATGAACTGCATGGTGTCATAGATCGCCAGTCCGGCCGATACCGAACCGCCCGGAGAATTGATGTACACGAAAATGTCCTTGTCCGGGTCCTCGGCGTCGAGGAAAAGCAATTGCGCGATCACGAGATTCGCGACGTTGTCGTCGATCGGCGTGCCGATGAAGACGATCCGGTCCTTGAGCAGGCGCGAGAAAATGTCGTACGCGCGCTCGCCGCGACCCGTCTGCTCCACCACCATCGGGATGAGGTAATTCGATTTCAGCTCATTGTCAGCCATACTATCCTTCTACGTTCTGGTCTTCTCTGACCGTGCGTCATTAGTCCTTTCCACTGACCGGTACCGGCACCATGCGGGCTTTCTCCGTCAGGAACGCCATAACCTTCTCTTCCAGCAGCGATTCGCGCAACTCCTTGAGTCGTCCCGATTTGTTCAGCGTCTGCTGCGCCTGTTCCACCGTAATGCTGTTCCGGGTCGCGAACCCTTCTATCCATTTTTCGGTATCCGCCGGAGAAACTTCAATCTTTTGTTGCTCGGCCAAACTGTGCCAGAGCATATCCCAGCGCATCGTGTCGATCCCCACCTGACGGTAATTCTCTCTGATTTCGGCTTCGGCCGCATCCGGGTAATTCTTTTTGAAATCCTCGACCACCGAATCGAGGTAGTCGTTCACCATCCCGTCCGGAATCGGAATCGGGTTGGCTTCGCACACCTGACGCACCAGTTCCCGTTTTTGCTCCCGGTGAAGGTCATCTTCCCTTCGCTTGGTCAGGTCTTCTCTTATCTTCAGTCGGAGCTCGAGTACCGTCTCGGCGATCCCGGTCAGTTTGGCGAAACCGTCGTTCACTTCCGGCAGAATCTGCTCTTTCACCTGCTTGATTGTGCAATCGTAGGTAATTCGGGCGCCCGCAAAGCGGTTATCGGAGTAGTCGTCGGGATAGACCACCTCGATCTGCTTCTGGTCCCCGGCCTTCACACCCGGCAGCTGCTCCCGGAATTCCTTCACGGTCATCTTGTTGCCGAGATCGATCTGCGAATCGGGGAAATCACTCGTATCCAGAGCCAGTTTCGGGTCGGCGATCTTCTTCATATCCGCGATGACGATATCGCCGTCGCGCGCCTCGCGATTCACCACCCGGATGTCGGCGTGACGCTTGCGGAAGTATGCCACCACCTCATCGATTTCCTCATCCTTGATGGCGATCTCGTGCGTCGGGACTTCCAGCTTGTCGAATGTGACTGTCGGAATATCCGGAAACACTTCAACCGTTGCCGTGTACGTGAACCCGCCGTCATCGTTGAAATTGAGATTGGTGAGCGTTGGGCGCGAGGCCACATTCAACGTATGCTGGCGAACCGCCTCGGGAAACGTCGCCTTGATCAATTCATCCACGACATCGGCCTTAACCTCATCGGCGTAGACGCTCCTGATCATGGCCATCGGGGCTTTCCCCTTGCGAAACCCCTTGAGCGTGACTGACCGCTTCACCTCGTCGAATTT
>PQAP01000219.1 GCA_003105265.1 candidate division GN15 bacterium | reverse complement strand
ATGGAGTTCAGCTGGAAATTCCTGGTGCCGGTCACGTTCGCCAATCTGATTCTGGCCGGATGGATGAAATATGCGAAGTGGCACTGGTAGGTCATGGTAAAATGGGTTTGCTGAAGGATATAAAGAACCTGCTGATCGGGATGAAAATTACCGGCAAACATCTGGGCCGGCATGCCATCACGATTCAGTATCCCGAAGAAAAGTGGACCATGCCGGAGCGCTCGCGCGGCATAGTCGTGCTTTTGTCCGACAAGGAGACCGGCGAACTCAACTGCACCGCCTGTATGCTTTGCATGAAGGCGTGCCCGACCGGCGCTATCCGGATCGACGCCCCCCGCGATGAGGTCACCAAGAAGCGGACGCTTAAGGGCTTCGTCGTCGATAACGGTCTCTGCTGTTTCTGCGGCCTGTGCGAGGAAGCGTGCAATTTCTGTGCGATTAAGATGACCCCCAAGTACGAGTTCTCGACAATCCATAAGGAAGAGCTCGTGTGGGATATGAAGCGGCTGCAGGAAGTCGGCCGCGACGTTGACTATGTCGACACCCGCAAGAAGAAAGTCGCCCCGGCGGCCAAACCTGCTGTCGCAGTAACACCCGCACCGGCTCCGGTGACCGACCCACCGGCTCCCGCTCCTGCCGCCAACCCCGGCGAAGAGAAGAAGGAAGGATAGAGATGGAAGCTGTCCAACCGAATGTCGGGTTTGTGTTCGGCTTGTTCGCCGCGATTATCATTACGTCGGCGCTGCTCGTGGTGACACTGAAGAATATCTTCCATTGCGCGCTGGCGCTCATTGTTTGCCTTACGGGAGTGGCAGGAATCTTCGTGCTGCTTCATGCCGAGTTTCTCGCCGCGGTGCAGGTGCTGATCTATGTCGGCGCAGTCTCCGTGCTGATCATCTTCTCGGTGATGTTGACTTCGAATCTGGCTTCCCGGCGGATTGTCCAGACCAACCAAAATGCCTTGGTGGCGGGGTTCGCCGCGCTCATCTTCGGCGCCGGCGCACTGCTCCTGCTCAAATTGCACGACATCTGGCCGAAAGCCGGATCGGCACTGCCGGATGACAACGTGATGACGATCGGCAAGCTGCTGATGACCGACTATATGCTGCCGTTCGAAGTTGTCTCGGTGCTCATGCTGGCAGCCATGATCGGCGCCATCGTGCTGGCCAGAGGGGAGAGGTCCTGATGGTTTACTATCTGGCGCTGGCGGCGCTGTTGTTTGCGATCGGCCTTTTCGGTGTGATGACCCGCCGCAACGCGATCGGTATTCTAATGTCGCTCGAACTGATGTTCAATGCGGCCAATATCAATTTTGTGGCGTTCAACCAGTACCTCGGCGGCAACGGCATGGCCGGGCAGTTGTTCGCGCTCTTTGTCGTGGTCGTGGCGGCGGCCGAGGCGACGGTCGGTCTGGCTATCGTCCTGCTCATCTATCGCAACTGGCGCGGCGTCGACGCTGACAACGTGAGCATCATGAAATGGTAAGGATGAGAACATGACCCCGTACGCATATATCATTGCTCTCCTGCCGTTATTCTCGTTCTTGATGATCGTCTTCTTCCTGCGCTGGAAGGAGCAGGTGTCCTCGCTCTTTTCGATTTCGATGATCGTGCTCGGCTGGGTGCTGTCGCTGATCGTGTTTATTGAGACGCTGGGTCGAAACGGCGCGCCGTACGAGAGCTATTTCTATATCACCTCGTTTGCGGGAATCAATTTCGAGCTTGGTATTCTGGTCGATTCGTTGACCGCAATCATGCTGATGGTGGTCACGACAGTCGGCGCCTGCGTCCAGATATATTCGGTCGGCTACATGAAGGACGACCCGCGTTACAGTCGGTTCTTTGCCTACCTGTCGCTGTTCACCTTCTCGATGCTCGGACTCGTGCTCGCCAACAACTTCTTCATGATTTTCATCTTCTGGGAACTGGTCGGGTTGACCAGCTACCTGTTGATCTCGTTCTGGTTCGAGAAGAAGTCGGCCGCCGACGCCGGTAAGAAGGCATTCATTACCACGCGCATCGGGGACCTCGGGTTTATTGTCGGTCTCATGATGATCGCCTTCTACGCCGGGACCTTCAACTATCAGGGCGTGTTTGCCAAGGCCGCGGGTGGGCAAATTCCCGCCGGCATCCTGACCGTGACCGCCATCTTCGTCTTCTGTGGCGCGGTCGGCAAGTCAGCGCAGTTCCCGTTGCATGTCTGGTTGCCTGATGCCATGGAAGGCCCCACACCGGTTTCTGCACTGATCCACGCCGCCACGATGGTTGCGGCCGGTGTCTATCTGGTGGCCCGGTCCATGCCGATCTTTGCGTCGACCGCCGATGGCGCCATGGTTGTGGCCACCATCGGATTGATAACGTCATTCATCGCCGCCTCGATCGGCCTGGTCCAGAATGACATCAAGCGAATTCTTGCGTATTCCACCGTCAGCCAGCTTGGCTACATGATCATGGCACTTGGCCTGTTCGGCCACGATACGGCACTTGGCGAAGAATCGGTCGGATACACCGCCGGGACACTGCACCTGATGACCCACGCCTTCTTCAAAGGACTGTTGTTCCTCGGCGCCGGGTCGGTGATTCACGCGGTGCACACCAACGATATCCAGGACATGGGCGGTCTCTCCAACAAGATGAAGATCACCACCTGGACATTCATCATCGCGTCGCTGTCAATCGCCGGTATATTCCCGCTCTCTGGCTTCTGGTCGAAGGATGAAATCGTCGCAACCACGCTGCACCACCCGGTCTTCTTCATCGGTACGCTGACTATCGCCTTCATGACGGCTTTCTATATGTTCCGGCTCTGCTTCCTGACGTTTTTCGGAAAGCCGCGCGACCACCATCGCTACGACCATGCCCACGAGTCTCCGAATGTCATGACCTACCCGCTCGTGCTGCTGGCCGTGCTTTCGATCTTTGCGGGCTGGTGGGCGCTGCCGTGGCTGTCACATGGGTATTCATCTTTCGTGCATTTCGGCGAGGTCAAACACGAAGGCCCGAATTACGCGCTGATGTTGATTTCGACGATTGTCGCGGTCTCGGGTATTACCCTGGCGTACCTGATGTATTACCGGCGCTCGATCTCTGCGGAGAAGGCGGCCGAGCGGTTCAAGCCGATCTACACGTTCCTGTATAACAAGTGGTATTTCGACGAGCTGTATCAGAAGGTCATTATCGACCCGATCATGAAGATCGCCGATTTCATGTGGAATTTCGATGCCCGAGTGATTGACGGCGCCGTCAACGGTACCGCCTGGCTCACCGTGCTCTGGTCGGATATCAAGCTCTGGTTCGACGTGTGGATTGTCGACGGCGCGGTTAACGGCTCCGGCTGGATTATCCGGCAACTGGGCGGGGCGCTTCGGTACCTGCAGACCGGCTCGATGCAGTTCTATGCGCTGTTTATCGTCGTGCTGGTGGTTCTGATTGCGGTCTTCAAGTTTGAACTGGTTCGAATCGATCGGGCCTGGCCGTTCCTGACGCTGGTGCTGGCGCTGGGATTCGTGGCTCTGCGGTTCTACTCCCGGCTGGCCGCGGAGCGCAATGATGGCCAGTCAGGGATCTCTCAAGAGGAAAAATCGTGATTTCTAAGGATAAATGCTGATATGGGCATTCTAAGCTGGCTCTATGTGGTCCCGTTGGCGGGCATGCTCGTCGTCATGTGCCTGCCGAAGGACAATAAGAAGCTGATTCGATGGACGGCAACGCTGATCAGCGTGATCCCGATGCTGCAGTCGTTCTGGCTGACCTGGGATTACTTCTTCAATTATTCCGGCAGCGCCGCCATGGCGTATGTCGAGGGTCCGTTCAACTGGATTCCGTCGCTGCACATTCAGTATTTCCTCGGTGTGGACGGTATCTCGGTGCCGCTGCTTTTTCTGACCGGCTTGCTCTCCACCCTGTCGCTGCTGGCATCCTTCGGAATCGAGAATCGGGTAAAAGAGTATTTCGCATTCTTCCTCCTGCTCGAAGCCGGGATGATGGGTGTGTTTGTCGCGCTCGACTTCTTCCTGTTCTACGTGTTCTGGGAAGTCATGCTGGTCCCGATGTACTTCCTCATCGGCGTCTGGGGCGGTCCGCGCAAAGAGTACGCGGCAATCAAGTTCTTTCTCTACACGCTGTTCGGCTCGATCTTTATGCTGGTGTCGATTTTGATTCTGTATTTCACGAGCAACCCGCATACGCTGAACATGATGACGCTGATTCAGAGTGGCTCCACTCTTCCGTACACGCTGCAGATGATCTGCTTCGTCTTCTTCTTCATCGCCTTCGCGATCAAAGTGCCGGTCTGGCCGTTCCATACGTGGTTGCCGGATGCTCACGTTGAGGCGCCGACGGCGGTCTCGGTCATTCTGGCCGGTGTCCTGCTGAAAATGGGAACATACGGTATGTTGCGCATCAGTTGGCCGATGTTCCCTCAGCCGTTGCGCGATTTATCATTCTGGATTGCACTCCTGGGCGTGATTGCGATCATTTACGGCGCGCTGGTCTCCATGGCGCAGAAGGATCTGAAAAAGCTGGTTGCGTACTCATCGGTCTCGCACATGGGATTCTGTATGCTCGCCCTTGCGGCATATTCCTCAACTCAGGCCATCTCCGGATGCATGTTCCAGATGGTGTCGCATGGATTGTTGACGGGGGCACTGTTCCTTCTGGTGGGCGTGCTCTACGACCGCGCTCACACCCGCGAGATTGCCGCGTTCGGCGGACTGGGTTCGAAACTGCCGATCTACTCGAGCATCATGGTCTTCTTCACTATGGGCTCGCTCGGCCTGCCCGGCATGTCCGGATTCATATCGGAGTTCATGATCTTCATCGGTTCGTTCAGTGTCCTCAATAAAGTGATGGTCGGAATCGCGGTGCTCGGCGTGGTACTGGGAGCGGCATACCTGCTGAGGATGGTCCAGCGTGTCTTCCTCGGCGAGTTCAATCTTGCCAAGTGGGGCGGATTGACCGAAATCAACGCGCGCGAGCTGGTGACGGTGGTGCCGCTCATGCTGCTTACGCTCTGGATCGGCATCTATCCGAAGCCGCTCAATGATCTGATGAATGCGACGTTGACGAACCTTGTAAACCTGATGGCCAGATAACGAATGCAGACGGTGCTGCCGAACATAAATATTCAATTGATGCTGCCGGAGATCCTGCTGTTCGCAGCGGCGCTGGCGGTTTTCACGGTCGATCTGGTGACTCAACGCCGCTCCGGCAAGATGATCACCTACCTCGCGATGGTCGGTGTGGCGATCTCGGCGGTGGCTCTGCCGTTTGTCGGCTACGGCGACGGATTCGGAACGATGTTCTTCAATGATCCCATCGCTGTCTTCTTCAAGATCATCTTCCTTGGCGCGGCCTTCATGGCGATCGGCAGCTCTTTCGGCGTCGCCGAAAAGAAAATTCTCAACCACCGCGGTGAGTTCTACGGCCTCATCATGTTCTCAACGCTTGGCATGATGTTTCTGGCCTCATCCAACGAACTTCTCTCACTGTATATCGGTCTGGAATTGACCACCATTCCGCTTTTCGTATTGGCGGCCTTCTTCAAGGATGACAAACTCTCCGTCGAGGCCGGAATCAAGTATCTCGTGGTTGGGGCGATGTCGTCGGCGCTGCTCCTGTACGGCATTTCATTCCTATATGGGCTGTCGTCAACCACCAATATCGTCCAGATGAAGATCAACCTCGCGGTGACGCAGCTCACGCACGAGGGAAGTATCGGCGTCCTGCTGATTCTTGCCATTGTGTCGCTGCTGGCCGGTATCGGTTTCAAGCTGGCCCTGCCGCCATTCCACCAGTGGGCGCCGGACGTCTACGAGGGCTCTCCGACGCCGGTCGCGGCATTCCTTTCCGTCGGCTCCAAGGCAGCCGGGCTGGTGGCGTTTGCCAAGATTTTCGTCAACGGCCTGTTCGCCTTCTGGGATCCGGTCATGACGCCCAACGACTGGGGTCGCCTGGTCGGAATCCTCGCGTGCGCGGCGATGATTATCGGGAACACCGTGGCAATTCGGCAGACGAATATCAAACGGATGCTCGCCTATTCCTCGATCGCCCAGGCCGGTTATATCATGGTCGGGATGATCGCCATGAACGACCTCGGTTTGCCGTCGATGTCGTTCTATATGTTCGCCTATATGTTTGCCAACATGGGNGCTTTCGCNATNGTNACNATNTTCGAGGATAAGACCGGCTCCTGCCGGATCGCGAGCTACTCAGGATTATCCAAAAGCTCNCCGTTCATGGCGGCGACCATGACCGTCTTTCTCCTGTCGCTTGCCGGTATCCCGCCGCTGGCCGGATTCCTCGCCAAGTATTACGTGTTCGCGGCAGCCATCAAGACTGCCGGGACGTCTCCGGAGTACACCTGGATGTACTGGATGGTCGGGATCGCGCTGCTGACGTCGGTCTTTGCCCTTTACTACTACGCCGGTGTGATCAAGGCGATGTATTTCAGCAAGGAAGACAGCCCCTATCATTTCGGACTCGCCTCGCCAGTGGTGACGGTGGTGCTGATCTGCCTGGTCGGCGTAATCCTTTTCGGTCTCTATCCGGAGCCGGTCATGCGGCTGGCCGAGACCATCTCCACCTCCTGGGGATTCGCCGCCCGATAGCCCCCAATTGACAGCCCCATTGAGTTTGGGTATAATCCTCGCGCCTAAAGTGCGAGGTATGGCGCGATATGTCGTTTTCGACCGCGGTTGGGACAGTCTTCAAGAAGTACTTTATCGGCGGCCTGCTGATCGTGGTGCCGCTCATCATCACTTACCTGGTACTCAAAGCGCTCTTTGAGGCGCTCGATGGTCTGCTGCAGCCGCTCATCCACAAGCTGGCCGGATTTTATATTCCCGGCCTCGGCGTTATCACGACGCTGGTGCTGATTATCGTCGCCGGCATCTTCACTCATAATCTGGTCGGTCGGAAGATTTACAATCTGTGGGAACGACTGCTGGTTCATGTCCCGCTCATCCGCCCGATTTACTCGGCGTCCAAGTCATTGCTCGAATCGACCACCGCCTCAAAGTCCGGCTCGTTTCAGGAAGTAGTGCTCGTGGAGTACCCCCGCGCCGGCTCCTACGCAATCGGCTTCGTCGCAAACCGGTTGCTGGTTGAAATCGACGGTTCCCTGCGCCAGTGCGCTTCGGTCTTTATCCCTTCGCCGCCGACGCCGTTCGCAGGGCCATCAGTGATTCTGCCGTTAGAACAGGTGCAATTGCTCGATATCTCGGTGGAGCAGGCGCTGAAATTCATTGTGTCGGGTGGCGTCGTGGCGCCGTCGGCCATGAAACGGAAGGGACTCTTGGTCTGGAACAAACCCGTGGAGGTTTCGCGTGAAGCTGGCTAATCTTCTCATGGAAGATCGGATCAACCTCGATCTCAAGTCCCGGACCAAAGGCGCGGCCGTCTGCGAACTGCTCGGCATGCTGCATGACGAGGGAATCGAACTCGATTTTGACGCCATCATCGATTCGATCCGTGAACGGGAAGAAGTGGAGGATACGTCGTACGGTCACGGCTTTGCGTTTCCCCACGCCCGCACCGATGCCGTGAACGAAATGTACGTGTTGATCGGCATCTCCAGGCAGGGACTGGAGGGGAGGACCTCCGACGGAATCCCGCTGCATATCGTGTGCCTACTATTAACCCCGACCACGATTGCCAAGCTGTATCTTCAGATGCTCTCCGGTCTCGCCCGCGTCGGCCGCACGCCCGGTATGCTGGAACGGCTGCTGGCAATCGAGACGAAAGCGGATCTGATCAAACTTGTCGCGGACAGCAATGTTATGATCGATAAGGAACTGCTCGCCCGCGATGTCATGCGCCACAAAGTGGAGAGCGTCACGCCGGATGACACGATCAAGCATGTGGCCGACCTGATGTTCCGCCACCGGCTGTCGGGACTGGCGGTAGTCGATCACGATAATAAGCTGCTCGGTATTGTGAACGATCGCGATGTCATCATGGCGGCGCTGCCCAATTACGAGCAACTGGTGAAGGAGGGCAGCTACGCCCTCGATTTCGAGCCGTTCGAGGAGCTGTTGAAACGGGAGAACCTGATCAAGGTCGCGCAGTTGTACCGCACTGATATCGAGGTGGTGACACCCGAGGCGCGCGTAGTCGAGGTCGCGGCCAAAATGATTCTGCGGGATCTTCGGCGCGTGTTTGTCGTCGACAATAACGAACTGGTCGGAATCGTTCTGCGTAAAGATATTGTCAATATGGTGATCCGGGGCTGAACCCGACTTAACCTGAGGGCGCGGCGCCCGATTATAGAGGACCAATGAGTCACGAGCACCGTCACTACGACATTGACCCGTACCTGTATCTCACGCTCATTCTCGCTATCGTCGCCACTCTCCCCGGTATGTATCTGGGGCTGACGCATACCGAAGTCAGCCCGGCGCTCGGTTCCTTCCTTTTCGGCATGGCTATCTTCGGCGCGGCGTTCTTGCTGTCGTGGGCCGCCGAGGTGGCGCAGATCGATATTTCCGAATCCCTGGCGGTGGCCATTCTCGCGCTGATCGCGGTTCTGCCGGAGTACGCGGTTGATTTCGTATTCACCTGGAAGTCGGCACACGATCCCACCCAGGCGCACTTTGCCGTCGCCAACATGACCGGGGCGAACCGCCTGTTGGTCGGACTCGGCTGGCCGGTCATTCTGTTTCTGTACGTCCTCGTCTCCAAGAAGAAAGCGGTGGTGCTGGACGAATCCCAGCGGGTGGAGATCTTCTATCTCGCTATGGCGACCCTGTACTCCTTCACCATTCCGCTCAAGGGATCGCTCAATTTGATCGATACGGTCATTCTCGTAACGCTCTTTGTGCTCTACACGCGCCGTGCCGCCCAGTTGGAGTCGGCAGAGCCGGAGTTGGTCGGCCCGGTCAAAATCATCGCGAACATGGGGACAGTCGGGCGACGTGTCACCACCGCGGTGCTGTTTCTCTTTGCCGGTTTTGTCATCTTCTTTGTTGCCGAACCGTTTGCCGAATCGCTGGTCGACCTGGGCAAGGCATTTGGCATCAAGGAATTTCTTCTGGTGCAGTGGCTGGCGCCTATTGCTTCGGAATCGCCCGAGTTCATCGTGGCGGCCACCTGGACACTCCGCGGCAACGCCGGCTCGGCGCTCAAGGCGCTCATTTCATCCAAGGTTAACCAATGGACGCTCCTGATCGGCACGATTCCCCTGGTGTTTGCGATATCCGGCGGGGCGATCCGGCCGTTTGTGCTCGATACACTGCAGGATCACGAATTGTATCTCACCGCCGCGCAGTCGCTGTTTGCCGTCGCGGTGCTGGTCAATCTCAGGTTGACCCGCACGGAAGGCGTGTTACTATTCATTCTGTTCGCCGCACAACTGGTGATTGAACAGATCCGCATGGAAGTCGCCATTGTCTATATCGTTCTAGCCATCGTGTTCCATATTATGCACCGCAAGTCGCTCATTCCGGCCGCCATCACGGGGCTTGGCCTCAAGCGGCGGGTGTAATCTGTACTGACGCGTGTCGTTTTCGGCCGGCAACTCACCTACCGTGCGCATGTTTTCTTGACAGACATGACGATTGCGACTATAATTATGCCTGTGGCGTGAATTCTTCGGGCCACGTACTATTGCCGCGTGATGCAAGTCGCGCGCCACCTGTCTTAATCGAGCTAAATCGCCGGGATTGCAGTCAGTTCATGAAACCGTCTCGATTCAATCTCTTTGTGCCGACTCCCGACGGGAATACGCTCGCATTCAATGGCATCACCGCGGCCCTCGCCGAAATCGATCCGGACTCGCTGACCCTTGTTCAGAAGCTCTTAGCCAACTCCCGGCCGCCTTCGGGCGAAAAAGAAATTCAGATTCATGGCGTTCTGTGCCGGGGGAAATACCTGATCGACGATCAGACCGACGAGCTGGCGCTCCTGACCCTTCAGAACCGTCGGCAACGCTTCAACCGCGACACGCTTGCGCTCACTATCGCGCCCACCCTGGCGTGCAACTTTTCGTGCGACTATTGTTTCGAGCGGGAATCGGCGGTCCGCATGAACGAAGAGACCGAGCGGGCGCTTCTGCGATTTGTCGAAAGAGAAATCGTGCATTCGAGAGATATGCAGGTCACCTGGTTCGGCGGGGAGCCGACTCTCTGCCTCGACACGATCGAGCGCCTGCAGAGCGCCTTCACGAAACTGATCGTGCGCCGCGATCTCACCATGTATCCGAGTTTCATCATCACCAACGGCTATCTGCTGGATGCGGCCACCAGCCGCCGCCTGGCCTCGGCCGGCGTGACACGGGCCCAGGTGACACTGGACGGTCCGCCCGAGATTCACGATACCCGTCGGANGCTGAAGAACGGCAAGGGATCGTTTGCGCGCATAATTGAGAATCTGAAGGCAGCGTCGGATGTCCTTCATATCACGATTCGCGTCAATGTCGATCGCGGCAATCTCCGCGCCGCGCGGGAGGTGGTCCGAATCNTGCGGGACGAGCAGGTGCTGTCGAANGTCGCGGTGACCTTCGCGCCGGTGACNGGCGGCGACGAAGTGTGCGCCGANGTGCACGGACGGTGCTTCTCGACCGCCGAATTCGCGCGCAGCCAGAGTGAGCTGTACCGGGAGTTGCTCGATGACGGGTTCACCCGGATCGAATATCCGACAATCTCGTCGGGCGGACATTGCGGTGCCGACTCGGATCATGCGTACGTCGTGGCGCCGAACGGCCTGCTGTTCAAGTGCTGGGAGGAGCTGTCTGCCGACGACAGCAAATCAGTCGGCTCGATCTTCACCGATGAGACCACGCCGCGCCAGCAGATGAATCTCGCGGCATACCTGGCGTGGGATCCGCTGGCGCTTCCGGTCTGCCGTGACTGCGGCATCCTGCCGGTCTGCATGGGCGGATGCCCGTTACAGGCGAAAAAGCAGCAGGACACCGATCACGGCGCCTGCTGCTCGTGGAAATACAATCTCGAAGATATGTTGGTGCTGCGGTACCTGTGCGAACGCCGCAAGGAGCAGAGCGTATGAACCGTCTGCATCCGCTCGAAAGACAAGACGCTAGAGTAATTGACCATAAAACACCTCACAGCGAGGTGAACCGCGCGGCCTGTGGGGCCGCCTGACACAAAACCATACTTCAGGAGGTGATGGAGTGAAATTCATCGAAACGCCGCAGACTTCCATGCTGAAGCCCTGCAAAGTGTATTGTGCCATTTTTGGCCCGCTGCCGATTCTGCCGCCGAGATAACACGGCACATCGGTTAATTNCGTGCGTGCGCCGGTTCGTCACTGAATCGACGCACGCCTGTTTTACCGAACGATGATGACTTCGCGCACCGACAAACCGGAACTGGTGGGGTGGGAAATCACCCGCACCTGCAANCTNACCTGNCCNCATTGNTANACCGCCGCCACGCGGANACCGCGCGACGAAATGACCACNGCCGAGTGCCGGCGCGTGCTCGACGAANTNATCNCGCTCGGCACCACGTTTATCGGNTGGACCGGCGGNGANCCNCTCTTGCGCNCNGANCTNGAGGAACTCGTGGTCTATGCGCGCGAGAAGGGGAAGATCGANTCCGGCGTCACNACCAACGGNGTNCTGCTCGATGANNCCCGNGCCNGGAGCTTGAAGCAGGCGGGGGTGACNTCGATNCAGATCAGTCTCGACGGTTCGAATGCCGAGCGGAACCGCATTATGCGGCGCGCCACCGATGAGGAATTCGACAAAGTGATCGAGGCGATCCGCATCTGCCGGCGTCTCGATTTCCGGCTGCACATGGCGATGGTGATCGGCAAGGAAACGCTCGACGATGTCCCGGCGTACGTAGAGCTGGCCCGGCGTGAAGGCGTGACCAGCATTCGCTACTGCGGCTTCATTCCGTGGGGGAGAGGGAAACGCTCCGACGTGGTCGGCCGTCTGCTGTGGGATGATCACCGCGACAAGCTTCGCAAGTTTGTGGAATCGGCTGCGGCGATGGAGAATCCGGTCCAGATGTTTGACCCGGCGTTCGGACCGCTTCCACCCGACTATCGTTTCCATGAGTGCACGGCGGGCGTAAGCACAATGTATCTCTCCTGCTACGGCGATGTGTATCCCTGCACGTCGCTTCTGGACAAGCAGTTCATTGTGGGGAACGTCCGGCAGAAATCCGTGCGGGAAATCTGGAACGACCCTAAAATGTCGGCGATGGCCAATTACCCGCGCGAGCAGATTACGGGACACTGCCGCGAGTGCGACTACTTTCCGCGGTGTCACGGCGGCTGTCGGGGAGTGACCTTCGCCCACACGGGGGATTTGAACGCGTCGTTTCCGATGTGCCTGCGAATGTAGCACGAACCGCAGGAGTGTCGAGGATGGTCGCTCCATGCGCATGCCACTACATGTGAGATATCGCGGCATTGCACAAATCAAGGGATAGAATTGGGTTCGGTTGGCTTCGCTTAAAA
>PQAP01000218.1:4964-9681 GCA_003105265.1 candidate division GN15 bacterium | reverse complement strand
TGAACTCACTCGTGTCGGCCGGTAAGGCCAGGAATGTCAAGTCACATTGGATCACGAGCGTGGTCGAGGCGGAACTGCCCGTCTCCGAGCTAAATCGTCTGGCGTCCCGCGCCGACGTGGAAACGATCTATCTGGCCCCCGAAATCACGCTCATCGCCCCGGTCGATTCCGGTCCGGTGATGGCGGTCAATCCGAACGCCAATACGTACACCTCCAACCTGCGGCGAATCAGGGCCGATGTCGCTCAGCAAGCCGGCTATACCGGCAAGGGGCGGCTGGTCTGCTCGTTCGACACTGGTGTTCAGGGCGACCATCCGGCGCTTCGCACCCGCTGGCGAGGATACAATGGGACTTCGGCCGACTCGGCGGCTTCATGGTATGACCCGGTTTATCACAGCAATTACCCTAAGCTCATACTGGGGAGCTTATCTCCGAATCACGGTACCCACGTGATGGGGATTATGGTCGGGTGGGACTCCACCAACCAGAATGTTTACGGCGTCGCGCCCGATGCCAAATGGATTTCAGCGGCGGTAATCGACAAGACCGGCGCCTCGATCCTCGACGGATTTGAATGGGCGGCGGATCCTGACGGCGATCCGAACACGATCAGCGATATGCCGGACGTGATCAACCACAGCTGGGGGTACGAAAAACACTGGAATTACGATGTCGGCTGCATCGACCTGTTTTTCGATGCCATCGATAATGTCGAGGCGTTGGGGATCGTCAATATCTTCGCGGCGGGGAATACCGGTCAGTACTCCACTCCCACGGTTGGTACCATCTTCAACCCGGCCAACCGGGATAATGATTCGCTTGACTGTTTTGCCGTCGGCAATTTGACCTCGGCCGACACATTGAACACTACGTCCTCACGAGGCCCATCGCAGTGCAATGGCGCAACAAAACCGAATGTCGTGGCTCCGGGCACAGCAATCCTATCAACCTATCCGAATAATACGTATGCTGCACTCACCGGTACATCTATGTCAGCTCCCCATGTCGCGGGATTGGTTGCTTTGCTTAGACAGAAGAATCCAAACGCGACGGTGAAACAGATCAAGCAGGCAATTCTCACCTCGACCGATACTCTTGGACGGGTATTGCCAAACAACAACTACGGTTGGGGCCTCATCGATTGCATGGCGGCGCTCGACTCACTTCCGGCCAATACATCGACCGTCAGTTTGCGGCTGTACAACTTCCTGCACGGGACAGTCACGCCCGGCGCGACGATTGCCGGTCTTCCCCGGGTTCTCAATACAGGGACCGGCAGTGCGAGCAATGTGCTGGCCACTATCACCGGTTCCAACCCGTCGCTGACTGTTGTGGACGGCATCAGCGCATTTGGTTCAATCGCGGCCGGAACGGTGAAAACCGCCGGCGATTCCATCAAAGTGATCGTGTCGGACACCGTCACGGTCGGCTCGGTGCTGCCGATCCAGTTGACGCTCACCGCCACCGGCGGCTATTTCGTCAACACGACACTCTATTACCAGGTTGAACCGCTCAGAGCGAGGTCTACCGCCACGCACAGTACCGGCCGGATTCAGTTTACACTTTCAAACTTCGGCGTGTGGGGAATGGCCAACGCTTCCTTTGTCCCGCTGGGCGGGGCCGGATTCACGTTCGACGGCGGCAGTAACAACTTGTTCGAAGCGGGATTGATGGCGACGGTGAGTCCGTCGGCGGTGGTGTCCGGCGTGCATGGCTATCTCTACGCTTACGACAACGATTTCAAGGTTTCTCCCGGCGGCAACATGCAGTTTATCAGTCCCGGACCGCTGACCGATCAGCAGACCCGCTGCATCTTCACCGACAGCTTGGCGTTTTCGCCGATCGGCCTGCGCTTTGTGCAGGAATCCTTCTCCGATACCGCGCCCAACGATGACTTCATCATCATCAGGTTTATTGTGACCAACCTGTCCGGTGTGACGCTCACTAACCTGAGACTCGGATTGTATCTCGACTGGGATCTCGGGTCCGGCTTCACCAACGCCGGCGGCTTCAATCTGACCGACAGCATTCTCGCAATGGCCAATAACACCGGATCGGATACTTTACCCGTCCTGTCGGACTTCCGGGCATCAAGGATTCTCGATGGTCCGTTCTCCTCGGGCTTCACCCAGCTTGGAGCAAACGTCTACCCCGAGAACGGCGGGTTTACCCCGACCGAGAAATATCTGTCCATGACCAACGGCACCGCGACCGCGACCCTGTGGGGATCTGCCCTCAGAGAACTGGTGCAGGTGCTTGCGGCCGGACCGATACCGCTGAGCGCCGGTCAGACCGACACGGTGGCGTTCGCTCTTTCGGCAGGTGCGGACTACGCAACCGCCGCCGACGCCATCTTCAGGGCGAAAACACTGTATGATTCGGTCGTGCACGGCCCGCACAGCGATGTGCCGGATCAACCATCCGGACTGCCGCGAACCTTCTCCCTGTATCAGAACTATCCGAATCCGTTCAATCCCGGAACCGATATTTCATTCGATCTGCCCCGTGCGTCCGATTATCGGCTGGAGATATTCGATATCATGGGACGGCGCGTTGATGAGCAGAGCGGTCATGCCGCCGCCGGGCGGGTGAAATTGTACTGGGATGGCTCCGGCGCGGCTTCGGGTCTCTATCTCTACCGGGTCACCGCCAGCAATCTCGTCGCCAGCAGGAAGATGATGTTGTTGAAGTGATTCACAGGTCAGGAACATAGTGTTCCTGACCTGCCACTCACATCACAACCGGCAGAACGACACCGCCCTCACTCCGAACCGATTCTTTACCTGCTGCGCCTCGTCGCGCGTTCGCGTGACGGCAATTAAGTCATCGGCCGTGAGGCCATCGAGCGACAAATCCCCGCGATGGCGATACTCTTTTTCCTGCCGCCAATCAGTGACCGTGCCGATTGACTGCCGGAGCCACCGGAAGTCGCAGTGATCACAGTCGGACGTTCTCTTCTCGTAGTACTCCACCGGAAGAATGTCCGCTCGCTCGCAGATACTTCCGTCGAGGCCGATCGCGTACGGCTCAAACGACATTTCGGCGTATCGCGCGCGCCAGCGCATCAGAGGCGCCGTGTCTTCGGGAGACAGACCGCTAAATGAGACGGTTGGGATTCTCCCCGGCATATGGCGCGGGGACGCGATGAGCAGCCGATCACGCAGGATTCGACACAACGTGTCAAAAGCCGTTCTGGGATAGCTCTCCGACGAGACCACGGCGCTATAGAAATCAATCAGTCGCTCGCCCGGCCAGGCGGAGTTGTTGGCGCGCGTCCAGTGAAAGAGATACCGGTCACTCAGGGTCGAAAGTTCGGGATTGATGGTGTCCTGATCGATAGTGTAAGCGAGCGAATCCGATCGACTGACATACCGGCAGAGAAACTCCGCGACCACTTCCTTCTGNGCGGTGATCGCCGCTTCCGCCAGGTTGGCCATCGCNCCGCCGCGACGAANCGANATGGGAATGACNATGTCGGCNTCCCGGACNATNCTCGCGTCACGGGCCAGGAGCAGATTTTCCTCCTCAGTGCCGCCGAACACCTCGTCACTGTGGACAAACTCCGTCTCGCGTGACTCCAGCTCAAACTGGTTCCGCANCCACGTTTCCCGTTCGGCCGGCGNGTGCCGGTCCGGCAGCGTGTAGAGTCGCATCGGAACCCGTTCGATGGCGCCGACCGCTGTAATCATTTCCCATGTTTGCATGCCGTGCGAGGTCAACAGCCGGTAACCCTGAGAGTGGCAGTACCTGACCGCGTTCCGGACCTGCACCACCCACCCGGTTGTGCGGTTCGGCCGCAAGGGCTGACGAGAGAGAAGAAGCGTCGCAGTGGCCAAAGGACTGTGCTCCCCGACTTCAGGCGTTCTGCCGGTCCCTACGCCCGCACCAAAAGCACCGGGATGCGGGTCTTGTGGCGGACATCGGATGACACACTGCCGTAGAACAAATCACTCAGGAACCGGTGGCCGTGCGTGGACATGGCGATCAGGTCGCACTGTCCCCGTTCGGCGGCAGCCAGAATCTGCTCCGCCGGGTCGCCCCACGCCAGCACCGCGACGATGTCGAAACCTTCGGACCGGAGTTCCTGCTCGCGCTGTTCGAGATACTCGCGGTCGCGCCGCATCTCCTCCGATTCCCCCAGCCGTTTCTGGTGCCGCGCCTGGAAACCGTCGGCGCAATGAATGAGCGTGACCTTCGCCTGAAGGCATTTGGCCAGCAGGCGGATGTGCCGGAGAATGACTTCATCGGTAGCCGAATTCTCCAGCGGTACCAGGATATGCTTGTACACGGCTACACTCCTTTGCTCACGTTCCCCGCAGCCAGCCGGTGAACGTCTGTCCGAGCAGGAATAGATTGAGACCCATAATGAGAACGGTAACAACCCATGCCACAATTACTGTAACGCGCGAATTGACGAATTGTCCCATCTTCCGCTTATCGCTGGTGAACATCACCAGCGGCACCACGGCGAAACTCAGCTGCAGCGACAGGATCACCTGGCTGAGCACGAGCAGATTCCCCACCCCGTGCTCGCCGGAGACGGCCGCCACGATCACGGCGGGAACGATCGCAATCAGCCGCGTGGCCAGTCGCCGTACCCATGGCCGGACGCGGATATTGAGAAACCCTTCCATGACAATCTGCCCGGCCATCGTCCCGGTCAACGTCGAGTTCTGTCCCGATGCCAGAAGCGCGAGGGCGAACAGCGTGCTCGCCA
>PQAP01000218.1:0-4802 GCA_003105265.1 candidate division GN15 bacterium | reverse complement strand
TGATAGCCATCTTCTTGCCGGTCTGGTCCCGTTCGTAGGCCCGCGTCTGCACGATACTGGAATGAAGATACAGGTTGTGCGGCATGACGGTCGCGCCGAGAATACCGATTGCGATATAGAGCATATCCGGATGGAAGACGATCTGCGGGCTCGGCACCAGCCCACCGAGGATTTCCCTAATCGACGGCTGCGAAACAATCAGTTCGTACGCAAAACATCCGGCAATCAGCACAATCAGCCCGGCGACCAAGCTCTCGATATGCCGGAACCCCTTGTTCTGCAGATAAAGGACCATGAGAACATCGCCCGCGGTGACGATCACGCCGATCACCAGCGGGAGGCCGAACAGCAGATTGAGCGCCACCGCTGAACCGATCACTTCGGCGAGGTCGCACGCGGCGATGGCTATTTCACACAGCACCCAGAGCGCGAACGAGACCGGTCGGCTGTAATGATCGCGGCACGCCTGGGCCAGGTCCCGCCCGGACACGATTCCGAGCTTCAGNGCAAGGTACTGCAGGAGGACCGCCATCAGGTTGGAAATCAGAATCACCGAGATCAGGGTATATCCGAACCGCGCCCCGCCGGCCAGATCGGTGGCCCAGTTGCCGGGGTCCATGTAGCCCACCGCCACCATCAGACCCGGNCCNGTGAAGGCAAACAGCTTCCGCCAGAACCCGGCGGTGGCCGATACCGGCACCGAGGCATGAACTTCGGGCAGCGTCGGAACGGTGGAGGCGTGCCGCCAGCCGTCTTCAGTTCGCTCGTTCGTCACCCTGCGCTCGTTATCGTGATCATCCATCGTTTGCTCGGTTCATCCCCTCCCGGTCGTGGGCAAATTATGCACGGAATTGATTCGCAGGCGCAAGTGAAATATGGAGCAGCTTGGGTTATGACCTGACCAGGCCCGCATAACACTCGTTGACAACCCTTCCGTGTTTCCTCTATGTTGGGTTTGACTATCGTGATACTGCTCCCTGACCTGGCCGGGGTGTGCAGATATCGGAATATTACCATGAACCAGACGTCTTCCGTTACTGATCGCGCCCGCCTGCTCTACAAGACGCAGATCGGCTGGCGCCGACACCTGCATCAGTATCCCGAGCTCTCCAACCGCGAATTCAAAACGACGGCCTTCATCGGGAAGGTGCTCAAGAAGTGCGGTTATCGGTTGATGAAAGTGAACTATCCGACCGGCGTTATCGCCGAGCTGCGCGGCAAAGACAAAGGTCCGACAGTCGCCATCCGCGCCGATATCGACGCCCTCCCCGTCACCGAAAAGACCGCCGTACCGTTCAAATCCAGAGTCCCCGGCGTGATGCACGCCTGCGGGCACGATGTGCATACCGCGGTCGCACTCGGCGTGGCTGCGCTTCTGGCGGAGCAGCGGAATGGGTTGAACGGGAATGTGCGATTCATATTCCAGCCGGCCGAAGAGATGCCTCCCGGCGGCGCCCAATATATGATCGCTTCGGGCGCGATGAAGGGTGTGGACGTGATCTTCGGCCTGCATGTCGAGCCGCAGTTGCAGGTAGGGAAGATCGGCCTTCGCGACGGCGCTGTCTTTGCCGCCAATTTCGATTTCGATGTGATTATTCACGGCCGAGGCGGCCATGGCGCCCGGCCGAATCTGGGAATCGATGCGATTGTCGTCGCCGCCGAGGTCATCAACCGGGTACAACATATTGTGTCGCGGGAGATTGACCCGATCGATCCGGTGGTGATTTCGTTCGGAGAAATTCAGGGCGGCACTGCGCGAAACGTTATTGCAGATACCGTCCGGCTGGTCGGCACCGCGCGCTGGCTGTCGGAGAAACTGAATGGAAGAATACCTTCGATGATCACCCGTGCGATAACTAGTATATGCGCTTCCTATGGTGCAACCTGCGAGATTGTTGATATCGGCTGCTATCCCCTGTTGAAAAACGACCCGGCGGTAAACGCCATCTACCGCCGCAACTGGGAGAAATTATTCGGGAAGGGGAAGATCGATCTGACCGACCCGGTCCTGGGAAGCGAGGATTTCGCCGGTTATCTTGAGAGAGTGCCCGGCTCCATGTTCCGGCTCGGCATTATGAATAAGAAGATTAAGGCCGACCGCCCCTGGCACTCGACATTTTTCAAGGTGGACGAAGAGGCAATCTTCTACGGCACCGCCCTGCTGACGGCGGCCACACTCGACTATATGGAGAACGGTGGAAAATGAAAGTGGTAAGAATCATCACGATCGCCGGAGGGCTACTCCTCTTCTGTCTCACCGCACCTGCGATGGCCTATCGGGACTCCGGTCAGGTGGTGAATTACTCCGATTTCAAATACATAACCACGATCGCCACCTCGGCGCAGCGTACGTATGTCGGCACGTCGCAGGGGGTCATCGTCTTCAACAAAACGACCAACAGCTGGGAAACGCCGCTCACCGGACTTGACGGCATCGACCCGGGAGCGATCAGGAAGTTGTGGGTCGACCAGTTCGACGAGCAGGTGTACGCGGAGACCGATGTCGGACTCTACGAGCTCGATCTCACGTTCGGCCGCTGGGTCACGCAGTTGAGCGTGCCCACGCTGGAATCGCTCGACAAGCATATTGCTCCGCCGCAGGTGCTGTTTCCTCCGTTTGGATACGATTACGACGGCAACGGCGGATTGATCGATCCGCAGGGACGCAAGTTCCGGATCAGCGACATAGTCGACGACGGCTCCGGCACGCTCTGGATCGGTACCTGGGGACTGGGATTGTTTCAGGCCGACGTCAATTCCAAGATCGTCGAGCCGCTGCCGTTCGGGCTGCTTCAGAACGAGATTTTCGCGCTGCGTGAGAATGACTCGACGTTGTATATCGCCGGACCGGCGTACGCCAACCGGCGTACCGGCCTTACCGAGTTCAATCTGCGGACCAATGACTTCATGTACATTGAAACCGGTCCCGGCTTTGACCTTCCGGCTGACGACATCGAGTGCCTCGATGTTGTCGGAAACCGCCTGATCGTTGGAACCACTGAGGGGCTCTTCGATCTGGATCGAAAATCGGGTCGCGCTATCGGCCGGGTCGATCACGGTATGAAGGCCGATTCGTCGGTGTTCACGGCCGTCAAGGTCGTGGGAGATTCGATATTTGCCGGAACGAATGACGGTTTGTTTGTGCTGACCGGCAAGTCCAAGCCCGCCTCCTCGATTGTCTACTCCACGCTAATCGGGCACATCATATACGACCTCAAGCTGGTGCAGGATCAGATCTGGATCGGCTCGGATATCGGCGCCTACCGGTTTTCGCTCGTCACCGGCAAGCTGCAGAAATTCCAGGACCCCGATCAACTGCTGTTTGACCGCGTCTTCAACATAGCCGTAACCAAGAATGACTTGTGGCTGACGTCCGACGCCGGCGCGGTACGGATTGATCTCGATTCCGGCTATACGACCGCGTACCCGATTTCATCGCGCCTGATCGGCCGGCGTCCTATCGCGGCCAACGACAGCATCGCCGCGCTGGCCACCGACCTCGGCGTGACCATCATATATCTCGATGATCAGCACTGGACCAGCCGGGAGTTGACCACGCTCGACGGCCTGCCGTCACCCGACGTCTACGCCCTCGTGCTGGACGGCGATTATCTGTGGGTCGGAACCGACCGGGGGCTGTCCCGGATCGACTGGACCAACCCGCGCCTTCGTCCGTAAGCGGGGCATTAATCGGTTGATTCGCGCCGTTCAATTGGGTACAATTCTCTGAGGCGGTCGCGCGACGGCCGTGGCGACATATGCGATTTCTGTTGAACAACTTCTGGCTCAAGATTCTGGCTCTCGTGATGGGACTGCTGGTTTGGATTCATGTCGCCACCGAGAAGACTTATACCTACCAGCTCAAGCTGCCGGTGACGCGCGTGGATCTGAAAGTGCACAACACGCTGGCCGCACAGCCGCCGGAATCCCTGACCGTGATCGTATCCGCCAAAGGCAAGTCGCTGCTTCAGAGCGGCTGGCGTGACCAGGGAATCAGAATCAATGCGTCAAAACTGGTGGCGGGAGAGTATTTCCTGAATCTCACGCCCGACAATACGGCCCTCATCAGCAGTTCCAAGAATCTGCGGCTCGACGAGATCGTGTCCCCGACGCCGATTGACCTGAATATCGATGTTGAGTCGAAAGCGGAACTGCCGGTCATCCCCGATATCACGGTCACGCCGGATGACGGCTACGCGGTGGCCGGTAAAATCGAGGTCACGCCGCCCAACGTCGTCGTGACCGGGGCCAAGTCAATCGTGAGGACGCTCGACGCTGTCTATACGCAGCAGCGAGAACTGGGTACCGTTCGCAACAGCGTTACCCTCACCGTGCCGTTAGTGCCGCCCAAAGGACTGGCCATGAATCTCGATCCGGACAGCGTGACGCTGACTGTCCCGGTGGTGCCGGTGCGAACCCGCGTGTATGATCGTCTGCCGGTGGCGGTGTTCAACGCTCCGCCCGGCCGGTCCATTACTCCCAATCCGTCATCACTGCGTGTCGAATTGAGTGGACCGCCCGAGCAGATTGATCTGCTCAACCGCAACGCGTTGACGGTTTCCGTGGATTTCCGCCAGCGCAATGCCGCGACCGGCATGGCGCCCGTCAAGATCGACTGTCCGGCCGGATTCCGGGTTAAAAAATCATCTGCCGATTCCGTGCGGCTTCTCAGTTCTGCCGATGCTCGTTCTGGGAATTGAAACCTCGTGCGACGAGACCTCGGCCGCCGTTATTGAGGATGGCCGTCGCATTCTCGCCAATATCATCTCCTCGCAGGCAATCCACAGCCGGTTCGGGGGAGT
>PQAP01000217.1 GCA_003105265.1 candidate division GN15 bacterium | reverse complement strand
GCACCGGGAGTTGATCTCACGCGATGGCCAATATGCCCGGATTTATCGCCGCTATCGGCTTGAGGAGCAGGTAGAGGGGTAACTGCGAACCGGATCTTGATGACATTCCGGCAGGTCCTGCCGTGCGATGCACGGTGATACCTGCCGGAACTATAGCGCCGCCGCCCTGACAGGGTGTTTGCAGTCCGATCTTCTTAAATCTTGACCGCTTCTCCCCTCTCGTGCAGATTCATCACAGTTACAAATTCAAGGAAATGATCTGATTATCTATGCAAACCGAACCTTCGAATGAAGTCGCCGCGATTGTAGACAGTCTTAAAGGAGCGATCCACGAAAAAGTTGTCGTAAACTGGCTCTGGCCTGCGATCATTGTCGGCGGAGCAGTCGTTCTGGGGCTCGTCATCGAACGAGTGATACTGGCGCGTCTCAGGAAACTCGCAGACAGGACCGAGTGGCAGGGGGATGAAATCATTATCGATGCCCTTCGCGGAATCATCACCACGCTGCTGGTGATCATAGGGCTGTTCTTCGCGTCCTACAGTCTTCCCATTCATCCGTCATGGTTGGCGCTGCTGCACAAGGTCCTCAAGGTGCTGCTGATTCTCTGCGGCACGGTGGCGCTCTCACGCATGGCGGTCGGCTTTGCCCGCCTGTCTTCCGTGGGAGCTGAGGGTGAAATCAAGTCCGCCTCGATTCTGGTCTATATCGCGCGGGCGAGTGTCTACCTGATCGGCGTGCTGATCATTCTCCAGTCGCTCGGCGTCTCGATCACACCCCTTCTCACCGCCCTTGGCGTCGGCGGTCTGGCGGTAGCGCTGGCACTGCAGGATACGCTGTCGAATCTGTTTGCGGGCATACATGTTTTGGCGTCACGCAAAGTGCGTCCGGGCGACTATATCCGGCTCGAGACCGGACAGGAAGGGAACGTAGTCGATATCAGCTGGCGCACGACTACAATCAAGGCGCCGGCCAATCACTTGATTATCGTGCCGAATACAAGAGTGGCCTCGAGTATAGTGCTGGATTTCGATCAACCGGACAGGGAAACCATAGTCGTGATCGGTCTCGGGGTCGGTTACGACAGCGATCTCGGCAAGGTTGAGCGTGTAACTATCGACGTGGCCAAAGCGGTGCTGACGGAGATCGATGGCGGCGTGCCGACCTTCGAGCCGGTCGTGCGGTTCACGGAGTTCGGCGATTACGCCATCAAGTTCAACGTTATTCTTCGTTCGAGGCAATTCGGCGACCAGTTTCTGCTGAAACACGAGTTCATCCGGCGAATCCATGAGCGGTATTGCAAGGAAGGGATTGTAATTCCTTATCCGGTTCGCGAAATCGTTACCAGAGGAGACAAGTCATAGCGGTTCAGTCGCACAGGAACGGGATCCGTCACCGGATGCAGCGCCATTACAAGCGGGTGGCGCACAAAGCCGGTCTGTCACCGGGAACACTTACGCGACTTGCGGAAGCCCCTACCCGTGCGGTGAAAATCGGCGCCGTCAGCTATGACGACACGCGTTTTGTCGAATCGGCCGACGTCGGCCTTGTCGACGCGCTGGCACAGGTGAGTCAGTCCGGGGTGACATGGGTTAACGTCGATGGTATCCACGACACCTCAGTCGTGGAAGCGCTCGGAAAGCAGTTCAACCTCCATCCGCTGGTGCTCGAAGATATCGTCACCACCGGCCAGCGACCGAAACTCGAAGACTATGGCGAATACATCTTTGTCACGATCAAGATGCTGTCGCTCGACGCGGCTACCACTGAGGTGGTCTCCGATGAGTTGAGCATTCTATTCGGTCCGCACTACGTGCTGACCATCCATGAAACGGAGCATGATGTTTTTGAGCCGGTTCGGGAGCGGCTCCGCAAAGGATCGGGGCGACTGCGTAAAGCCGGCTCCGATTATCTCGCCTATGCCCTGATCGATGCTGTGGTCGATAACTACTTTGTCGTATTTGAGCATCTGGGGGAGCATTTTGAAGAAATGCAGAACAATGTCGTCCAGAACCCGACTCCGGAAACACTGCAACTGATCCAGCATTTCAAGAACGAATTGCTGATCCTCCGCAAGGCGGTCTGGCCCGTGCGGGAACTGGTGAGCGGACTGCAACGAAGCGAATCACCGATCATGAGCCGCACGACCGAACTCTACCTGCGTGATGTCCACGACCATACGATTCAGATCATTGACACGATCGAAACTTTCCGCGATATGCTNAGCGGCATGCTGGATATNTACNTNTCGAGCGCGAGNAACCGGCTGAATGCGGTCATGAAGGTGCTGACGATTATCGCTACCATCTTNATTCCCCTGACCTTTCTGGCNGGCGTCTACGGCATGAATTTNCGATTCATGCCGGAACTGGAGTGGCGCTGGGGNTACCCGCTCCTGTGGCTAGTGATGGTCGGCTCGGCCGTTACGATGCTCGTCTGGTTCAAACGCAAGAAGTGGTTGTGAATCCGGGCGCTTACAGCTCAGAGGCACGCCGGAAGCACATACCCGCCACCAGTTAGATAGCTGACCAGGGCTGACAGGTCGCCCAGATCGACGATACCTAGACCATTAACATTTGCTTCTTTCGGGCATGGCATTGCGAATCCGCCACCGGTCAGGTAGCTCACCAGCGCGCTGAGGTCGGACAGATCAACAATGCCGGAATAGTTGACATTGCCCCGTACGCCAAGACAGCAGCAGGCATCACCGACACCGTCGTAATCGCTGTCCTCCTGTCCGGGATTGTACGTGTCAACGCAATTGTCGAGCTGACAGGTATTACCGGGATAACCGGGATTGCCGAAGCCATCACCGTCCATATCTGTACATGGATCACAGGCATCACCGATCCGATCGTTATCGCTATCCATCTGGTCTTCATTTGGGACAAACGGGCAGTTGTCCGGAATGTCTCTGAGTCCATCGGCATCCGAATCCAGCAGATACTGTCGCGGGAAGAGCGTGATGAACGCGTCCCCTCCGTATTCGCCTTCCCCCCCGTTATAGCTCGTATCATACGCGTTAGGGGTGACCGGGAAGGTGCTTGATCCGGTTCCGCCCGCNACGTAGATGTCTCCGTTGTCCGACACACAGATCTCGTGACCATGCTCGTTCATTGGCCCGCCGAGANATGTTGAGTAGATAAGCCGGCTGAGATTCCTATCCAGTCCGCAGAAGAAGGCATCTTTGCTGTATTTGTAGGTACCGTTACTGAATGTCGTGTCGAAACCGGCGGCCGTGACCGGAAAAGTGTAGCTGCTCGCCGACCCGGNGATCAACACAAAACTGTCCAGTGCGATGACCTTGAAGCCGCCGTCCCAGCCGTTGCCGCCCACGTAAGTGCAGGTCAGCACAGCGGAGAAGTCAGCAGTCAACCGGGCGACAAAAACATCATCGCCGTTATCCGGCCCTGAACCTGAGTTGTACGATACGTCGTAAGCTCCAGCGGTGACCGGTAATCCTGTGGATGATCCAGTATGGCCGGTGACGACAACGTCATCGTTATCGAGGTCGAGGCCATACACGAACTCCCACCCCTGGTCGCCACCGAAGAACGTCGAGGCCATCAGTGTGGTAAGATCACGCGACAGGCGAGTAATCGCGCCGTTGTAAAATCCCTTCTTGTTCGGTTGAAACGCTCCCGGGGTAGTGGGATAGTCCGTCGAACTGGTCCACGCCCCTACGTAAATGTCGTTGTGCGTCCCCAAGTGAATTTCCTCAGCGCCGTCCACGCCTGCCCCACCCAACAAGGTCGATGCCAGCAGTGTCGACAGCGAAGCATCCAGTCGCGACACACAGACGTCCCAATCGCCTCCGGCCGTGCTGTCGCAGCAGCCCGGCGTATGCGGGAAATCGTCCGACCTGCTCCAGCCGGACACAAAGACCGAACCATCGGCAGCGACGGCCAATGCGGTCGCCCGGTCCTCGTCGCTCCCTCCCAGATACGTAGACGCGACAAGCGTCGTGAGGTCGTTGCTCAGGCGCGAGACGAAGATATCGATACTGCCGGCCGGATTCGACTGATAGCAGCCGGCTGTCACAGGATAATCGTATGAACTGGTCTTGCCGGCAATATACACGTCGTCGTTCGGCCCGACTTCAAGGTCGATTACCGGCCAGTCTCCTTCGATTCCCGACCCTCCCAGGTACGTGCAGGCGAGAAGACTGTCCAGACCGGGAGAGAACTTGGCGATGAAAACGTCATATACGCCGCCCAGCGTCTGGTCATAGCCGGCAGCAGTAACCGGCAGATCGGGCGAACGTGTCCAGTCCGCGATAAAGATACAGCCGCGGCTATCGCGAGCCATGACGGTCTGCCGGCTATCCAGTTCGCTGCCGCCGAAAAACGTTGAGGCGATTAAATAGGAGGCCGCCGGAAGAGGGGGTTCCGGCGGCTGTGCCTCACTGTCGGACCATGACGTCGCGCCGGCGCCGACAATAAGCACGGCAATGAGGAGCAGGTACAGATGTCTGGGATTCCGATAAGCAGATTTCATAGCATGAATACCTTCCTTTCGTAGCAGTATTCCCCGGTGTGCCTTCACATCCGTCCTTCCTCGGTCCTGTGAGGCGGGCGTACGACAATGCGGCTGGGCAGACACGCTGACCGAGATGCCTGTCATGCCCGGCCGCTGTCGGTTTTGGGCGAAGTGGTATCGCCTGAGTTGAGTTCCTTTACCTGAAAGGTGCAGGTGAACGGGTTCTCTTGCGGCCGATCGTGCGGACCGGCCGAATTTCTCGTATTCCGGCATTTTCGCCACAACACGGGCGCAAGCTATTGTGTCTGTATATCATGGACAGTACATTAGGTTAGACTGGCCCATTATCAGCATGAGCGCAGAATACCTCAACAGATTGTACCGGGACGCTCTGTCGGGAGACCTTACGGCTCAAACCGCGCTATTCGATTACCTGTCTGCAAGATTTCGCCTGTTCGTGCGCCACAGGGTGTGGAACAGTGTAGATGCCGAGGATGTCGTGCAGGAGGCGCTCGTGACGATCTGTCGGGAGTACAAGACTCTCGAGATTACCACCAGCTTTGCGGCGTGGGCGTACAAAGTCCTCGACTTCCGTGTACTGGCCTACGTGCGGAGCCGAAAGAACATCGAAACGCGGACCGTGGAAGGCGCCGACGGGCTAGATGGTCTGCCGGCGCCGGCCGTCGACTCCGACTTGCAGCATCGTCTCCTGGCCTGCCTGCAGAGGATCTGCGGACTAAACCGACGCTACGGACGGGCACTAACCCTCCACGCCCAGGGGTATGACACCACCGAGATTTGCCGCAGGATTGAAATCAAGGAGAATACCTTCTACTCCCTTCTTCATCGTGGACGGGCCATGCTTCAGCACTGTCTCGAAACCGGAGAGATCAAGTAATGTCCGAGTGTTCGCGAAAAGACCTGGCTGAGTTGATCCATGCCTATGAGCTGGGACTCCTGTCGGATGAGAAGAGAGCCGAAGTTGAGATGCATTTACTCGAGTGCGACGACTGCTTTGGCTCTGCGCAGAAGACGGCTGAAGCATCCCGGCTGCTCAAGTTCCACCCGGAGACGCGCGATCAGGTCCGAGCCCTTCGAATTGAGCATTCGTCTGTAGCGGAACCGATCGGTCGGAGAGGCATCTCCTGGCGCTGGGCTGTTCCTTCGTTAGTCACTGTCGCTGTTCTGCTTGTACTGGTTTTGAAGGATTGGCGGGTTGACATACGGCCGCGGGAGACCGTTGTCGCTGCCGAGAACAGAGTGATTGTGTTGCCGTTCAATGACCTGGTTCAGCCGGTCGATTCCTGCCGGTTTGGTTCAATTATTGCCGGGCTCCTCGTGACCTCGCTCTCCGAGTCGCACAACTTGAGCGTAGTCTCAAGTCAGTACGTCTCCGACCTGTTGGCCCAGCAACACATTTCCCCGTCAGGCCAGTCCGCAGATGCCAGTACAACTATGGCCATTGCCAGACACGCCGGGGCACAATGGATGGTCACCGGCACGGTGACGCAACTTCGGCCTGAACTGACAATCAATGCGGAACTGGTGGAAGTCGCGACCGGCACGGTAAAGCTTGCGGTCCAGGGAAAAGGCGCGGGTGACAGTGCACTGTTTACGGCTGGCGACCGGCTGGCCGCGAGAATAAAGACGGCGCTTCTACCGTCTGCGCCGGCGTCCGGTATCCGTGATCGCGCTATCGCTGAGATAACAACCGGATCGCCGGAGGCGTGTCAGGAATACATGCGGGGGATCGATCTGTGGCAGCGAATGTACATTGATGAGGCCGGACCGCACTTCCGAAGGGCAATCGCGCTCGATTCGACCTTCGCCATGCCGTACTATTATCTGTCGATGCTGGCTGTCGGGGCAGAGCGGTTGGCACTCAACCGCCTGGCGATGAAATTCATCGACCGGGCCGGAACGAGAGACGGCTATCTTATCCGCAGCCGGTCGGCATTTCTGGACGGCAATTTGGACGAAGGCATCAGGATACTCTCGGCCTTTGTCACCCGGTATCCGGATGATAAGCAGCCACTTTTGCAGTTGGCCCGGGTCGAATATACGCTGGGGCGGTATGACTCCGCTCTCTCGCACTTGCAGACGGCGATTTTCCTCGACTCTTCATACGCAGAAGCATATAACCTTCTTGCCTACACTTTTGACCGCATGGGGGACTTTGATGATGCCCTTCGGGCGAGTGATCGGTATGTGGCGCTGGCGCCGAACGACGCTAATCCTTACGATTCACGCGCGCAGCTCTACGCGTTGAATGGCCGGCCGGATAAAGCAATTGAGGCGTATCGACAGGCGCTGGCAATCAAACCGGATTTCTTTTCATCGCTGGCGTATCTCGGGATCATGTACATATTCAATCGTAATTACTCCGAGGCCGAAAGTTGCTTTGTTGCCCTGGCTGGAAGTCTGGCTCCCAGTTCGGAGGCGTCGTCCCGGCTGTACCTCGCCTATATTCCAGCGTACGCGGGGAAATTCGAGAAGGCCCTGACGCTGCTCAAGCAGTACGAAGCACAGGACAGCGTCGCGCAGGCAATAAGCTCTCTGTCGTTCAAGCGTCATTTTGAAGCCATTTGTCTTGAGGCCGACGGCAGGCCGGTGGAAGCAGTCACCGCCATGGAGCGTTGTCTCGCCGCCGGACCGACCGATATCGGGGATAGTTACCGCCGCAAGACCTACCTCATTCATCTGCTAGTCAAAGTCGGCGAAATCGAGAAAGCCCGACGTCTGACCTCAGAACTGAAGCATGTACTGGACAGCAGCGGCGTATCGCAGGCGCCGTACTGGTGCGCATTAGGCGCGCTGGCAGCCGCTGATGGTCAGGTTGATTCCTCCGTTTACTGGTATTCGAGGGCTGCCGAAATGGGCGACCAGTTTTATGATCGACTCATGGCCGGTCGCGCCTATCTCCGGGTCGGCAAGCTGGCTGATGCGGTTTCTACTTTCGAGCTTCTCCTGTCCAGGTACACGTCACCGCGCATGTTCTGGTGTCCGGAGAGTGTCAAGCTCCACTACTACCTCGGCCAGGCATACGAACGATCCAACTGGAACGATCGGGCACTTCGGCAGTACGAGCTGTTTCTCGACATCTGGAAGAATGCTGATTCAGGAATTGCTGAGCGGGACGATGCCCTGCAGCGCGTCCAGCGACTGCAGCAGCAACCATAGGATCATCGAAAACAAACAAGCCGCTCTGAAATCAGAGCGGCTTGCGCTATTATTGCGAGAATGTCGGCGTCGATTACTTGAGCAGCATCATCTTCCTGCTGTCGGTGAACGAGCCGGCGCTCAGGCGATAGAGATAAACGCCCGATGAAAACGCCGAGCCGTCCCACTTAATCGAAACCACACCGGCGTCAGCCGCACCTGTGATCTCCGCAACCACCTGACCCGCCATGTTGTAGATGGTCAGCGAATACTCGCTTGCCACCGGTAAGCTGAACGAGATCGTGGTCATCGGATTGAACGGGTTCGGGAAGTTCTGGGCCAGCGCGTAGCCGTCCGGAATAACTTTCTCGCCCGGCTTGTACATGATGTTGGGCGTGCTCAGCGGCACAATGCCTGCAGGTATGATCTGCTTCATGTACATCTTCTTCAGGTTGATATAAGCGGCATAGAGATTGTCGCTGCCGCCTGCGACATACAGCCCGGCGAAGTACGTGATCGCCTGGCTGGCCGTGGCGCCGTCGGCAGTCACGATCGCCAGCTGACCCTGGCGGGCCGACACGACGTTCAGCAGACTGACGAGCAAGCTCCGCTCGGCTTTGGCCTTATAGGACTCATCGTATTCCTTGAAGAAGATCCAGTAGATATCCTCGAAGGTCAGCGCCCGATCATACGTCGATATCCTGGCAGCGGCGTCCTGAGCATCCTCCGATGCATAAGAGACCCAGAGAATGCGAATGGCGAACCCGTCGCTGCGACTGTAGAAATGATCGTATATGAGCTGGCCGTAGCCATCGACCATTTCCTTCGTCAGACCGTTATAAAGTTTCCGGCCTTCCTTGATCGCCAGCAACTGTTCTTTCCACCACCAGAGGTCGCAAACCTTGCCCGTCGCGACGTTCTTCAGTTCGAAATTCAACTCGACCGGTTCACCCTGAACCGTCACGGGCACTACCGATTCCCCGACCGGGCTCATGCCGAGCGGGGCCTGGAGATCAACCACGTAGTCGCCATCGGCAAGTTCGCCAAATTCGTACTTGCCGTCAGCATCGGTAATGACCGAATCGACGGTGTTGCTGCCCACAACCAGGTAAAGAACCACACCCTGCAGGTTCACGGCTCCGGCCGTCACCTTGCCGAAGATCAGTCCTTCGGTCGGTCCGGCCAGAATCTGCTTGGAAGCGAGGTTGTTCCCTTCATCGAACTCCTCGATCAGATTCTCCGGATCCACAACGACATTGATCGTCCGCGGCAGAGTGAGCGGGACAACATAGTCCACACTGACCGACACAGCGTCACCGGCTGTCATGGCCAGGATAGTCTGGGTCGCGCCAATCTGATTGGTCGGTACAGACGGATCGCCGTCGAAGAAACGAACCTGCACACCCTGAACGGGATTCGAAGTGGCGTCGCAGCGAATGGTCGCTTCAATCTGAATGTTATTGCCCGGCTGTGGCTGAGGGACCGAGAACGCGATATCCTCAGGCGCCACGCTCACATCGACTCGCGAAGTCCAGACGCGTACCGAGGAAGTATCCCACGACTGCGCGCCGAAGCCGTCGGTCACGATCAAGCTGATGTAACCGCGATAATCCTCGTTCCAGGTGCGCTCGCAGATGGGGTCGGTGCAATCACCGAAGACGCCATCACCATTGAGATCCCACGAGTATGACTCGATGTGATCACCGGCATCGGGATCATAGGAGCCGGTGCCGTCAAACGTGATCGGCTCGCCGACTTTTGCGGCATACGGTCCACCGGCAACGGCTGTCGGCGGGTGATTGTTGCGATCGACCACCACAATATGCGTGACCTCAGCGGCCTTGTACGGATCGTTGTCGTCAACTACCCGCAGGGTAACCACGAACGTGTCCGCCTCAATTCCGTCGGCAAGCGGATAGCCGGGATTGGTGATGATGTCGCCGCTGTCGTCCGGATTGGCCCAATCGACACCGTCAGAGGCGTCGAAATCCCACAGCCAACTGACAATCTTGTGATTGACCGGATCCTGGTGATACGAGAAACTGCCGTCCATTGGAATCGGAATTGACGGCGGCGCCGACGGCGGGGCTTTGATAACAGCGACCGGGCTGCCGCCAAACAAGGTCCGCTGCAGGATGAGCAGGGCGAAGCAGTGGTCGGTCATGTAGCTCCACCAGCCGCTGGTCCACTGGCCGGATGCATTCTGATGCGTCACCAGCCACGTGGCGTAGTCGTTGTACCAGTTGATGCCGCAGCCGGCTCCCAGGCAGGTGACCTCGGACACGTTATCAGCATCATCGACCGCCGTGCGGAATCCCTTGGCGATGGCATACATGCCGTAGTAGTAACCAAAGTTGTTACCGCCGACCGTGTTCCACTGACGGGCGAAGAAATCGAGCGCCCGCACATACCTTGTGTCGTTCTTCGAAATGCCGACATACCCTAGTTCGCAAATGCCGGCCCCCGATGTGGCCATGCCCGAATAGGAGAAACTGCCGGGAGTGTACGGAAATGCGCCGTCCCAGTAGCCGCCCGAGTACTGACTGGCGGCGATCCAATAAAGCATCTCCGATTTTACGAATCCGGGAGCTTCGATACCCCAATCCGATTCCGCAGCTTCAAGGCCTATCGTCGGCCACTGGGAAACCGAATTGTCCGCATCACCTGAGTTCGGTGAATACCGCCAACCGCCACGTCCCCAGTTGGCATCGGTTTGCGACCAAGCGCAGAAGTCGACCAGGTCAATTACGATGTCACGATAGCTACGACCGATTACATTGGCCGGTCCAGTCGTGGCAATCCTGTCCGGGGCTCTGGAAGCAACCAGCGCCATCATTACCATACCGACTTCGTACGTGGAACGTCCCGAGTTCGGCATTAGTCCGATACCGTTGACATCGGCGTTGCCGGGAACAACTTCTTCGGGGTCACCGTGGGCCTGTGCAGGAACGGCAACCGCAGCCAGACGTGTGTTGATGTAGTTCAGTCCGGCTTGCACGTACTCGGCATAGATGTCCTTGTTAATATCGTTGGTGGGAAGATGTCCCTGGTTTTCAAATGCCAATACCGCCGTCGCCGTAGCCGCGGTCGGATAACCGTTGTTCTCATTCCAATAGCCGCCGGTGGTCTGCTGCAAATAGAGCCAACGCAAACCGTTCTCGATGGCGGCATTGATCTCAACCTCCGAAGTGCGCGGCGCAACCTCGATTTCGACCGTGTCAGCTTCCGAATCGCCATTGCCGTCGGTAACCGTCAGCACAGCCAGTTTCGGGCCCTGTGTGGCGTAGGTGTGATTCACCGCGATGTACTTGGGATTGGACACTGCCCCGCTGACAGGGGCCGTACCATCGCCAAAATCCCACTGATAAGCGTATGGCGTCGCACCGCCGTTCACATTACCCCATACGATCATCTGCTGACCGGGCCAGATGATCTTGTAAACCTGCCCCGGCTGGTTGCCGGGCATGACATTCACCCGGGGTTGGGCGACTGCCACGTCACTCAGCGTGGGGAGCAGAATTCCCGCCGCGACCACGAGCATGAGCGCTGTTTTTAGCTTCAATCTCATATTCTTCCCCTTACAAAAGTGTTAGTGTTGTACGTCAAATTCCGTGAATATCGTGTGCTCCGTAACGATTTCGTTGCCGGGTGCACTCCTCCTTTCGTCACGGCACAGTGTGCCATACAGTATGGATCTATCATGAGATTCGCTGACAATTTTACGAACTCCGATGCTTGTCCATCGACTCAAAAACTGAGATTAACGGAATCGGGCACGTTTGATAAAGATGTGACTCATATGCGACAGGCATGTACAGAATAGCCCAGATATCCGGTACGATGAGTTCAGTTGAGTTTATTCAATTATGACGAAAATTGATTATTTTGTCAATAAAATTCCATCCCTGTCTTCAACATTGACAAAGCGGATAAATTGCGTATTGTATATCTATCTCAACAAAGAGACGCCGAAGCTGGGCCGACCTCCGCTCTATGGCGGCGTGTCTGGCCTGACACGAATCAAGACGTATTGACAGATTTGGCAAACAGGCATACACTGGAGAAGCTGGCAGCCGGCATCATTGGGTCATTCACACCGTCGTACCCACCGTTCTGTCGCCAATTCCGTGAATTATCAGGAGGTTCCCGTTGCGATTGAGGACAGATATATGCTTACCAACTTGATGGCGTTTGCCTGCCTCGTAGTTACCGTGCTTCAGATCAATTCCCCTGCCGTGGCGCAAGTTGCCAGCGACACATCGCAGTCCCCAACTATCCTGGCTGATTCCGCCAATCCGGTCGTCCTTCCGGGAATCGTGGTCACTGCCGATCGCATGCCGTTGCCGCTGCTGTCGACTACGAACGCGGCGTACGTGGTACCCGTCCGGCTGTCGCAGCAGTCGTTCCGGCCGGTGATTGCCAATTTCGTCAATTCAATGCCGGGACTTCGCGCCTACTCGACCGGCAATCCGTGGGGACAGGCGGCCATCGATGTCCGGGGGTTCTATGGCGGCGGGCAGTCCCAGTACCTGCTGATGACATACGACGGCATCCCGCTCAATGATATCTCATCGGGGATGGTGGACCTCTCCGATTATAGTTTGCTGGAGGTAGATCGCCTCGAGGCCCTCAACGGGCCGGCTTCAGCGCAATACGGCGATTTCGGGTTCGGCGGCACGCTGACCCTGCTTCCGGCGCAGGTCAGTCACGCCAATTTCAACCGCGGCTCTCTTGCCCTGGGATCATTCGACGGCGTCGAAGCAGGCCTTCGGCTCGGCGGTCACCTGGGTAGCCGGGATTTCCAGGCAACCGAGTCCTTTAAGTCGAACGACGGGTGGCGTACGCACAGCGCGCTGAAAACACAGAGAGCCGTGGTCATCCTCGGCAATCAAGCGGAGAGCGGTGGTTCGCTGAACGGTATTTGCTCCTATGGCCATACCCGCGAGCAGGTGCCGGGTCCCTTAACTCAGGACCAACTGTCAGCCGATCGCACAGCTGCCGGCACTGATCTGATGGGGAACAGCTTGACCGATCTCAGAGACCGGGACAAACTGCTGGCCGGCCTGACTTCCAGTGTCGCCATCACGAACAAGTTGACATTGAAGCCCGTGCTTTACGCAAAATATGAAAGATCGGATGATATCGTCACCATAACCAATGCGCTTGGCCACGGCACCGACCTCTTCTCCTCGGGCGGTGAGGTGTCGGTTCGATTTGACGATTCTCTGTTTGGTCATCAGGTAAAGCTAGTGGGAGGATTCAGCGGCGAATACGGGCACCTCGAGACTGACTACACAGTCGCCGGCTCCGGAAACAATGCGGCGGAGGCAATCACGCGTGGTACCGGTAAACGTGAGGTAGCGGCGGCATTTGCCGGCGGGCTGATCCGGCTCATCCCGCGGCTGTTTGTCGCGCCCGGAGTGCGGATCGACTACGTGAAGACACGCTTCGAATACAAGGACGCACTGATCACGAGAGACAGACAGGCGTTGTCCCAGTCCGAGACCGTTGCATCGCCGAGGGTGGCTGTCGGTGCGGATATTCACGAGGACATTTCAGTGTATGCTTCGGTTGCGAAGGCATTCAAGTCACCGACCCTGGTTCTGTTGTATGATTCTCCGCCGGTGTACAGTCCGATGTTACCGCCGCCGGGATACCTGACGCTCTCCAACGGTTCCCTCAAGTCCATGCGCGGCACGAGCTACGAAGCTGGTATCCGCTTCGCCAATTTCAAGTCACTCTATGCCTCGCTGAGCGCCTTTTGGTATCAGATTAGGAATGAAGTCGAGTTCGATCCGGTGTATTTCCGCTACACCAATTTGGGGCGATCCCGCCACCGGGGACTGGAATTGGCGATCTCAGCGACAGCGCTCTCTCGCATGCGAGCAGACGTCGCTCTATCGTACAACGACGCTGTGTCCGACAGCGGTGAATTCAAAGGTAATCAGGTCAACGGTGTTCCGAAGTACACTTACGATCTGGGTCTGACCTGCGGCGTTACGAAGGCATGGCAGCTGCAGACACGGATCTCCGGTATCGGTCAGCAGTATTTGAGTTTGGAAACCCAGCAGGAGCTGGGAGATTATGCCACCGTCTCACTCGGTACCAGTGTTGCCGTGAGCGGACTGAATCTGTCCATCGGGGTGCAGAACGTATTCGACAAGTTGTACAATGTCGACGGCTATTTCGATCCGATGCGACAGCAGTACTTGTACTACCCGGCGCCCGGCCGGACAGTAGTAGTCGCGGTCAACAGCGCGATCTGAGTGATCGCGCTGCGCGTTGACCGATATTACCTGGCAATTTCCTCAAGCGCCATCAGGCAATACGCGGTGACCAGATCGGGGTTATTCTCCCACCAGCGACCGTTGCTGTTCACCCAGGAGCCGTCGGCCGACTGGATACTGATCAATTTGTTGGCCAGTTCCCCGCGCCAGTCGTGACCGACTCCGGAAGTGTCGGTGAGAACACTGTCGCTAACGACCGCCAGCGCCTTGGCCATAACGTGATAGTAGTAGAACAACCCCTGCTCATCGAGCTCGGGGTTCTTCTCGACCGTGTAGTTGGCACGGATCCACCGGTAGGCCGCCTGGACACGATCATCGTTTTTCGTCAATCCGGCATGAATGAAGCTCTTCACCCCGGCATACGTCATGGAACCGTAGGAAGTCGTGTTACCGGCTTTGGAGTTTCCCGGGTAGTAGACGAACCCGCCGTCATCGGAGGACCAGGAGTAGTCGTTGTACTTTTTGTAATTCTGACACCGCTGCAGAAAAGTGATCGCCTTGCCCCAGTAGAGATCGTTCGGACCCGTCTTTTCAGTGATTGAACCGGAGTCGCCGAGCTTGATCGCGGTATTGTCGGGCGACGGCTCATATTTCTCCGACGCTCGCAGCGCTTCGAGGGCAAACTGCATGTTGGAGACATCCGAGCGCTCATCCTTGTTGTACCCGATCCCGCCGTAGGAGACGCTGTCTTTAGGCGTACCCGACTTTTCGTCCGCCTGCAACGAGATCAGGAAGTGCCGGGCCTTGAGTATCGTATCGGTAAGCAGGGGGTTGTCGGCGGCGGTCAGCGCCATGAGACAGACCGAAGTATTGTACGCTTTCATTTGCGGCTCGACATCGGGATAAATCCCGCCGTCGCTTTTCATCATGCCGAGGATGTACTTTAATCCTGCCGTAATATTCGGTGCGAAGGTTTCCCGCGTCGTTATGGGCGCCCTGAGGTACCCGGTCAGCACGAGGCCGGTCACGCCGGGATAATCGCTCCAGGAACCATCGGGCTTCTGCGACTTGGCGAGATACGAGAGCCCCTGGGCTATACTCCGATCAATTTCGTGCCGCATGGACAGATCGAACCGCGGCCGCTGGTCGGCCCCGCTCGCACCTACGGCGAGCCCGAGCGCCACCGTTGTCAGAACCATCGAAGTAACAATCAGCTTGAACATAGTATCTCCTCTTACGCCGCACGCTATCGTTTAGGCACGACAATCGTCATCGTGATTTCTGTCCCCAATGCGGGGAGCAGATCGGTATTGGGATTATAAGTGGTCTGGTCGAAGCGGCCGCTGCGCGGGTTGTTCAATATGGCCACCGGATCGCTATAGACCGCGATAATCGAGCCTTCCACATCGGCCGCGAAACTGGCCGAATCCCGGATGACCGAACCGGTGAATATCCATTTGGACTTGGGCATGGCCCGCCTGGCTTCGCGATCATAGAGCAGGTCGGTGGCCGGGTGTGTGACGGTTTTTCCCTGCTCGTCAAGCCACGCCACATACATGTCGACCGAATCTCCTGCCGGCAGCGCCGAGTCACCCTGATACGCCAGCCCACCCCCAAATTCGGCCCCCAGCAAAAGGAGCGCCAATTGCAGGTGCAACGGTTTCGTCTTCAGCGTAAGCACCGACTCGTAGGTCTTACCGTCAGGGGTAACAGCCAGATACTCAATCGCGCCCTCGCGCATATTGACAGCGCCGGGAATCGATACCGCGCTGTTCTTGCGGTCGATCAGCACCGTGCCGATGCGATACAAACCGGAATCGAGAGCTTCGATACCCGCCGATGCCCAGAGGGGCGGCGCCTGATTCGACGAAGCAGGCGGATCGCTTTGCGCGAAGACGACCGAGCCGGCTGGCATCACGACTGTGGCCATAATGCGGAGCAGCAATCCTGCGGACAATGACAGTGTTTTCACCGGGCGACTCCAGGACAAGATTTCTTCAGTGTACCGCGTGACATACGCGGCCCAACGTGAATTCAACATTGTCGTAATGGAAGCAGGCCGACGCCGGAAATGTCAAGAACAATTGGACCCGGCAATTCAAACATCAGAAAGAGAGCCGAGTCGCCACCACCAGGTTCCGACCCGGTTCATTCTGCCCCGAGCCGTGAATCCGATAGGCACGATCCGTGATGTTCTCGAGGGCCACCGAAACAGCCATGTACGAAGTGAAATTGACCCCCCCTCGAAACGTGTAGATCAGATACCCGGGTGTGCCGAGTGGAGGAATCCTCTGGGTATCCCGCTTGTCAGCGGTCGACAGATCATCCTGCTCCGTCGCACCGGTCATTAGAATCTCAAGCCATGGTCGCTTTTCACCCGGTTCCCACCGCACGCCGAGCGTGCCCGCGGGTGGCATCAGCTTGTCAATCGGTTCCTCCACCAGATCCACCGATGATGTCGGGTAAGTCTTCAATCGCCCCTTCTGCCACGAGCCGGAGCAAGACACCTGTACCGCCTGCCCCAGCGCCAATTGAACTGCCCCTTCGACGCCGTAGATGTAGCCGCGGCCGCTGTTTCTCTTGGTCACAGCGATTCTGTTGTCGACACTATCACCCCGGGGTGTTCTGACAATCAGATTATCGATGTCGGTGTAATAGAGGGCGAACTGAGCGCCGACCGATGTCGACAGATGCTTGACGCCAATCTCATAGGCCACAAAGGTCTCAGGATTGAGGTCCGGGGTCGGGACCTCCTGTTCACCCGAGAGCGCAATATCGAATCGAGACAGATCCGAGAGGTTCGGCGAGCGAAAGGCCCCGCCGACACTGCCAAACAGATTCCATTCCTCGCGGTCATCGAGGTACACCAGCGTTCTCAAACTACCGGTCACGTGATTCCAGTGCTTTTTGATTGTCAGCACCGGGTCGCCGGTTTTCGACGGGTTAGCCGCACGACCGGCTATGGCGTCGGTCGCCGAGAAACGAACGGCCGGAATTGCCTGCCAGCGCTGCGTAATATCCAGCTGGTCCTCGATAAACACTTCCACCTGCGTGTAGCGGCTGTCGTCGGCCACCGGTCCCTGAATGTCCACGCTGCTTAATGACCCGTCCGCCCGGTAACGGCTTCGGTATGAGCTCACCCGGTCGTTGTAAAAGTCCAGACCGTAAATGAAGGTGCCACAGCGCGAAGGTGTTTCGCCCTGAATCGAGCCGCCCGTTGTCTTAACTGCGAAACCCTGAATTTCGCTGGTATTGTCTTTCTTGATCCGGTCCTGATCCTCGGTTTGAGTCTGATAAGACAACTGGGTGCAGAGCCGGCTGAGCGCGCCGCGTTCATTTGTAACCGTGTAACGGACATAGGTCAGGTCACGGTACTGATCGGTGCTGAGCCGCTTGTCATCACCGTGGGTGGTGCCGAGCCAGTCAACGCTGTAAATCGTCCGGTGAGTCCGCCAGACATTATTCTGATCGAATTGCTGATGAGCTGCCTCCAGGCGTGATCCGGCGCTCATCTGGTAATCCAGTCCAAAATTCATGCTTTCTTCATCATAGCCGGTTCGGGGCAGGCGCGGCCCGTCGCCGGGGTGCAGGTCACCGAAATTCTTGCTCGAATAGGCGCCGCTTAGCCCGATTTTTGGGCTGACCGCTCCCACAAATTCCACGCGGCCGACGTTGGAAAGGTCGGCGCTGCCGTATCGATAATAGAGGTTGGAGTGAATTCTTCCGGTGGAGGGGTGCGGAACGGGCGCAAAAGTCACGACATTGACCGTCCCGCCCACGGCGTCGGAGCCATACAGACTGGATCCCGGACCTTTGACCACCTCGATCCGTGAGATCGCCAGCGGGTCAATTGTGCCGGCATACTGGTTAGGGCCCGATCGGAAGACGGAATTGTTCAGCCGCACCCCGTCGACCATGAGCAGCGTGTGATAACCCGTAAATCCGCGGATATACGGTGACCCCTGCCCGTACGATGTCTTCTGCACTGAAACGGCCGGAATCTCCTTGAGTGCCTCCGGTAAGGTCCTGCTCATCTGACGCATGGTCACCGAACGCGTTCCCAGCGACTGGGCTATGACCGGTAATCGAAAACTCGACTCTTCGTCGCGCGTAGCAGTTACGATGATTGAACCGAGATCGAATACGCGGTTGCCAAATCCGACTATGCCCAGCGAATCGGCGCGCGTGCTGTCTGCTGCTTTTTGCGGATTGAGCTGGACATTTCCTGAATCAGCGAGAAGCGCACACGGGGTAAGCGCCAGCACACCTGCTGCTGCCCAACTGGCAATTATCGCACGGGACACATTACCGTCAGTGGATCGCACAGGCCTCCTCTACCCAAATCATCTGGAATTGTTGCAGGTACAATATCGACTGAAGCTAAGTATACGAAAGAATCTATATTTGTCAAGACGCCCCGGACTCAGCCCGATCAGATCCGGCTGTAGACCAGCGACGGACTGAAAGTCAGCCACTCACTACGGGCAGTAGGGCAGCACGTACCCGCCGCTGGTGAGGTAGTTGGCCAGCGCGCTGAGATCGGCCAGATCGACAATGCCCGTCCCCGAGACATTTGCCGCCTCATAGCAGGTCAGACTGCTGCCGGTCGTGAGGAACGATACCAGCGCACACAAGTCGCTCACATCAACGATACCGGCCAGATTGATATTACCCCTCCTCCCGATACAGCAACTCGTATTGAAGTTCTGCCAAAAGCCGCGATTCAGTTCAAGTGAACCCGCACTTCCCTTACCGGTTGCGATCTGCCCGGTAGTCCATGACAGCGAATAAGTCGCCGATTTACCGCTATTCCCCCCATCTCCGACAACAGACCACAGATTGAGGCCTGAGTTACCGACACGCGCAGGTGCGGTGCCCGCAAATACACCTGCCGCTACCGCGCCGCTTACAAGGAAGAGGGCTGTAAGGCCCAATAACCGACCTCGTGCAAACATTTTCATATGCAACCTCCGGGCAAGACTTGAGCTCTGACGATAACCCGGCCCCTGGAACGGCAATTACCATCCTTTGCGGACCGGGGGTCACTTGACGTGCAAGTACTCTCCGCCAAGATACATTCGTGTAGTAGTTTTGTCAACATTTGGCTCCCGGGAATGCAAACAAACCCATTGACAGACCAATTGACTCCATATTATTTAAGTAGTGCGGCATCGGATCAGCCGGCCGCATCGACCTGTCCATTCATTACTCATCGACGGAGTGACCATTATGAATCGTTTGGTTATCGCTCTCACCGGATTACTGCTGGCGACGGTGCTCTTGAGTACATCGTTCGCTGCGGTTCCCAATCTCGTCAATTTTCAGGGTCGGCTTACTACGGCCGGTGTGCCGGTCGCCGACAGCACGTACACGGTGGTCTTTTCAATATTCGATGCCCCCGTCGGCGGACAACTGATCTGGAGTGAAACACATACCGATGTCGCGGTATCGCAGGGACTCTTCTCGGTCGTGCTTGGCTCCCTGGTTCCTCTCGAGGATTCCTTGTTCAACAGCCCCACCCGATACTTGGAAGTGAAGGTCGGGGCGGAGACGATTCTGCCGCGCAGCCAGCTGACGTCGGTCGGCTATGCCCAGCGCGTGGCCACTGTCGACGGCGCCACGGCCGGCAATGTGACCGGCAATCTTACGATTCTGCAGCCCGGCGGCACGGGACGAATTGTCGTCGGTTTCACCGATAGCTTAGGCGGCATGCCGTTCGAGAATGCCGCCATTACCTCGGCCAAGATCTCGCTGTATGAACCGATCGACTCGAGGGTCCGACCCGGAGCGACGGGAGAGCGCAAGAGCATGGAAATCAGCGGCGGGCAGATTGTCGTGTTCGGTTCCACCGAGCAGGACACGAATCTGGTGGTGTCGCCCAACGGTGACATTGTCGGCGTCGGGCAGATAACCATGGGCATGAACAGCAGCAGCGGTACGCAGACGAGTGTTCTCGGATTTCAGAACACCGCACAGGGAGATTCGTCGACCATCGGGGGCGGCTCTGCCAACCGGACTAGCGGCACGATCTCGGTGATAGCCGGCGGTCATGCCAACGAGGTAACTTCGGAGGGAGGAACTATCGGCGGTGGCGCTCGCAATCTGGTGACCGGTCCGTATGCGTCGATTCCCGGTGGCTCGGACGACACGGCCTCCGGCAGTCATGCGGTAGCAGCGGCCGGCGAGAGTAACGCGGCTGATGGCGACTGGTCGTTCGCGGCCGGTCGGCGCGCCAAAGCTCGAACCCACGGCAGCTTCGTCTGGGCCGACCACGAAGACGCCGATTTCGCTTCCACCGGCGAAGATCAGTTCATCCTGCGGGCGCACGGCGGTGTCGGAATCAATACCGATTCCCCGATGGGGGCGCTTGAAGTGTCTGGCCCGGCCGGTGATTCAACCGTCAACCTGCCCAACAGCAGTGTGGCGGCCCCGGAGATTCTGGATGAGCCGGGGCTCGCGGCTTCAGTGACGTCAGGCGTAATTGTGCTGGTTCAACATGCGTCAGTTCCCCAGGAGCTTACTCGGGTGACGATCACTTTGCCGTCACCCGGTTATGTGTTGCTTCGCGGAAGTGCCACCCTCAAGACGCACGGTTCCTCGCAACGGAATCAGGCCTACCTGCAGATCGCGGAGACGCCTTCGTCGTCGCTCTTGCCGTCCGCGCGTCTGGCTGGACCGGGTGAAAACGATTCTCCCAACAAAGATCATTACTTTGATCTGGATGTAGACCAGATCTACTTCCGTCCGGCTGGGACATACACGTTCTATCTCGAGGGACTGGCCCACCCATTGAACGGCTCCGGGGCCTCAACCGCGCTTGACCGCCCGACGCTCATCGCCACGTATTTCCCGACCTCGTACGGGGTTGTTTCGGGATTCGTGACCTCGCAGGAGTCAAGTCAGTTTAACACCGTCGAACCTGTACTCTGGCCCAATGCCGAGGATGGCATTTCCTCGGTAGTAAATGATCAATACTACAAGGCAGATTTGCGGGAACTCGAACTGGCCGTCATGAGGGCACAGACTCAAGCCGCGATTCTGGAGAAGCAGCTGCTGGAAGCAAAGCTTCAACAGGCGACGAACCCGGCGCGATAGACGAATCGCGCTGAAACCTTAGTGAGATGGCCTGTCGCCCAATCAGCGCAGTCCATTTTCAACTGTGCGGGGATGAATTTAGAATCGTGCGGATTCTTTTCACTTCCGGCACCTGCCGGGACGCCTCCGCCTGCGCCAGAGCATCCTGCAAAAGGGCAAGCCCTTCTTCTCTCTCCCCTTCCTTGCCTAACGTGTACAGCGTTTCCCCAAGCAACTGCTGAATCCGAACGCTTAAGTTCTTGTCACCGAGTTCCTGTGCTTTATTCAATTGCTGTCGAATCTGGTTACTGCCGGCATGGACAAGTCCACCTACGGCGGTCAGAGCTCCCAAATATGACGCAGCAGCACACAGGGTCGGTTTATCTTCGATTTCTTTCGCCAGCGTACTGGCTCGGCCCGCGTGCTTCCGGGCCGCGTCGAACTGACGCTGACCGAAGTGTATGGCCGCAAGTTCGACTTCGAGAGCGGCGACATTCCGGTTCATTCCCGCGGCGCGCGCTGTCTCCAAGGCACGGTGTATGAAACGCGATGCTTCTTCGCCGTCTCCCCTGAACTCACTTATGGCACCGAGGCGATGATACGCCGCGCTTTCGCCAAGCGGATGCCGGACCTCCTGGGCCAGCGCCAGTGATCGCTCGGCCGCCGCCTGCGCTTCATCCGCCATGCCGAGCGTCAGTCGTGCCTGCGAGATGTTGGAGAGCGTAAGCGCCAGATTGGCCTTGTCACCCAGGGCTTCGAAGAAGGTGGCCGCAGTGGTCAGCATTTCCAAACCCTCCTCCATCGTCCCCTGCTGCAGGTGAATCAGTCCGAGGTTCAAACTCTGTCGGGCAGAGCCAGTCCGGTCACCGAGTTTGCTGTTGATGGAGAGAGCTTCGCCGTAGTACCGCATGGCGGACTGCATCTCCCCCTTGAAGTAATGAACGTTACCGATGTTCGAGAGGCAGGCGGCCTCCATCGAGAGATTCTGGGCGGACCGTGCGAACGTGATCGCTTCCTCGTAAAGATCGAGTGCGCGGCCGTAGTCTCCCTTGCGGGCATAGACCACACCCATGTTCTTGAGCGCCTCCGCGATCTTGTCCCGGTCGTTCAGCTTGCGCGATATTTCGAGCACGCGATCGAACAGCTCCAGGGCTTCATCAAACTTCGCCTGCGGCTGCAGAATTGAAATCAGGATGCCAAGCGTTTCCGCCTCGCCGGACAGATCACCCAGTTCGCGTGTGAGCGCCAGCGCCTGCTGCCCCGATTCCCACGCTTTCTCCCAATTCGATTTGGTGACCAGCAGCTTCGACTGCAACCGGAGGAGACTGGCCTGTTCGGCCCGCTGACCCTGTTCCCTCGCCGCCTGTAACGCCAGTGACAGCTCGGACCACGCCTCGTCAATCGCTCCCTGATAAACGTGGATTTCAACCGTCCCGATCCGCGCCGACAATAGCCCCGGTTCCTGCTTCAGCGCCTTGCCGTACCACTCGAGAGCTTTCTCCACATCCCCCTTATCTTTCTTGTGATCAAAGAGGAACTTTCCGCGAAGGTACTGTTCGTACGCCTGGGCATTCTCCGTTTCCGGAAGGGCGACCTCGGCTCTCCGGACCACTGTGGCGCCGATGTTGAAAGCACTGCTGACGCCCTCGGCCAGGGCCTTCTTCACTCGAGGCAAGCTGGCCGGCGGCTCTTCCCATCGCTCGGCCCACAGCACCTTGCCGTCGCGAACGTCGATAAGCTGTGCCGATACGCGAACCGCACTGACCGACTTATGAATCGATCCGTCGAGCACGTACGACACGTTGAGTCGCGCCGCGATCTCCGCCAGATCATCGTCGCTGTCCTTGTATTTCATCACCGATCGCATGGGCGCGACGCGAATCGTGCCGAGGCGGGACAAGTCGACAATCAGATCTTCCGTTATGCCATAGCTGAGAAAGTCGTCGTCAGCGGTGCCAAGATTGCGAAGGTGCAGCACGGCCAGCGAAACTGATTGGGGCGCGGTCGCCGGCATTACGCGAGTCGGAATAACTGTTGCCGGCATTGTCTGTGTACCGAGCAGTCGCCGAATCTCATCGGCCAATTCCCCGACTGTCTGGTACCGTTCGCCCGGCGATTTGGCTAGAGCTCTTGATACGATTTCCTGAAGCCCGGGGGTCAGGTCAGGCCGATACGTTGCCAGCGGCGCCGGTTGTTCGTTGATAATCGCGTAAATGGTGGCCGGGATACCAATCTTTTGAAACGGAAGAGCCGAAGTGAGCATCTCGTACAGCATCACACCGAGTGAAAAGATGTCGCTGCGGTGATCCGCCTCGATCCCCTGTCCCTGTTCCGGCGACATGTACTGGACAGTGCCGATCGCGCTGCCCGCCTGAGTCATCTGCGTGTCCCCAACCACCTTGGCCAATCCAAAATCAAGGATTCTGATCCGGCCGTCATGGCCGACAATGACGTTGAGTGGTTTGACATCCCGGTGCACGTATCCGGCGACATGCGCGGCCTGCAATCCTTCGCAGATCTGCAGTGCCATCGTCAGTGATTGTTGCGGCGTGAGTTGACCGGCGTCGATCAGTTCCCGAAGGGTACGTCCTTCGATATACTCCATGGCGATGAAGACGCGGTCGGCGAACTCGGCCACTTCGTAGACGGTAACGATATTGGGATGGTTGAGCGCGGCGGCGGACTGCGCCTCCCGGATAAATCGCTGCTTGAGATTGAGGTCATTGGCGAGATTGGGCGCCAGGAACTTGAGCGCCACCCGCCGTTTGAGCTGGAGATCGTCGGCGACAAACACTTCGCCCATCCCGCCCGCGCCGAGCCGGGAAGCAATGCGATAGTGGGAGATTACTGCGCCCGGCGCAAGAATGACAATCCCTCTCGTCTCCTGCTCACCGTACTCGGGTGCGTCCACTTCAGTCTTCCCTCTGCGGCTGCGTCAATAACTGCTCCATATCGAGGCCTGCGCGCACGGATGCGCTACTCTCATTATACGTGCCTAAAATCCAGGGAATGCGGCGACGGTTCCGCAGCCACATCTGCCGGCCGCTCACTATTTAAGTATAAGTCACCCCCCGCGACTTCGCAAGTCACTGCCGGTCAACGCACGTGTCGGTATCGATCAACAGTGAAGAAATATCAATTCGGTCTGCCGGCTGAGTCACCAGAGGATCACGGGCAATGCGGCAGCACATACCCGCCGCCGGTCAGATAGCTCACCAGCGCACTCAAATCGCTCAAATCAACTATCCCGGCTCCGTTGACGTTTGCTCCGTTCGGACAAGGCAACACGTATCCCCCGCCCGTGAGGTAACTCACCAGCGAACTCAAGTCGCTGAGATCGACGATCCCGGCATAGTTCACATTCCCGCGCCTATCTATACAGCAGCAGGCGTCGCCGATCCCATCACCGTTGGCGTCCGCTTGAGTCGGATTGTTGACAGTCGGACAATTATCTGCCGGGCAAATGCTGGCTGGAATGCCCGGATTACCGAAACCGTCCCCGTCGCTATCGCTGCAGTCATCACAGGCATCCCCCGCGCCATCGAGATCGGCGTCCAGTTGATCAGGGTTCGCCGCTCCCGGGCAGTTGTCACATTCGTCGCCCCAGCCGTCAGCGTCACCGTCGGTCTGCAGAGGATTGAACGAGTCCTCGCAGACATCGGGCGGACAGGTGCACCCCACCGCTCCCCGATCGGCGAAGCCATCAAGATCCCTGTCGATGCACGTTCCCAGGACAAATCCTTCGTTGGAAGCCACAGGATGGCCTCCCGATTGGTCAGCGCCGGCTATCACGAACACGGTATCGCCGATGACCACTGCGCCGGTGCCGTGACGGGGAGTAATCATTGGCGTCAGCAATTTCCATGATGCTGTCGCCGGATCATATGCTTCGACCTCATCGTAAATTGACGGGAGTTCGCCGCCAAAAGTGATAAGCAAACTGCTGATAGCCGCTGCAGCGATCGCGCTTCGAGGCGTCGGCATCGACGGCAGCGTGTACCACGTGTCACTCACGGGTGAATACGCCTCGAGCGCTCCTACCAGCGTCATTGGCTCGGTCCAGTAGCCCTGGCGCCCCCCGACGATGTAAATGAGGGAGTCGATCACGGCCGCCCCCGTGTGGTTCCGCGTTGTCGGCGCCGGGCTCAGTTGAGACCATGAATCGGTAGCCGGGTCATACACCTCCGCCCAATTGAGATCGTTTGCACCCTCGTCTTCGCCACCGAACACGTAGATCTTGCCGCCAAACACGACTGCGCTATGCTCGGCACGCGGCGTGAGCATCGGGGCAGCGGTTGACCATGTGTTCTGAATGCGGTCGTAGACCAGCACTTCGCCAGTGACCTGCCACGGTAGATAGGAGGTGTTGTAGCCGCCAATAATGTAAATACTGTCGCCGATCGAGGCCGGAGCATAATGGTGGCGCGCCTCCGGCATGTAGTTGCCGAGAGTCCACTGGCCGCCGGCGGGGTCATAGACATCTACTCGGTTGACTGCCAATAGTGATGAATTGAGCCCTCCAAATACGTAGACTCTATTGGCGCATACTACTGGCTGCAATTCCTGCCGGGTATCAGGCATGCTTTCGCGGCGCATCCAATAGCCCGAAATCTCCTGTGATCGAAGTGACTGTGGCGCCAGTGCCGGCAATGCGACTGCCACAAACACCGCTATCTTCAAGAACGGCATGCGGCCTCCTTTCTTTCGGACCGTGAAGCCGGCAACCTAACGACGCACGCTCGTCGGCTGTTGTTGAAAGGATCCTGTCGACAACGTCACATCTCTGCGGTCAAGCGCAGCGGAGTAGTACGTATCCGCCGCCAGTCCGGCACAACGGCGCCCCACAGTTGATACGAATTGGGTACATAGGTATCATGATGGTCGGAGGACATGGGTAGCAATTCAGTAACGGAACTGGCCGAGGAGGCAGTAGGCGCAGTGGACAGGTTGTCTAGAACACCCGTTGCCTGGCGCTGTTCCTGCTAGTCGCGATACTGGATTATCTTATTGTGATCCAGAGCTGAAAGCTATATTATCCACAGGTCTGACATCACAGATTCTTCACCGACAACGGAATATTCGCACTCCTGACAGGAGGTGTAGGTATGGCCAGGTCATATTTCGAGCAGTTGCTTCTGGTGACTCTGCTCTTCATTGCGGTACTGCCTCAAGCTCAATCCCAGGTCATGGACGGCGTCCCGCATCTGATCAACTACCAGGGGCGACTGACAGACACAGATGGCAGTCCCGTTGGCGATGGGGAATACCTGATTACCTTCACCCTTTGGAGCGATTCCGTCAGTACATCTCCTGCCGATCGCAAATGGATTAGCTCGAATTGCCCGGTACTGGTAATTAACGGGCTCTTCAACTGGCAGCTTGGATCCAGAGAGAATCTCCCACCCTGGGCAATCACGAACTACACCAACCTCTGGCTGGGCATTGAAGTCGGTGATGATCCTGAGCTATCCCCCCGCAATCGTCTTGGCTCTGCACCGTATGCCTACAAGGCCTGGCAAGCCGATTACACCAATTATGCAGATTCGGCCGGCATGCTCACCGGTGAATGCCACTGCAGCATCCAAACAGGTGGATCAAACGGTACGGGATCGTTCGTCGTGTCCTTTGATCCCGAATTCCCGCCCGGGCTCACACCTCACGTCTTTGCAAACGGGGTCTTGGCCGCAGACGATCCCGGCACATCAGGTCTCACAAGAGGCATGGCAGTCTGTGCCGTCGTCACAAATGTCTCAAACAACGGTTTCACAGTCACGCTTAGAGTCGGGTTCGGCGGGTCATTGATGCCTGTGGCGACTGCCGACATTTACTACATCGCAGTAAGATAAAATGGATCAATTGTGCTGCTCGACTGTAGACAGAGTAAGCAGAAATATTGTGGAGTCGTGATCTCGAAACAATATCAGCCCCGGAGGAGACATGCTGGACAAGAACAAGTCAATCGGCACAAAGGTAAGGTCCCTGGTAAGATTGTTGGCGAGCAAAGATGGCCTCGTTCGCCAGGACGCTCGTCGATCACTGGTTGCTATCGGCCGGCCGGCCGTCTCCTCTCTTGTGAGAGCGTTGCGAAATTCCAAATCGGAACAGGTTCGCTGGGAGGCCGCCAAGGCGCTCGGGGCAATTGGCGACACGAGATCGATTCCGTCGCTGGTGTCAACATTGACAGATAGCGATTTTGATGTGGGGTGGGTCGCCGCCGAATCTTTGCGACAATTCAAGAAGGACGCGTGGCCGGCTTTGATGCGTGCGCTGGTGAGAGACAGCTCTGATACTCAAGCCATGTATCAAGGAGCTCATCATGTTCTGCGAGGGCAGAAGGAAAAAGGCTACAATGATCTGCTCGCCGTACTCTTGCGCGCCCTTGGTCGAAGTGCTTTGTCAGAATCGGCAATAGTGGCCGCGCACGAAATCCTTGAACGGCTGAAGGCGGAATCATGAGACACTCTGGATGGCATTTCCCTTCCAGAGAAACGATAGAATGAATAGGGCGTTGCGATCCATGGGGTATTGAAATGAAATCAGGTATAAGCGAACCTACGGTGTCGAATTCCGGAGCTACGGCCGATCAAGAACCAAGTGATGATTTGAAATCGCTTCCTCTATCTGAACTAATGTCAAAACTGGAAACATCGCGCGACGGTCTCAGCCAGAATGAAGCAATGGTACGCCTTTCCCGGTATGGATTCAATGAGATTGAGGAAAAGAGAATCAATCCCATATTGAAATTCTTCACATATTTCTGGGGCCCGATACCCTGGATGATAGAGGGAGCAGTCATCCTATCGGCTGTTGTCAGGCACTGGACTGACTTCTTCATAATCCTGGTTCTTCTTATAGCTAACGCGGCAGTTGGATTTTGGGAGGAATACCAGGCAGGCAATGCTATACAGGCGCTGAAAGCCAAGCTGGCGATACGGGCCCGAGCCAAGCGTGGGGGGCAATGGGTCTCGATTTCCGCCCGTGAACTTGTCCCTGGAGACATTATTCGCATCCGGCTGGGCGATATAGTTCCGGCAGACGTCAGGTTACTTGAAGGTGATCCTGTGCAAGTAGATCAATCGGCCCTGACAGGAGAGTCGCTTCCGGTAACGAAAGAAGAAGCGAGTGCTGTCTTTTCGGGCTCGATAATTCGCCAGGGGGAAACAGACGCAGTCGTTTATGGGACGGGGGCAAATACCTATTTCGGCAAAACGGCCCAACTGGTGGAGCAGGCGCATACAGTCAGCCATTTCCAGCGGGCAGTGTTGAAGATCGGAAATTACCTGATTATCCTCGCGGCGATGTTGGTGTCTCTGATAATAATTGTGGCTATCACCAGGGGTGATATCATTCTGACAACGCTCCAATTTGCACTTGTGTTGACGGTAGCGGCAATTCCTGTGGCAATGCCGACGGTTTTGTCGGTGACGATGTCGGTCGGAGCACGTCTGCTGGCCAAAAAAGAGGCCATTGTCAGTCGGCTGGCATCCATCGAGGAATTGGCAGGCACAGACGTACTTTGTTCCGATAAGACAGGGACTCTGACGCAGAACAGATTGACTCTCGGAGACCCCTTCACTGTCGACAATGCCACAGTCGAACAGGTGGTCTTGAATGGAGCGCTGGCCTCACGTGCCGAGGATCAAGACACCATTGATCAGGCCGTTTTGAGCGGCCTGAAAAGCGACGAGGCACTGAAGAAATACCGGGTGATACAATTCGAGCCGTTCGACCCGGTTCGCAAACGTACGGAAGCTGCGATACAAGCAGAAGACGGAAGCACATTCAAAGTGGCAAAGGGTGCCCCGCAAATCATTCTGGAAATGTCGGCCAATGCCGGTCAGATCAAGGACGTCGTAGAGAGAGCGATTAACGGTTTTGCGAAACGGGGATTCCGGTCGCTCGGCGTGGCCCGGACCGACGCCCAGGGCAAATGGCAGTTTCTCGGGATACTGCCGTTGTTCGATCCCCCAAGAGAAGACTCCAAATCAACTATTGCAACCGCCCGGGAGATGGGAATAGATGTGAAGATGGTGACCGGCGATCAATTGGCCATCGCCCGGGAGACCGCCGGACAACTCGGTCTGGGAACTAACATTCTGGAAGCCGGCAGTCTGGCCAATTCCCAAGGTGCGGACGCCGAGCGATTGGAAGAGTCCGTCGAGAAGGCCGAAGGATTCGCGCAGGTATTCCCTGAACACAAGTTTCATATTGTCGACATGCTGCAGAGGCGGGGACATATCGTCGGCATGACCGGCGATGGAGTCAATGATGCTCCGGCGTTGAAGAAGGCCGACTGCGGTATCGCGGTTTCCGGCGCGACTGATGCGGCGCGCGCAGCCGCCTCCATTGTCCTGTTGACTCCGGGTCTGTCGGTCATCATCGATGCCCTGAAGGAAAGCCGCAAGATCTTTCAGCGCATGAATAGTTACGCAATTTACCGCATAACCGAGACGATACGAGTACTGCTATTCATGACTCTTTCCATTCTGATATTCAATTTCTATCCGGTTACGGCGGTGATGATCGTGCTACTGGCGTTGTTTAACGATGGGGCGATTCTTTCGATAGCTTTTGACAATGTACATTTCCCCAAAGGACCCGAGTCCTGGCATATGCGGCGAGTCCTTGGAATTGCCACGGTTCTTGGAGTGACGGGAGTGATTGCCTCATTCGGGCTGTTTTATCTCGGTGAAACGGTCTTCCATCTTGATCGCAATTTTATCCAGTCGCTAATGTACCTCAAGCTGTCGGTGGCGGGACAATTGACGATATTCATAACCCGGACGCGGGGTCCCTTCTGGTCGATTCGACCGGCACGAATCTTATTGGCAGCCGTCCTTGGCGCACAGACAGTCGCGACTCTCGTAGCAGTCTACGGTCTCTTCATGACGGCCATAGGGTGGGGCTGGGCGGCGGCAGTCTGGGGATATGCGCTGGCCTGGTTCCTTGTAAGTGATCGCATCAAGCTGGCCGCTTATCGTGTCATCGAACACTCTAAGAACTGAACGATTCGTGCGTCGAAGATGAGACTTCCTTTGCCATTTCGTCCGCTTGTGGGCACCAATATTGAGCACTGACGAGGATTGGCCGGGCGGTGCGATTTCTTGAAGGATAATTCGTTATGTAAATGCCGAAGGGGGGACTCGAACCCCCACTCCCTTGCGAGAACTGCGCCCTGAACGCAGCGCGTCTACCA
>PQAP01000216.1 GCA_003105265.1 candidate division GN15 bacterium | reverse complement strand
TACCCCGGCCCGAACAACACCGTTTCCTGTTCGCCGGTCGCGATATTGCTCTTCTGCCCGTTCTGGTTGTGAACAATCGTCGTGATTTCCGGCGCCGCTTGCCGCAGTTCGGACACGAACCTGCCGACCTCTGGAAACTCTCCATAATTCGTCACCACGTTGACCATCAGCTGGCCTGTCCGTTTCGTCTGACGAATCACCACAAATCGCATGTAGCCGCGATGGAACTTGACGTCGTACACCGGTATCTGTTCCCGGCGGACATAATCCCGAAGCCAGTTCACGATTCTATTCGAGACCTCGGATTGCAGGTAGCATTGCTGTAGGTCGAAAATCCGGTCGAACCGTCCCCGTTCGTGCAGGCCGAGCGTGAAATCCCCGCCCGGGTCGACATGAAACGAAAATTCCATTTTGTTTCGATACCAGAACGGATCATCGCACCCGACCGCCGGAAGAACTTCCACTCCCGTCAATCCCCCCAGCCGCTCGATGCAGTCAACCACCTGTTTGCGCTTGAATACCAGTTGCTGGTCGTAAGCCAGGTCCTGCCACGTACATCCGCCGCAGGTCTCGAAATGCGCGCATGGCGCCTGCACGCGAAGCGGAGACCGCTTGACCACTTCCCGCACCACCCCCTGATCGTAGCGGGCCTTCGACCTGGTTATCTCCGCCAGCACCGTCTCCCCCGGCAGCCCGCCCTTCAGAAAGACAACCTTCCCGTCCCGGTACGCCACGGCCTTGCCGTCAAACGCCAGGTCGGCGACTTCCAGTTCGATAAGCTCTGAATTGGGCGTTTCGGTCATTCGTGGTGATTGTAGCGACAGAGGAGTTCCGCGCGGTCACAGTCCTCAGTCTCGATTTGAATGGTGGCGTGGCCGATGGCGAATTCGGCCTGAAGCATGTGGTTGGTGCGTTCGATTATCTCCGGCCCGTGCGAATAGTCGTTCGCATCGACACACATATGGCACGACAGGGCGGTCTCTCGCGACGACAGCGACCAGATATGCAGATCGTGCACATCGCGAACCCGCGGCACCCGGAGGAGCGCCTGGTGGACAAGGTCGAATTCGATTTCCGATGGCACCGCCTCCAGCAGAATCAGNACGGCTTCCCTGATGACGAGATACGATGACCACAGGATCATCAGGCCGATAATCGCCGACAGAATCGGGTCAATCTGCGTCCATCCGGTCCAGAGTATGACCAGCGCGCCGGCGATCACGCCCACCGATGACACNGCGTCGTAGGCCATATGCAGAAACGCCGTCTTCATATTGAGCGAATTGTCTTTCTCTTTTGCGAGGATCCAGACCGACAGGATATTGCCGACCAGTCCGATAACCGCCACCGTCAGAAACAGCGTCGGATGCGTCAGCGGCTGGGGGTTCATGAACCGATGGTATGCCTCGATGAATATGAAGATGGCGATCACGACCAGCGCCGACGCCGAGATCAGCGCCGTCATGACTTCGAGTCGTTTGAGTCCGTAGGTCGATTTCTTAGTGGCCGGGCGCTGCGACCCCTTGATGCCGAACCATGCCAGGACCAGTGCCGCGACATCGGAAAGATTGTGGATTGCATCCGCAGTAAGGGCAAGATACCCCGAGACCAGCCCGCCGACGAACTCCGCAATCGTGATGACCACATTGAGCGCGATTGTCCAGGCAAGCTTGTCTCCCGGACGTATGGGATGCCGATGATTCGAACTCATACCGCAATATAACAACTCAGGGGGCAAAACGGAACACCCGTCACATGCGGCCCTTCCGGATCACTTGTTCCGTCAGATGTTGATCCGCCGATAGGCGGATTGTCACCTGACGGAATACCGCTTCGTCACTACCCGCTGTGCCGNGCNCANTCGAGGCACTGTTACGAAGNCGNCAGCGCCAGCTCCCCCTTCTTCANCTCTATCNGCACCGTCTGCCCCGNCTTCACCTGACCCGCCAGAATCATCTTGGCAATCTGCTGGTTTAGTTCNCGCCCGATAAACCGCTTGATCGGCCGCGCCCCGAACNNNACNTCGTACGCCGTNTCCGCGATATGCGTCACTGCCGTATCGGTGACATCGATACTGACCTCCCGCTCCGCCAGCAGCTTCGCCANGCGGGCAATTTGCAGACGCACAATCTGCTTAATCTCGTCTTTCGAGAGCGCAGTGAACACGATCGTTTCGTCAATTCGATTCAAAAACTCCGGGCGAAGCGTGCGGCGAAGCGTGTCAAGAACCTTCCGTTTGATCTCCTCGAATACGATCTCGCGGTTGAACTCCCCGATCGATTCGGACTCCTTCTGGATATACTCCGCCGCGATATTTGAGGTCATGATCAGAATCGTGTTCTTGAACGAGACCGTCCGGCCCTTGTTGTCCGTAAGTCGGCCGTCGTCAAGCACCTGAAGCAGGATATTGAACACGTCGCCGTGCGCCTTCTCGATTTCATCGAGCAGCACCACCGCGTATGGCCGCCGCCGCACCGCCTCAGTCAATTGCCCGCCCTCGTCATACCCCACATACCCCGGCGGCGCGCCGATCAGACGCGACACCGCATGCTTCTCCATGTACTCCGACATGTCGATCCGGACAATGGCATCCTCCGTGCCGTACAGAAACTCCGCCAGCGCCCGCGCCAGCTCCGTCTTCCCAACGCCGGTCGGCCCGAGAAATATGAACGACCCGATCGGCCTGTTCGGATCGGAAAGCCCCGCCCGCGACTGCCGCACCGCATTGGCGACTGCCGCCACCGCCTCTTCCTGACCGACCACCCGTTTGTGCAGCTCGTCTTCCAGCCGCAGCAACCGCTCGGTCTCCGATTCCGTCAGCCGCGTCACCGGAATATGCGTCCACTTCGAGACCACCTCCGCGACCTCTTCCGCGTCCACTTCCTCTTTCAGCAACTGCCGCTTCGATTGTATCGCCGCCAGCGAATGTGTCAGAAATGCCAGCTTCTTGTCCGCTTCCGCCAGATCGCCGTACTTGAGCCGGGCGGCCGCTTCATAATCAGCGCGACGTTCCGCCTCGCCCGCCTTTAACTTGAGCGTTTCTATTTCCGCTTTGATCGCCCGAATGGCATCAACCGTTTCTTTCTCCTTCTGCCACTGCGTGCGAAGGTCATCGCGCTGGGCATACAGATCCTTCAGCTCCTCCTCGATCGGTCTCAACCGCTCGGCCGCATCCTTTTCCCGCTTGATTCCCTCTTTTTCAATCTCAAGCTGACGGATTCGCTTTTCGACCGCATCCAGTTCTTCCGGCATCGAATCGATTGATATGCGCAGTTCCGCCGCGGCCTCGTCAATCAGGTCAATCGCCTTATCCGGCAGGAAACGGTCCGCCACATACCGATCCGAGAGCTTTGCCGCCGCCACAATTGCCGCATCCGAAATCTTAATCCCGTGAAACACTTCATACCGCTCTCGTAATCCGCGAAGTATTGACACCGTCTCTTCCACCGTCGGCGGCTCGATCAGCACCGGCGCCAGCCGTCGCTCCAGCGCGGCATCCTTCTCGATATGCTTGCGGTATTCGTCTAGCGTGGTTGCGCCGACAAACCGTATCTCCCCGCGCGCCAGTGCCGGCTTGAGCATGTTCGAGGCATCCATTGCCCCTTCCGCCGCCCCCGCGCCGACCAGCGTGTGCATCTCATCGACAAACAGAATCGTCTTCCCGGCCGACTCTTCGACTTCTTTCAATATCGCCTTCAGCCGTTCTTCAAACTCTCCTCTGAATTTTGACCCGGCAATCAGCGCCCCAAGATCGAGCGCCACCACCTGACGGTCCTTCAGCGTCTCCGGTACCTCGCCGATCGCAATCTTCTGCGCCAGCCCTTCGACCACCGCCGTCTTCCCCGTCCCCGGCTCGCCGATCAACACCGGGTTGTTCTTGGTGCGCCGCGAAAGAATCTTGATTATGCGCCGTATCTCGTCGTCCCGGCCAATCACCGGATCGAGTTTCCCCTCGCGCGCCATCTTCGTCAGATCGCGCGAGTACTTCTCCAGCACCGCGTATTTCGATTCCGGATTGTCATCTGTCACGCGTGATTTTCCGCGAATCGCGCTCAACACTTTAAGCACTTCGCTCCGCTTCACGCCGTTGGCGCGAAGTATCTCCTGCGCTTTCGATTTCACTTCAAGCATCGCCAGAAGCAGATGCTCCACCGACACATACTCATCCCCGAACTGCTTTAGCTCACTCTCCGCCTTGTAGAGCACCTGGGTGAAATCGTTCGATGCCGCCATCTGCCCGCCACTCTGATGCGGCAGGGACGTCGTCCCTTTTTCGACTTCGTCGATTAGTGCGTCGGTGTCGACTCCCAGCCGCTTCAGCACCTGAAGTACCAG
>PQAP01000215.1:1803-6400 GCA_003105265.1 candidate division GN15 bacterium | reverse complement strand
GTGGCTACTGTCGATCTCAACGCAGCGCCGCCGGCTACGACAGTCGGAGATGCCATTACGAAAATCAATTCGGCATTGACGGCGGCGGGCATTACGAATCTAACCGTCGGGTTGGGCGGCGTCGGCAATGCCCTGACATTCACCGCGACGCAAAACGGGTTGGTCTCGGGCTCGACGCTGATCGCCCGCCTCAATAACGGCAACAGCGCCGCGCTTACGCCGGGTACAATTCAGGTCTCGAATGGCGCCGGAGTGAACGTCACAGTCGACTTTGCGGGCGCAACCGACCTCAACGACGTGATCAGCGCTTTCAATACCCAGATGGCGGCCGCGGGCGTAGCCAATGTGACCATGTCGATCAATGCGGCCGGACGCGGATTGCAGATCACTGACACCAACGGAGTGCCGCTGGGGCTTCAGATTTCGTCTTCGTCCGTCGTGGACGACACGGCGGCTCAGCTTGGCATTGTAGGTGCGATTTCACCGACCTTGGTCGGCAGCGACTTGAACCCGCAGGTAGACTTTGCGGTGGCAGAGACTACCGGTACCACGGCTGCCGATCTGGGCATTACCGGCTCGATCCTCAGCAACTTTGTCGGCCGCGATCTTGACGCCCGGCTGACGGTCAACGCGCAATTATCCGATCTCCTGAATGGGCTCGGCCTGGGCAGCGGCTCAATTGCGCTGCATCAGGGGAATGGTGCGACCACGATCAATCTCGGCAACGCCACGCTGGTTACGGTTCAGGACCTGATTGACGCGATCAACAATTCCGGCCTCGATGTCACCGCCTCGATCAACCCGTCAGGACGCGGTATTCAGGTCGTCAATAATGACACCACCAAGAGTTTTACGATAGAAGAGGTGAACAACGGTCGCGCCGCCAAGATGCTTGGCCTGTTCGGTTCATCGGATATGATGGGTTCGCTGATGGTGCTGGCCAATGCCCTGCGCAATGACGACCAGGAGGGGACAGGGTTGCTGCTGCAGAATCTCGATGACGGCATCCAGAACCTGCTCAATTACCGCGCCACGGTTGGCGCGCGGGCGATCCGGCTCAACACCACAGACAATCGGCTTGCCGATATCGAACTGAGTTTCACCAGCATGTTGTCAGGGGTCGAGGACGCCGACATGACGAAACTGGTGACCGACCTCAGTACGCAGGAAAACGCATACAAGTCGGCCTTGATGGCTACGAGCAAGATCATCCAGCCGAGTTTGCTGGATTTCTTACAGTGATCCCGTCATGGGAAGGATAGGAACAATGGTAGCAGTCAACTCACTCCGCTTCGGTTCGTTGGACATTCCCGACGACAAAATCATCTCCATGGAACGCCCCGTGCTCGGCTTCGAGCACCTGACGCGGTTTTGCCTGGTGGAAGCTCCCGAGGTCGCGCCCTTCATGTGGCTGCAATCCTGCGAGGATCCGGCCGTGTCGTTCTTCGTCGTGAACCCGGTACTGTTCTTCCCGAACTACCGGATCGAGGTCAATTCCAAGGAGATCGCCGAGCTTCGGATCGCCAGTGTCGAATCGGTCGAAACATACGCAATCGTNACGCTGGCCGACGACCCGGGCCAGATTTCCATAAATCTTCAGGGTCCGATTCTGATCAATACCGAGAATAATCTGGCTAAACAGCTGGTGCTGGTGAACTCGCAGTATCANGTCAGNCACTANNTNCTCGAGACNCCCGAACGGAGCAGACCCAAGACGGCGGAACGCCGGTTGGTTGAGGTCTGATTCCCGTCCATGGGATCCCGGAAACCTAATCGAAGCCGTTCGGGACAACCGGGCGGCTCGACTAAGCCGGTGGGGGCAAAGAGCCGGCTTTCCTGCTTCGATTCGCAATATGCCGCCTGCAGAGATCGCCTGGCAAAGCGTGAATTCAAGGAGGCGCTTGCGCTCGCGGACGATTGTCTGACTGCGATAACGAGCGCCCCTGTTTCCGGAGGGCCGTCCGACACCCTCATCGCGCGCCTGCATTATATCGCGGGGGAGTCTCTTGTCGGCGCCGGAAAGGTAGAAGACGCGATAGGGAGGTTCCAGACGGCCATCGATGCGAATCCGGTCGATCAACTCCCCTACCTGAGCTTATCCCGATGCCAGGTGAAGACGGGCAATGTCGAGGCGGCGCACCACACGCTTAGCCGCGGTATCGCAGCGTGCGCGGAAAAGGCCGAACTCAAAATGCTGTCTTCGTGGTATCAAACACGTCCATCCATCTCGGCCTGTATGATCGTGAAAGACGAGGAAGAGTTGTTGCCCGAATGCCTCGACTCCATTCGGGACTGGGTGGATGAAATCATCGTGGTGGACACCGGCTCAGGCGACCGGACGGTGGAAATCGCGAAATCGTTCGGCGCGCAGGTATATCACCACGCGTGGGAAGGGGATTTCTCGAAATCCCGCAATTACTCGCTGCAGTACGCGACCAAAGAGTGGATACTCATCATTGATGCCGACGAGCGCATAGCGGTCGAGGACGTTCCGGAAATCCGGCGCGTGCTCAGCGACCCGCAACAGACGGTGGTCAGCGTCAACGTTCTGAACAAATACGAGCACAACAGGAATCTCACCGTGTTCTTGCCGTCAGTCCGGTTCTTCAAGCGCGAATTGGGCCTGCGCTACGGCGGGATTGTCCATAACCAGCTGGTGGTGCCGGCGGACGCCAGAGTCAGGCGCACCGGCATTCGACTTATCCATCTGGGCTACGGGTTATCCGCCGACAAGATGGCGCAGAAAAAGGCGCGGTCGCTGGACCTGCTGAAAAAACAACTGGCGGCCAATCCGGATGATCCGTTTGCGCTGTTCAATTACGCGCAACTTCTTCGCTCCGACAGCGACGGATTTTCGGCCGAGAACATCCCGGCCATTATTGAATCGGCGAGTCGGGCGGTGGAACTGACTCGTCCCGATGACCCGTCTACCCGGCACATTCATCTGATGTGTCTGGACCAGCTGGCATGGGCGCACTTTTTCAGCAACAAGCTGGATGCGGCGATTCAGTATTGTAATAGAGCCCTGGCGGGCAAGCCGGACTATCTCGACCCCATGCTCCTGCTGGGACACATATATACTCAGCAACAGGACTTTCCGGCAGCGGTGCGCGCGTATCAGCGCTACTTGACGGCAAGGGAGAACTACGATCCGTCCCGGGAGGCGGACAATATCATCCTGCTCCATCTGGATAGCCAGTCAATCGCCTGGTACAGCATGGCCATGGGCAGCGAACTGGTACATGACTGCGCAGTGGCGAAGGAGTATTACCGCCGGGTACTGGCGCTCGATTCGAACTATCTTGCAGCCAACGAGCGTCTCGGTCGAATCCTGTTCGCAGAGGGGGCATACGCTGAGGCAAGAGAGCATCTGGAACGCCAGCTCGAATCATCAGGCCCGACCGCTGCACTTCACAACGACCTCGGTAACTGTCTCTTCAAATCCGGCGATGAAGATTCGGCGCGAAGGCATTACGAAGAAGCGCTTGTCCTCGACCCGGATTTTGGCCCGGCCCAACGGAATCTCGGTCTGGCACTGGCCCGGGCGAACCGGCCGGAGCAAGCCGCGGAATTGCTGAGCCGATACCTCAATAACCACCACGAACCGGCACTCGTTGAAATTCTGGCCGATCTACATCTGTCGAACGGCTCTTACCAATCGGCCGTGTCTCTGTATGAAACGCATCTGCGGAGCCACCCGGAAGACGGCTCGGCAATCTACCGCCTGTCCGAATGTTATCTTGCTATGGGACATAGGGATGCGGCGCTTGTTGGAATGCGCCGAGCCCTCGAATTGTCGCCCGATAAGCGTACCGTTCTGGCTCGGATACAGGAGCTCGAAGGCCATTCAGAAACACGCCTAGAAGCCGGCAAACGATAATTCGCCTGCAACTCGTTCATATCTAAAGAATCGGTGGGGGATGCCGATGATGAAGGTATGAAAATCTTTAGAGGGGATGCATTTAGCACAGAGGAAGACTGTAAGGAGGTCAAACAAGGAATAACAACTCCGGGTTTCCATCGGAATAGCGGTGCCCGGCGGACGAACACATTGGAAGTGACAGGTCATGAAAACTAACTCATTGCACTAACAATAAGGTAAGGAAACCTTAAGGAATCCAAGGAGGAGTTGACACATGTCACTTCGCATTAACCACAACCTCGCTGCCCTAAACGGCAACAGAAACTTGAAGCTGACGACCGAAGCGCTGTCGAAATCGATGCAGAAGCTGTCGTCCGGCTTCCGTATCAACCAGGCGGCCGACGATCCGGCCGGTTTGGTGATATCCGAGCAGTTCCGGTCCCAGATCGCCGGCCTGAATCGTGCGATTCAGAACTCTGAAGGTTCGATCAGCATGATCCAGACGGCGGAAGGCGCGCTCACCGAAATCAACAACCTGTTGATCTCGATGAGAGAACTGGCCATTCACGCGGCCAACGAGGGCTTCAACGATGTTGATCAGCTCGCTGCCGACCAGGCCGAAATCGCCAACGCCCTGAAGACCATCGATCGTATTTCTACCAACACCCAGTTCGGTACGAAGAAGATCCTTGATGGTTCCAAGGACAATATCGCGACGATCACCAGTGCCAACAC
>PQAP01000215.1:0-1709 GCA_003105265.1 candidate division GN15 bacterium | reverse complement strand
ACGTCGCTGGGTCTCTCGCTGGCCAACACCGACGGCGATCCGTACAACCTGGCTGAGAAGATTCACAACATCGACGTCGTGCAGTCTTCGGCCGTGGCCAAGAAGACCTCCGGCTCGGTCAGCCTGGCCGACGCGTTCGGTAACGACCTGACACTCGCGGCTGCCGCGACCGTGGCGACGCTGTCCTCAGCGGCCGTCGTCGCTGCTGCTACCGCCAGCAACGTCGGTACCTACACCTTCGGTATCAACTATCAGGAAAATGGCGAGTCCCCGACCGGCGTGCAGACGCTGACAATCGACGTCGAGCTGGGCGATACGACCTCGACAATCGCTTCCAAGCTGCAGACGCAGATCAACCTGAACACCGCTCTGGCCGGTAAAGTCGTGGCCTCCGGTGCCGATGGCGCCGCCCTTGACATTACCACCGCCAACGCCGGTGCTCAGTATTCGCTGGCTATGAATGCCACCTCCACTACCGCGACTGACGCTCAGTTCAGCTTCGTGGCCGGTGATGCCCGTGGTGAGTCGGCCAACGTGCTGAACTTTACTGCTGTGACCGAGAAGAACACTACTGCCGGTGCGGCCACCGACGTTACGGTCGGCGCTGCCACCTACAGCAGCTTGTCCAGTTTGGTCACCGCCATCAACGCCGGCCTGCTGGCTGCCTATGGCACCGCGGCTGTCGGCGTGAGCGATCTCGTTGCCAACACCGTCAACACCAACCAGATTGAGTTTGCCACCCGCGACGAGGGTTCGGACTACTCGATCCAGTTGAACGCCGGCGTCGCCGGAACGGGCAACCTGATCAACGTGTTGAAACTGACCGCCGATTCTCAGGCCAACGCCGGGACCGATGCGCTCGTCAGCTTCGACAACTATACCAACAACATCACCGCCGTGCAGTACAATGCCACCGGTACGGTAACGCTGTGGAACAAGGCCGTCGGTACCGCCGGTCGCGGTTCCGTTACCATGACCGTCAACACTGCGCTGAACGGCATTAACGTGGGTAACCTGCTGCTCGACGCCAAGGCCGCCAAGTACGACGTTCGTCTGGACGGCAGCCCGGCGACCTCTGTGTCGGCTGGTGTCAACACCACGATCTTCAACGCTGATCGTTCACAGTCTGTGATCATCAACTACGCGCTGACCTCACAGGGCGGCACGGAGACGATCAATGACACCGATCAGTCGCTGGTGTTCCAGATCGGCGCCAACGTCGGTCAGACCACCGCGATCGGTCTGCGCAACATGTCCGCGTCTTCGCTGGGCAAGAACATTGCCGGCAGCATGTGGTCCTCGCTTGCTCAGATCGACGTGACCACGGTTCAGGGCGCTCAGGATGCCCAGACCGTGATCGATGCGTCCATTAATGAAGTGTCCACGACCAGAGGATCGCTCGGTAGCTTCCAGAAGAACACGCTGGAATCCAACCTGCGCAACCTCCGGATTGCCTCGCAGAACCTGACGGCTTCTGAGTCGCAGATTCGTGACACCGATATGGCTGAAGAGATGTCGGAATTCACCAAGAACCAGATTCTGGTTCAGGCGGGTACGGCGATGTTGGCTCAGGCCAACCAGATGCCGCAGACCGTTCTGCAGCTCTTCCAGTAAGAGAATACGTAGTCATTCGGGGGAGGCGCTCGTCGCCTCCCCCGAACTCTCTGAATAGAGTGAACAGACAGACTCAAGTGACAGTGACGTCCAGA
>PQAP01000214.1 GCA_003105265.1 candidate division GN15 bacterium | reverse complement strand
TGCAGGCGATTCAGTGGATGATTGCCGATATGTCGGTTCGTCTCGAAGCCGCCCGCTGCCTGACTTACAAGGCCGCCACGCTTCAGGATGCCGGACAGAAGTTCACACTCGAAGCGTCGCAGGCCAAACTGTACGCTTCGGAAGTTGCCAGATTCTGTATCGATCGCGCCATGCAGATACACGGCGGCTACGGGTTCATCGGCGAGTTCTCCCCGATCGAGAAACTGTACCGCGATCAGCGCGTTCTGGAAATCTATGAGGGAACCTCGGAGATCCAGCGGCTGGTGATCGCCGGGATGGTTATAGGAGCCCGATGATATTCGGATCGTTCGAAATTCGCGCCTTCGTCGAGCAGCATTTCCGTCTCGACGGAGGCGCTATGTTTGGAGTCATTCCGAAAGCGATGTGGAGCCGGTTGGTTCCCGCCGATGAAAACAACCTCATCGAAATGACCACCAACCTCTTTGTGCTGAAGGCCGACGGCAAGACATTCATGTTCGATGCCGGTCTCGGGGACACACTTACCGATCGTGAGAAGAAAGTCTACGGCACTACCGGCGCGTCATCGCTCGATTCCGGGCTCGCCACACTTGGCCTCTCGCCGGAGAAGATCGACTACGTGCTGTTAACTCATCTTCACACTGACCACTGCGGCGGCGCGGTGAAGAAGGTCGATGGCCGGTATGTCCCGCGCTTCCCTAACGCGCGCTATGTTGTCTCCCGCAAGGAATGGGAAGTGGCGATTCACCCGGACGAACGCACCTCGGCCGTGTACATTCCGGATCGTCTGCTCCCGCTGCAGAAAGCCGGACAGCTCGATCTGATCGACGGCACCACCGAACTCATGCCCGGCATCCGGCTGGTTCACACCGGCGGGCACTCCGAAGGGCATTACGCTATCGAAATGACCAGCGGCTGTCAGAGTGTGTTCTATTACGCGGACATTTTCCCGAGTCCGCATCATCTGAAAGTCCCGTTTGTCCCGGCCACCGATATTTATCCGGTCACTTCGATGGAGGTCAAGCGGGCGACGCTGCCGAGAATCGTGAATCAGAATGTCGTCATGGCGTTCGACCATGACACGCAGCACCCTCTCATGCGGGTGAAGGAAATCGACGGCAAACTGGTAACCGAGCCGGTCGAATAAACTCCGGCGCCTTGTGACGGATATTCGCCAACGTCGCCGCGTTGGGCTTTGACTCAAAAGCGGTGTTGAAAGACCTGAGAGGTCATCGCAACCATCAAAGCGTACGAGATCGGTTGCAGAAGCGGAGCGGATGTGTCTCTTGAAGAAAGATTGAATCACCTTGAGAAGATGCGCGTGCAGGCGCGCCTTGGCGGCGGGCAGGAGCGTATCGATGCCCAGCACCAGAAAGGCAAACTGACCGCCCGCGAACGAATCGCGCTGTTGGTCGATGAGAACTCTTTCGAAGAGTTCGATATGTTCGTGACCCATCGGTCCAGCGATTTCGGTCTGGGCGAACAGCGGATTCTCGGCGACGGCGTCATCACCGGCTGCGGCAAAGTCGCCGGGCGCACGGTCTTCATCTTCTCGCAGGATTTCACGGTGTTTGGCGGCTCACTGTCGGAAGCTCATGCCGAAAAGATTTGCAAGATCATGGAGATGGCCATGAAAGTCGGCGCTCCGGTGATCGGCCTCAATGATTCCGGCGGTGCGCGCATACAGGAGGGAGTGGTCTCGCTGGGCGGCTACGCCGACATCTTTCTGCTCAATACGCTGGTGTCGGGCGTTGTGCCGCAGATTTCGGTCATTCTCGGACCGTGTGCCGGCGGCGCCGTATACAGCCCGGCTATTACGGATTTTGTGATAATGACGAAGGGGACCTCGTACATGTTCGTCACCGGTCCCAACGTCGTCAAGACGGTGACACACGAGATCGTATCCTCCGAAGAACTCGGCGGCGCGATGATTCATGCTTCCAAATCCGGCGTAGCGCACTTCGCATGCGACAACGAAGCTGATGCGATCGCCAAGCTGAAACGCTTGCTCAGTTATGTCCCGCAGAACAACCTCGAAGATCCCCCGAGTGCACAGTGCGATGATCCCTTCGACCGCGAAGACCAAACACTCAACCGCCTTGTGCCGGAAAACCCGAATCAGCCGTATGATATCAAAGATGTGATAATGCGAGTGGTAGATCAGGATTCGTTTTTCGAAGTACATGAGGAATATGCGCAGAATATCGTTGTTGGGTTTGCGCGACTGGCCGGGAAATCGATCGGCATCATTGCCAATCAGCCGGCGGTACTGGCCGGAGTGCTCGATATCAATTCCTCCGACAAGGGCGCGCGCTTCATCCGGTTTTGCGACGCATTCAATATTCCGATTCTGACATTCGAAGATGTCCCCGGTTTCATGCCCGGTACCGATCAGGAGCATGGCGGCATCATCCGCCACGGCGCCAAACTGCTCTATGCTTACTGCGAAGCGACTGTTCCGAAAGTCACGGTGATTACCCGCAAGGCGTACGGCGGGGCGTACGACGTTATGAACTCCAAGCACGTGCGTGGCGATATGAACTACGCCTGGCC
>PQAP01000213.1 GCA_003105265.1 candidate division GN15 bacterium | reverse complement strand
GCGCCGCCGCGGGCGACGGTCAGAAGCGAATCAGCCAGTTTGTACGCCGCCGCGGTATCGGCCGCTGACGGCACCACCGACAGCAGGACGTGACGCAGATGGGAACGCTCCGCCTGCTTGTCTTCGCACTTGATGATATGGTAGCCGAACTGCGTGCGCACGACGCCGGATATCTCCCCAACATTCAGATTGAAGGCGGCTTTCGCAAACTCGGGCACGACCGCATCGCGCGTGACCCATCCGAGATCGCCGCCGTTGGCCCCCGCACCCATGCTGGAGTACTGCTCCGCGATGGAAGCGAAATCGGCGCCGTCCACAATCCGCTTGCGGAGCGCGGTCGCCAGTTGCTTGACGGAATCATCGATCCGCTGCGACGGCGTGATACTGATTTGCAAGTGAGCCAGCCGCACCGCTTCCGGCTGATTCGGGATCGAGTCCTGGTATTTCTGGTAGAACTCCTCGGTCTCGCGCTTGGAGATCGATACTTTGTACAGCTTCCTCTGGATATAGCGTTGCCTGAGAAGCTGGTTTTCGATATCGGAACGGTAGCGCTTGCGCAGGTCGCGGACGGTGAGCCCTTCCCGGGCCAGCGCCGCCTGGAACTCCTGCTCCGAATTGAAGCGCTCCTGCACGCGCGACACCTGCTCATCGAGCGCCTGCTCGACCTCTTCGGGCCGGACGGTAATGGTAGTGTCTTTCTTCGCCTCGATCAGGAACAGACGATCCGAAATCATCTGCTCCAGCACCTGATCGCGCAACTGGGTCAATTCCTGCTGGGTTTGCGGGCGGTGTCCCGACTGGAACGCCGCCATCTGAACCTGCTCGGCCAGTTCCGAGGCAAGGATGACGTCGTTGCCGACGATCGCGACAATGCGGTCGATCGTCTCCTGCTCTGCCCGAATCCGGCCGCCGGGTACAATCAGCGCGACCGCAACGATGACCCAAAGGTACTTCATACGGTTGTTACTGCTTGCCCGGCGCGGTGGAACTGTCCGCCGGCGCAGCCGCATACCTGGCCTTGTCGATCGTGCTCCAGAGCGCCACGGTATCGACTTCGATCTTCGTATTCTTGCGATGATCGGTAATCCAGTTGGCATAGCTCTGCTGCTGATTCTGACTCATGAGTTTGCCGGCAATCTGCTGTTTCACGCCGAGGAAGTCCTTAACGCTCTGGTCGACCTTGTCGACCACGAAGAAGATCGAGTACTTGCCGGCAGCCACGACCGGTCCGCCNACTTCGCCGACCGGCGTCTTGTACGCGGCATCGAATATCTCCGGATACCAGCGACGGATGATATAGCCCAGNTCGCCGCCCGCTTCCTTGCGNCCGGCCCGCTCNTTGACTTCCATCGATTTCTTCTTGAACGCATCGAGCGACTTGATCGACCGGGCGAGATTCCGCGCCAGCAGTTCATCGCTCAGTTGAATCTCGAAGATGTGGATGCGCGGCTCATCGGTAAACTCCTCCGGGTGGGCATCGTAGTACGCCCGGAGTTCCTCATCGGTCGGCTGAGCCGACTTCATGATGGAGTCGGTCTTCAGCATGTCCGCCATGGTCAGTTCCCGGAAGAGGTTCACTTTCTGCTTGTACTGATCGTCGTTTTCCACGCCGATCTTGTTGGCCTCGAACGCGAGGATATCGGGAAGTTTGATCTGGAAGGCGATCGTTTTCACCGAATCGTACTGCTCCAAGCTGGGCCGCATCTGAGCCGGCAGTTTGCGGACATTGGTCAGATAGTCCATCACCGACACCTGCCCGCCTTCCCAGGTCGCGACCACCAGTTCCTTCTCATTGCGATCGAGCTGTTGGTCGTCGAAATCCCCTTTGGGCACGGTGGCGAGCACTTCGGGCGGATACATGTCGTTGCGCTTCCGAACCAGATAGCTCAGCGTCGTGGTGTCGACCGTCATCGGGTATTTCTCCATCAGGGCCTCGATATACCCGACCATGGCGCGGGACTCCTGCGCCGATGCCAGACTCTTTTCCAGCGCCGCGCGCCGGGTGGCAAAATCACCGCGCATTTCGTTCGGCTGGATTTCCGCCACCTTAATAATGTGGTAGCCGTACCTGGTCTTGATGGGCGGGGAGACTTCGCCGATCTGAAGCTTGAAGGCGGCATCCTCGAACTCCGGCAAAGCCGCCATGCCGCCCCAAACCAGCCAGCCCAGATCACCGCGGTTGCGCTTGGCATTGGGGTCGATCGAATAATCGTACGCCAGTTGCTCGAAACTCGCACCCTGCGACAGCCGGGTCACGAGGGCCTGCGCGGTGTCGAGATTGGCCACGAGTATATGGGACACGCGAATCTTGTTGGCGAGCTTGTCGTAATAATCTTTCAGCGCCGCTTCGGAGAGCGAGACCTTGTCCTTGATTTGCCGCTGATAGAGCACATCCAGCAAGAATTTGTCTTTGTTGGCAAGTACGGCCGAGGTCAACGCCTCGGATTTATCCATCCCGCGATCATACGCGTCTTGAATCAGCAATCGCTGGTTGATGAGGGAGTCGAGGTCCCTGATTTTCTGCTCGAATTCACTGTCCGCGCTCGTATACGTGCGGTTCGCGGCGCCGGTCAGGTCATTGAATTCCTGCACGGTAATATCGTGGCTGCCGACCCGGGCAATAACCTTGCCGTCCGACTTGCCGCACCCTTGGGCCAGCAGCAGACAGGCAAAGCCGACCATCAAAAGGATCGGCAGATAGCGTGACTTCATATTCACAAACGCCTCCATATGTAACGTCTTGTACTGTAATGCCTGCCCCGAGTTCCAGCGACATACCGGGTCGGCCAAGAGTGGGTATATAACACGGAAACGGGGATAAATCAAACGGATTTGCCACACCCGGAAGATGGGCTATTCGTGGTCGGATTCGAGATAGTTCCGGGTAGTCGTCTGTCGCGTCAGGCGTTGCGACAGCTTCTTGGTGAACTCTACCGCCGAGTTCTCGCCATATACCTTGAGCATATGATTCATAGCGATTACTTCAGAAATCACCGTAATGTTCTTGCCGGGCGAAATGGGGACATTCACCAGCGGNAACTCAACGCCNAGNACNGTNGTGTGCTTTTCCTGAATGCCGAGACGCTCATAGTCAACTGTCTCCTCCCACAACGTGAGCCGTACTTCGACCTCCACGCGCTTCTGCAGCCGGATGGCCCGGATNCCGAACAGNTCCTCAATATCAATGATGCCGACGCCGCGTATTTCCATGTGATGCCCGAGGAGATCGGAGCCGGTTCCGATGATCACGTCCGGCGCCATNCGCGTCAATTTGACGACATCATCGGCCACCAACCTGTGCCCGCGCTCCACGAGATCGAGTGCGATTTCGGACTTGCCGATACCGGACTTGCCGGTATAGAGCAGCCCCACGCCATAGACGTCTACCAGCGTGCCGTGGACGTTGATTGACGGCGCAAAGGTGTGATCGAGGTACGCTCCCAGCCGGGTGGTCAGAAGGGCCGTCGTGAGACGGCTGGAGAAGACCGGGGTCGCATGGCGATCGGCAATCTCCAGAAACTCCATCGGGGGAGTGATTCCTTTGGCGATGACGATCATGGGGACGTCAAGCGTGAAGATCTTTTGCGCAATCTCGGACAGGCGATCTTTGGTCAGACCGTTCATATAGGTCATTTCCGTTTCGCCGAGCACCTGGATGCGCTTATTGGCGAAGCGCTCGAAGAAACCGGTGAGCGCCAGCCCCGGGCGATGTAACTCGGCGTTATTGACGATTCTCTTGACACCCTCGGCGTTGGTCGTAAGGAGCGTCAACTCCAGATCACGATTACGGTCCTGATAGAGCTTTTCGACGGTGAGATTGACCATGGTGTCGTCAATATAGAGACCGCCGCTACGGCGGGGCAAGCTACAAAATTCAAGACCCCACCAGGGTGGCGGGGTCCTGTCGCATGAGCGTGTTGGGAGGGTCGATAGGGTGTTATCTGTATTAGTGCAGTCGACTCACTTCTTTGTGCAACTGCTCTATCTCGCGTTTCAACTGCTCTACCTCGGTCTTACTGACGTCTTCATACTTGTTAACAAGATCGGACGATAATTGTTCGCTCAAAGCGCGCAATTCTTCACGCATTTGAGCCAGGTCTTCTTCGAGGTCAGCCCGATCTGCGTAGTCATCTCCCGCCTCATTGTACCGTGACCAGACTTTCACTCTCGGCACCGGCGGAACAGGCGGCACGGGCGCGACCGCAAAAGCGCCCCGGAGCGAATTCAAGTCGCCCCAGCCGCTATGTTCTTCCACCTCGACTGTCAGTGTCATCGGCTTTCTATCCCGCATCACGGCAACGGAGATCTTATCCCCTTCCTTTCGTTCGCGGATCATCTCCTGAACGTCGCCGACATCCGTGACTTTTTCGTCATCGATCGCCACAATAACATCTCCAGCCCTTAAACCCGCGGCCTCGGCCGGAGATCCATCTTTAACCTCACTTATTAGCGCTCCCCTGCCCCGCTCGACGCCGAAGTAGGTGCCCAGTTGACGGGTCAGGTCAGTGAGCGAGACGCCGATAAAGCCGTAGGTCTGTGTCCGGCCGGAAAATGTCCAGGGGCGGTTGTGGGCTCTTCCGGTAATGATGATCGGTTCGTCGTAGTCTTCGCGGTCTCCGAGCGCCACCAGGATCTGCTTTTCCTTGCCGTCCCGCAGCAGGGTTATCGAGACTTTGTCACCCGGCCTATGCTCGGAAATGACATCGCCCAAACTGCGGTCATCGGTAACCTTGGTTCCATCGACCGCGGTGATCACATCGTCCTCTTCGAACCCGGCTTTGTCGGCGGGGGAGTCGGAAACGATGTCGGTAATCAACTCACCCTTGTCAACCGTCAGATCAAGATCGCGCATGAGTGCTCTGTCCACCGTCTTGGTGTAAACCCCCAGCCAAGCGCTTCCATCACCCTTCTTGGCTTTGGTCAAATTCACGGTGCCGGTGCGATAGTCACGGGCGACCGCGAGTGCGGCGATCAGGCCCAGTACGGTCACAACGCCGAGTATTGTCCAGTAACCTTTTCTCATAGCTGCCAAGCCCTCACAGAGTCCATGTTTCAAGTATCTGGTTGTTGTACGGAGCCAGGGAGCCAAATGTTCCACTGGCGGTGTTAAGAGATGTTAAGACCCGGGCTGCCAGGGAGTTAATACAGGGCGCTAAAACAATTTGACAAGGGGTCGAAATACGATATACTAAGGGCTGCCGGAGACGGCAGACATTGCAGATAGAAGCTCACACTCCCCTGTAGCTCAGCTGGTAGAGCAGCTGACTGTTAATCAGCGGGTCGCTGGTTCGAGTCCAGCCGGGGGAGC
>PQAP01000212.1 GCA_003105265.1 candidate division GN15 bacterium | reverse complement strand
TCGTGCTCAGGAAGCCGGACGAACGGGCTGGCGCCGGCCGGAAGTCACTCGGCGGAGCCGCCATCAATGGCAGCGCCAGGACAAGTACCAGGACGGCGCTAATCAGCTTTGCTTTATTTGGTATCATAGTTTCCACTCCTTAGAAGGAAGCCCTCACGCCAAAGAGGATCATCCTGGGTATGCCAAAGTTAAGCGGATTGTCCTGTTTGATATGGTACAATTGCGTACCGGTATAGCCACCCAGGCCCGGGGCACTGTTGGCCGCGGCGAAATCCTGTCCGGGCGGAGTATCCAGCCAACCGGTGTTATCCGGACGACCGGTCGACTCGTACACCACGTACGCGTTCTTCGTATTCAGCAGGTTCTTCACCCAGATGTACGGCGTGATCTGGTACTTGCCGATGTTGATTGACCGTTCGGCCTTGAAGTCGATTTCATGCGTCCACGGGCCATATTCCGAGTTTCTCGGAGCCGCCGGGACAGGCGACACGGCCGCGAGGGTCACTTCATCATAAATCACGGCCGGCGAGTACGGCGTGCCGCTTGAGGCCCGGGCGACGATGTTCAGCCGGAAGTTCTCAAGCAGATAGACATCGCCGAGTTTCGGTCCCTGCTTCTTGCCCAGCGCATAATCGATATTGGCGATAAGATCGTGCCGCTGATCGAAATCGAGCGCCGAGGTCTGTTTCGGAATATGGCCGGCCGTCCAGGCCACATTCTGTTCGGTATTCGCATACGAACCGGTTCCGTTGGCCCACGAGAGCGTGTACTTCAAATTGAACTCAACGTTGTGGTTGCGGCGCATGCTGATACCGGTCTCGATCCCCTTGATCGTACCGTAGTCGGTATTCTGGTAGGTCGAGAAGCTGTTCGGGTTGGCCGACTGATTCACCACCTGCACCAGGCCGGTGACGTCCTTGTAGTAGGCCGTGACGTCCAGCGAGGTGAAGTCACCCAGCTGATGCGTCATGCCGATTTCGTACTGGGTCGTCTTCTCCGGCTCCAGGTTCGGATTGCCGATCGGATAGAAGTAACCGGCGTTGCGAACTTTGTATTCAAAGAAATCGAAGCCGGTGTACAACCGGATCAGGTCCGGGCGCTGGAAGAACTTCCCGTAGTTGAAGTGCATCTGCGTCTTGTCGCTCACCGGGAAGGCAAAGCCGACACGCGGTGACAGACGCGTGAACTTCTTGCTGGCTTCGAGGTCGCTCTGATCGAGCACCTGCGGGTTGGAGCCCGGCTTGGCCCGGCTGGGATACTGAATTGAGGAATCCGGGTCCAGAGGGTTTTCCGGATTGCGGAGACGCAGCGACTTGTAGTCAAAATAGTCGAAGCGGACACCGGCGTTGACAATCAAGCCGGTCCAGTCCAACCGATCCTGCACATACCAGGCGAAGTTGATCGGGTGCTTGGTCGAGTTCTTGTATCCCGAGGGATCGGCCTGGTTGCCGTAGACATCGTATCCGTAACGGTCGACGTCGGTGAAACCGCCGCCCGCCGTATCCTGATAGACGCGATACGGGAAGAGGTGGCGATAGTAGCGCAGCGTGTGGCGCTGGAACTCCACGCCGGTCTTGATGGTATGCGATTCGGCAAACTGGTGAGTGATGTCACCGTTGAAGCCGATATACGACGATTTGCGCTTGTAGTAATCATCATAGTTGGCGCTCTCGTCGCTCGAATCCGGGATGGAAACGATAAACACCCGCTCCTGACCGGCCACCATCAGCGTCTCGTAGACGGTCGGAGTGGCGGGGTTGTCCGCCGCGAAGAACAGCGAGGTATTGTCGAACGTCGGGTTGCCGCCGATACGGGCATATCCCCAGATGTTGTCCCGCCATCTGCCGTCCCCGCGCAGACGGTAGGTCTTGAAATACGAGGCGCTGAGGTTGTAGTAGGTCTTGGCGCTCAGCGTATGGGTCAGCTTGGCGTTCAGCCCGATATTCTGGTCGTGGTACCACGGGGTGTGCTGGATATCGAACAGATAGTTGTGGTTGTATTCCGACCACTTGATATCCGAGCCGGTGCCGCTCAGCGCCAGCTTCACGTTGGGCGTGAAGGAGTAATCGATCTTGCCCTGGTATGACCAGGAGCCCGAGTAGTTGTTGGGCAGGCGGCGTGAACCGCTCGGCAGCACGTCCTTCACACCATACCGGGGATCCCGGTCGCCCAGCCAGTCCCGTTCGCCGGACAGGAAGAAATGCGCTCCCTTAAGTCCGGGGATGGGTCCGCCAAAGTCGGCCGAGTAGTAGTTCTGGTCGAAGCTGTGCTTCCGGCCGACGAGGTTGTCGGTCACCAGATCGATATTCCCCTTGTACTTGTCGGTACCCGAAGCCGTGGTCACGTTCACGATACCCGAGGAGACGTTACCGTACTCCGCGGAGAACGCGCCGGCCTGCATCGAGATTTCCTTAATGGCGTTGTTGTTGATCTGCGCGGTCGAGATACCGGACAGCGGATCCTGCTGTGAGAAGCCGTCCACGTAAAAGGCGACTTCGGACGGACGGCCGCCGCGGAGGTTGAGCTCGGTGGCGGTTGCGCCCGCGCTCTCCCGGCTACCGCGGATGACCTGGCCGACATTGCGGTGCATCGTCACGACCGAGTTCTGCAGTCCGACCACCTGGTCGATACCGCGAGTCGGCATGGCGAGGATTTCATCCTGACGCACAATGTTGAGCGAGGTCGTCTTGTCCTTGATCACGAGCGGGCGTTCGGCGGTGACCTTAATGACCTCGTTGAGGTTGGTCACCTGCGAGGTCATGGCATGGCTCTGGTAGCTGGCCAGATCCGCCGAGACCTCCACTTTTTCGATCTCCACCGGCGCGTAACCCACGGCACTGATCTTGAGTGCGTAGGTTCCGACCGGGACGTTCAGTATCGTGTACCGTCCGTCCTCATTTGTCTGGGCGCCCATGGTCGTGCCGACGATCTGCACAGAGACGCCGACGATCGGTTCCTTGGTCTGAGCGTCGGTAATCACACCGGTTATCTTTCCGGTGACCGCACCCAGCGCAATTCCCGTCAGCACGCACAGCACAGGCAGTACGAAACTGAGACATTTGAGTTTCATGTGTCATTTCCCTCAGGTTAGATTGTTTGGAATTTGCGCATATATATTTCTATTGAGTAAATGCGAGCTACTCGTTATCTCTGGCAGCATACACCTCCTTGGTCGATGCGGTCTCTCGTCCTGTGAGCCGTTTCTTCCCTATGTTAAGTATGTAGACAACACCTATTTTGTGCAAAACTGTCAACAACAATTTTGAGCGTATCTCCATAGCGGGATGGCAGATAGGCAATTTGACATACAACGGAGACTGTCCGGTCGTCGGACCGGCCGCCGTTTGCGATTGCACCCATTGCCTGAGCCACTCTCACGGGCAGCGTCTTTCGTTCAGCAGTACGTAGTTGCGGCGTGGCTCCTCCGATTAGCCCGAGCCATAGCGGAACCGAGGTCGTCACTGACAGTTCCGTGCCATCTATCCAATTACTGCCTGTATCGGTCATGTGCGACAATACTTTAGCTCGCGATTCGACCTGTGCGGGTTCAATGGCGATGCGGAGTGCGGGCCCGGCGCGTGGAGAATCTTACTTGCCAGATCCGGTCGATGTCGGCTATACATGGGCCGTGACCGCTAACCAATCCATTACTGATCTTCCGATACGGCTGCGGGATATCTGGCTGCCGCCTAACCTGATCAGCGTGTCTCGCATTCTTATCACGCCGCTGGTGGGATATTTCCTGGCCAGAAACGATTCCCGTGCGACGGCCGTGTGTGTGGCACTGCTGGCGCTTATCGGAACGACGGACTTCCTCGACGGTTATGTGGCCCGGCGGCTCAACTTGCGCAGCGGTCTGGGACTGGTGCTCGATCCGCTGGCCGACAAGTTGTTCGCAGCCGTCCTGCTGGTTGAGTTGGTTCTGTTCCGCAATTTCCCTATATGGCTGGCGATAATGATTGTCGGACGGGATCTCCTTATTGTCATTGCCGGCATGCTGGTCATCCGGCACTGGAATATCCGCACTCCCTCCTACATCGTAGGCCAATATGCGTTTTTCTCGGTAATTCTGCTGCTGGGGTTCTACGTGATCAGATTCAATTTCGGCATTGAACTGATTACCCCTATCTCGGTGGCACTAATGGTGTTGTCACTGATCAGCTATGGACGCCGCTTCGCACGCATTCTTCGCAACCAGCCGGTCACTCCGCCCACAGACCGACCGGTCTACAAGATACTTCGAGTGACACTTACCGTCGTGATTCTGGCGATCTGTGTCACGATGCTGATTGTGGAGAAATGGCTGTCCTAGCCGGATCAGACAATACAGCCGCGGGCATCTATCGGAATCTGTTGAAGCACCCGGTCACCGTCGACCAGGTACGCATGGTCATATAAGTTGACAGTCGCGCACGCATGGTTGGGGATGATACGGATGCGACTGCCGATCGATACGTCGATCCCACGCGGCTCGATAACCCCGTGCTCTTCCGACAGGCGAGTGAGTGTGATCGCACGGTCGCACACTCTTCCATACCCGGCCAGTTTGGCGTTGCCATGCGCTCCCTGTTCGGTGGTGAGCGATTTGCTGCCGGCATCGATCACCGCCCGATTGTCGGCAGGCACACTGATGACGGTCGATAGGACAGTAAGAGCGCACTGATCCCTAGTTGCCACCCCCAGCGAGACCTGGATCATGTCGTTGAACGCGTAGTTACCGACCCGAAGTTCGGTGATACCGGGTACCACCACCGCGTGGCGTGCTGTGGGGGTCGAGCCAACGCTGATTTGCTCGATGCGAAGCCCTGACCGTCGAAGGACTTCCGCAAGCCGAACCATGGTTTCCCCTTCGCTCCGGCCGATATTTCCGACGGCATTGATGTCGGCGGCCGCGTAGGCATGCCCGGCGTGAGTCATGATGCCGACCAGCGCTAAACCTTCACATTCGTCAATCACTCTGCCAAGCTTGACGATTTGATCCGGATCGCTGAGTCCGCAGCGATGGAGACCGGTGTCGATCTCGATGAACACCGCCAACCGCCGGCCGCGCACCGAGAAAGCGGCTGAGAGTTCGTGCGCGTTGGCCGCTGAGTCGATACAACAGGTTATTGCCGTACTATCAGCGAGAGCGAGCAGCCGTCGGATGCGTGATGCTCCCGTCACCTGATTGGCAACCTGGATGTCATGTATGCCGTGCCGTGCCATGATCTCGGCTTCCGAGAGTTTGGCAACGGCAATGCCGCACGCGCCGGCGACCAGCTGCATTCCGGCAATTACGGCCGACTTGTGCGTCTTGATATGCGGGCGTAGCTTGACATGGTGCGAGTCTGCCAGGCGCTGCATCGTTTCGATGTTGCGATTGAGAATTGCCTGTTCAATCAGCAGCGCGGGAGTTTCGATCTCAGGAAACAACATACGCCCTGAGGCAGCGGCGCTCTGGCCCGGCCTATCGCTTTCCCATCCCGGCCTGTGCCAGATGCGAGAGTATGACCTGTCCGGGAGTC
>PQAP01000211.1 GCA_003105265.1 candidate division GN15 bacterium | reverse complement strand
TTACGGCGAATCTCCCGGCCTACCGGCATACGCTCGAAGGCCTGATCAACGCCGGCGTGGTGGCGCGGGACAGCAGCGATTTCCTCAACGGCGGAACGATTCTGTACCGGCTGTACCCGGTGATCGGCGGGCTGGTGCTGTGGGGGAATCTCGGGCAGAAATTCGTCACCGATACCGCTCTGTTGGACATTTACAGAGACACCGACCCGTGCAACGCGAACATCCCGAATTTCATGTATGCGGTACAGGGAGGCAACGTCTTCAACGGTCATCAGTACATCAGTATCAGCGGCTCCACGGGGCATTATGCGCTGCAGTTCGGCGACGAGATTGCACCGGTCAAGTGTCCGGACATCTATCCGTTCCCGACTATCCTGAGCCAGGGAACCGACTGGACTCTCGACCCGCAATACGCTCAGGAAATATTCATGATCGATACATCGATCACCGCGCCGGTGATCAAGGCGGTCACGGCCGGCTCGACTCCGATTCTGTCGGCGGCGCTCGACGGACTGAAGACAGAACTGGACGCTCTCGGACCGAACATGTTCACGCTCGGTTCCCGCCTCTGGTTTTGGAACTTGACGGCCAGTCGGACGCTCGATAAACTGGTGGCGGCTGGAACCCTGACACGGTATGGCAACGGCCAGTACCGATTGGAGTCGCTGAAATGAACCGTGGGGTTGTGCATTCAGTCCTTATCGTATTCGTGCTCACGGCAGTCTGGAGTTGCCGGGAGAAATCGCCGTCGCGGGACTACATCCCCATCATCAAGCAACGGGTGTACGAGGTGCAGGAAGCGATCAAATCGCGCGGGCGGAATGCCATCGACTCTCTGTTGACCCAGGACTATGCGGCTGCCGGCGGCGCCGATTCGCTGGTGCAATTTACCAACGGTTCCGATCCGACGTTCGTGTTCAACCGCTTCGCGCACACCGAAATCTACTACACCAACGATAAAGCCCGGGTCGACTGCCTGATCATGGGGAAGGACAGCCGGAATCTTCGCTCGGCCACACTCACGTTCGAGCGCAAGAAAGATGTCTGGCTCCTCAAGCAGATAACGCCGGGGATGCGTCCGATGGAAAGCATCCTGGCCGATTCCGTTCTATAAGAGCTGTTTGACAGAGGGAAAATAAGAAAGGCGTCCGGATGGACGCCTTTCCTGTTATCTACCATGCCGACCGGATCAGTTCTTGGCGTGATCCGGATGCTGTCCCTCGGTGATCAACTTCGTGTACTCCTTGGGCTGCTCCAGGATTGACAGCGCTTTCTGTACCGTCTTGTCGGTTTTCAGCACGATCTGCTCGTACACGCCGCGCTCACCGGCAATGGCGGAGACGACCTCGCGGCGAATCGCACGCCTGACATAATCGAGCGACTGATCGAAGTCGGCCGCCTTCTCCTTTTCGATGATGACATCCATGGCCTTGAAGGAGTTGTCGAACAAGCTGTCCTTCCCCTCCTGCTTGGCGGTCTTTTCCATGCTCTCGAGACTGGCCTGAAGTGTCGACTTGTACGTAAAGTTCTTATCTTTCAGGAACTGCTTAAAATCACCGACGACCTGGTCGGTCACGACGAAGTCCGGCTTGATATCCGGGTGTTTCGTCACATACGCGACGGCAAAATCGAAGAACATCGACTTACGTTCGAGATTGATCTCGATCGGCTTCCATGTTTCCCGCTCCACTTCGATATCCGGCACAATACCGCCGCCGCCGTAGACGATCCGGCCGCCGTTGGTGTAGAAAATCTCCCGGTTGGCCACTTCCATCGAGTCGGCCACGCGGATCGAGTCTTCCTCGGTTTCGTTGTCGGCCAGCGGATGCTTGAACTGGCGATCCGGCTTCTGAATGCAGCGGCCGGACGGCACGTAGTATTTCGCGGTGGTAAGTTTCAAGGCCAGCGAGTCATCGTTTGAAATCGGGAATATCTGCTGTACCAGGCCTTTGCCATAGGTGGTGGTCCCGACGATTAATCCGCGGTCCCAGTCCTGAATGGCGCCGGCGACAATTTCCGATGCAGACGCGGTGCCGTCGTCGACCAATACGATGAGCGGTTTGTCTGGCGGAAAGAGCGGCGGGCGCTCCGACTTGAGGTGGCGCTCACTGTCGGCGTATTTGCCACGGGTATACACAATTTCCGAACCCTGCTTGAGGAACAACTCAGCCGTTTCCTTGGCCTGATCGAGCAGGCCGCCGCCATTGGAACGGAGATCGAAGATCAGCGCGGTGGCGCCATCGCCGTTAAGCTGCGTGATCGCCTCTCTCAATTCCGAGCCGGTCTCCTCGGCGAAGCGGGACAGCCGCACATAGCCGAAGGTGGTTCCGGGGATCATTCCGGCGAAATTCACCGATTTCAATTCGATCTCAGCCCGCTGCAAATCGAATTCCAGGGGCTCGGTGACACCCGGCCGCTTCACGACCAACTTCACGGTCGTGCCTGCCTGTCCGCGCATCAGCGCCGAGGCGTCGGAGGTCTTCATCTTGTCCGTGCTCTTGCCGTCGATCTCCATGATGATGTCGCCGGCGTGAAGTCCCTTGCGATAGGCGGGAGTACCCTCGATGGGGGAGATGACGATGATGTTGCCGTCCCGCTCGTCGATCATCATGCCAAGCCCGCTGTACTTGCCGTGAGTCGTCTCCATCAAGGCGTCATAGGAGGATTTCTCCATGAGGACCGAGTAGCGATCGAGTCCATCGAGCATGCCGTTGATGCCGGATTTGACGATCTGGCCGATGTCGACATCTTCCATGTAATTGTTGCGGATATTGAACGCGGTTTGCGTGAGCTTCTTGATACTGCGGAAGAAGTTCTCGCGGCTCATCGCGGCCGAGTCCGGCTCGGACGGCTGGACTTCGTTCACGTTGATCTGAACAGTGTCGGCCCAGAGCACCGGCTCCTTGGCGTTTAACTGATCGGCATCGCCGGGACCGGCAAACCAAATCAGCGTCAGCGCGAAAACGGTAATTCCCAAAAGCTGGCTCGTGTAGCGCAACATCTATTCCTCCAGTTGACCTTCTTTATCTCGGTACCAATAAAGCGAGTAGAGAGAATCTGTCAAGCCGCCCCAACTCGCGTGAACGTTTCCATCCTATTGACTATTTAACACTTACGAACGTACAATGGTTTCGTTGCCCGTGCCGGCGATTAAATTGCCGCTCTAACGTCATAGCCCGTCGCCGGTTATCCGCCCGATCGGGAAGTGCAATGTAACTTTCTGCCGGGCCGGACCGTCTGTATATTGTGTTCATGACGGATAACGTTATTTCTGCTATCGGCTTACTCGGGCAAACGGCGCACCGCCCGCCGCAGAATTGTACCAAATTCACACACGGGATTGCCCTGTGACCCATCGGTTTCGCCACTCCCAGTTTCTCGGTGCTCTCTACAACCTCCTCCTGCCGGGGCTGGCGCATTTTGTGTGGGGGGACCGCTTGTTCGGCGTCTTCGTCTTTCTCATCATGATTCTCGCCGCAACTCTGGCGGCCACGTCGCTTCTGCTGCCGCTGCCAACGTTGGCGGTTTGGGTTCTGCTCGGGTTGCCGGTTCTGTTTTACATCTTCAGTTTTGTCGATTTGGCCAAGCTGATTAAGCGAAAGCGCGGCAAGTTCGACATCAGCGTCAAGGCGGCACGCATCGCGCTCGGCGCGGGGATATTATACCAGTTGCTGGCGCCGACTGCGCTCGTGAATTTCGGGATTCGGAATGCGCCGGAGTTCTTCGTGGTCGGCAACAACAACCTGTCGCCGGTCGTACCGGCAGGGCAAGTGGTGGCCGCCAATTCCATCAGCTATTATGTCAACATTCCGTTTATCAAGCACCCGATCTTCCACGCCCTGCCCGACCGCGGCGACGTCGTGCGTTATCGTGTCGGCCACGGCCAGAACAGAGTCGGAATCGTTATCGGATTGCCGGGTGAAACGATTGCGGTCGACTCGGGATTCATCGTGGTAAACGGCGGTCCGGCCGGTGAATCATTGCCGCGGGGCCTCGACGCCGGGAACCTACCCTTGACGACGGTGGACGATTACTCTATTTTAGTCGGTGACTTCGATTATGGAAAAATCGTTGGCGCCAATCAGGTCAGTTTGACGGATTTGACGGGCAAGGTACGGCGGTTCTATTGATGGCAGTGCACGCGCTCATTTTCGATCTCGACGGCACCCTGATCGACTCATCGGAGGGCGTGGTGGACGCGACCAATTATGCGCTGCGGCAGATGAGGGAGACGGAACGTTCGGCGGAGGAAATCAAACGGTATATCGGATTTCCACTCAAGCAGATGTTTGCCGATTTCACATCGGCCTCGGCCGACGCACTGTACGACCACTTCCAGGTGCGCGCCGCAGAGACTGTGGTCGCGTCGGCTCACCCGCTTGACGGTGTCGATGCCGTACTGTCCGAAGTACATAAGCGCGGAATTCGCATGTCGATCGCCACGACCAAAACACGCGGCCACCTTGACGGTATCATTGCGAAACTGGGCTGGACAAAGTACTTCCCGACCAGTGTCTCGGGCAGCGACGTGGCCGCTCCGAAGCCGGACCCGGAGGCATTTACGCTGGCGCTCCAGCAGCTCAACTGCAATGCCGCCTCGGCGCTCGTGGTGGGGGACACGATCAACGATATTCTGGCGGCGCGGCGCGTGCCGGTGAAGGTTGCGGCGGTGCGATCACCATACGGCGGGCACGAAGATGTGGCGGCGCTGCAGCCGGACTACTCCCTGAATAATTTGCGAGAACTGCTTCGGTTGCTGCCGGTCTGAGCACAGCGGCGAAACGTTGAGACGATATGGAAAAGCTGTTCATACATTCGTTTGAGACGAAAATCGGGCTGATTCGTACGGCTGCCACCAGGAAGGGTCTGGCGGTGGTCTGTCTGCCGGGCGAGAGCAGAAGCTCTTTCGAGGCGACGTTGAGCCGCCTCTTTCCTCATCACGAGCGGCAGACCGGCGGTTCGATCAACCTGAGAGCTGAAAAGCAGATTCAGGGATATCTGGAAGGACGCCGCCGCTCCTTCTCGATCAAGCTCGATATTCGGGGCACGGCGTTCCAACGGCTCGCGCTTGGACAGGTTTCGGCAATTCCGTACGGAAAAACGATGAGCTACGGCCAGATTGCGGAGGCGATTGGGCATCCGAAAGCCAGCCGGGCAGTCGGCATGGCGAACGCCGGCAACAATCTGCCGATCGTGATCCCGTGCCATCGCGTGGTGGCGTCGAACGGGCTCGGAGGCTACGGAGGGGGATTACCTATGAAGATCAAATTGCTGCAAATGGAAGGGGCACTACGGACCAACCGGTCCTGAAGCCCTGGTAACTACTGCTAATACTCTCAGGAGGACTATGGATCCGCGCGTCACCAAACTCGCGAAACTTCTTGTTCAGTACTCCCTCATGTTAAAGAAAGGGGAGATGTTCAAGATACAGGGGGAGCTAACTTCGTTGCCGCTCATGAAGGCNCTGTATGAACAGGCGGTCGATGTCGGCGCCTGTCCGTATATCAGCATACGGGCCACGGAAACCGAAGAATANTTTTTCAAGCACGCGACCGATGAGCAGTTGAAGTTCGTGTCNCCNCTNTTGAAACTCGANATNGACCGGATTGATGCTCACGCCACGATCTGGGGTAATGAAAACACCCGGTATCTGTCGGGGGTAGATTCCAAACGTCAGGCGATGCAGCAGAAGGCGATGCGGCCGCTGGTGCAGAAGCGATTCAAGCGCATGGGGGACGGCTCATACAAGTGGGTTGGAACGCAGTACCCGACGTTTGCCGACGCTCAGGAAGCCGACATGTCGCTGGCGGATTACGAGGCGTTTGTGTACGGCGCCGGACATCTTGATGCCGCCGACCCGATCAAGCACTGGCAGAAGGTCGAAGGCGAACAGAAACGAATCGTGAAGATCCTGGAATCGGCCGACGAGTTCCGGATTCGCGGCGAGGATACGGACCTTCGGTTCCGTGCCGGCGGTCGCAAGTGGATCAGCTGCCATGGTACCAAAAACTTCCCCGATGGAGAGATTTTCACGGGCCCGATCGAGAATTCAGTCGAGGGTCATATCCGGTACAGTTTTCCGGCGGTATACATGGGGCGGGAAGTGAGCGATGTTCGGCTGACGTTCAAGAAGGGGAAAGTAGTACAGGAAGCGGCGGCGAAAAACCTGGAGTTCCTGAAGCACATGCTGGGAGTTGATGCCGGGGCGCGGTTTGTGGGAGAGACGGCCATCGGCACCAATTACGACATCCAGAAATTCACCCGCAATACGCTGTTTGACGAGAAGATCGGCGGCACGTGTCACCTCGCTCTGGGGGCCTCGATTCCAGAGAGCGGCGGCAAGAACAAGAGCGCCATTCACTGGGATATGGTCTGCGATCTCAGGGGCGGCAGCGAGATTACCGCTGACCGCAAGGTTATTTACCGGAACGGGAAATTCACCGTCTGACGCGAGAGAACGATAGCCAAACCAAGAACCGACCCCTCAGGGGTCGGTTCTTTCATGCCTGTTTGTGGAGCCCGCTATTAGGGGTTGACCGGATACGGCGCCCCGGTGGTCAGATAGGAGACCAGGGACGACAAGTCGCTCAGGTCCACGATGTAATCGGCGTTGAAATCACCCGACTGCACGGTCGTCGGCGCGAAGCCGCCGCCGGTCAGGTATGATATCAGGGCGCTCAGGTCCGAGAGATCGATGAACAGATTGCCGGTCAGGTCACACCGCAGAATATGGCGCGTAGACATTGTTCCAGTGAAGCTGGTCGGAACATAGGTAAGTCCGGTCGATACCAGGCCCAGATGCTGGGATACCAGAGTCGCCGTATCGATGCTGTTTTGCAGGTCACCGAGATCGTACGGATGGGTTGTCCAGTACACTTTCAGAATCTCTCCGGAGCCCTCGGCCAGCGGCGGGTTGGATGTTCCACTGTTGGCGATCAGACGGCACACGTACTGGTTGTTTACCGGGTCAAACAACTGGAAACTCAGCACATCGAAATACGATGTGCGGGCGCCGAGCGTAATGGAGTCGACCGTAATCCGCAGCGGTGACGCGGCCACCCGGAAGGGGACGGTCAATTCGGTCAACAGCTGGGTGTTGGTCAAAGTGATCGACTTGATCCCCTGATGTCCGGCAAATACGGAGTCATTGCCGAAGCGAAGCGTGTCGGCAGTCACGGCCACATAGTCCGGCTTCTGCGCCGACATCGGACCGTACTCGGTCTGCAGCGTGAGCGTGACCGTGAAATGGCCGGGCGTGGAATACTGATGAGACGGATTCGGGAGCGTCGACGTCTGGCCGTCACCGAAATTCCATAGCAGCGAGGTAGATGCAATCTGCGACGAATTCGTGAACTGCACGGTCAATGGCGCGGGGCCGATGTGCGTATCGGTCGCGAAATTCACGCCCCACGTCATGGCCGAATCGATATTCACGATGCCCCAGCCGTAGGTATTGTTGGGTGCCGTGGCATTGGAAGCCGTGGCCATGATCGCTTGCCGAATGAGCGCCGGGGGCCAGTCAGGATGTGCCTGCACAAGCAAACAGACTGCGCCGGCCGCCATCGGACACGCTGCGGACGTGCCGCTGAAAGCATTGTTGTAGGCGGCATCGCCATTCGACGAGGCGGCATAGGTGCTCACGCCCATAGCGCAAATTTCGGGCTTGGTGCGGCCATCGTAGGTCGGCCCGCGTGACGAGAATCCCGCAATCGTGCCGTTCGAATAGACTGCCCCGACAGCCAGTATGCCGAACGCATCGGCGGGAGCACTCAGGGTCCCCGCACTTGGGCCATCGTTGCCCATCGAGTTGCAGACGATGATGCCGAGACTGTCGGCCTTGTTGGCGGCCTTGGTGCAGATAGCCGTCGCGCCGTTCATGTCAGCGTAGGTGTAGCTGGTCTGACCGGCATCGAAGGTCCTGTAGCCAAGCGACGATGTGACGACATCGACGCCGCGGGCATCCGACCACTCGAGGGCCGCAACCCAGTTGTCTTCTTCCACGTGCGTTTCAGACCGAACGTCCTCGGTCTTGCAGAGGAGGAAGTTCGCCTTGTAGGCGGCGCCGTACAACTGGCCGGAGTATTGGCCGCCGGCGAGCGACCATGTCGACGTACCGTGACTCCACTGATTAGAGACGTCGACGGCCTCATTCGCGGTGTTGCTATCATGAAATATGAAATCGTACTCCCCAAGTACGCGGTGTTCCGCATAGGCATTGGCAAACGCCTGGTGCGATTTGCGGAAGCCGGTATCGAATACTGCCAGCGTTACTCCCGAGCCGTTATATCCCTTGTTATGAACGGTCGGCACCTTCATCAGATTGAGCTGAGTGTAAGAGCTGCCGTAAGGGAGGTCGTTGGTCCCGGACGCCGCCCCGGTTGAGGGCGGGCGGTCTTCAGTCGGCTCCGGCGGGCGGATGTACTCGGCGATGGGTTGAATTTCGGCCACGAACGGCAGGGCGGCGACGGTGTTCAACGCATCCATCGGTATTTCAAAGCTCGCGGCGTTAAGGTAGCGCGATTCGTAGCGCAACTGCCCGCCGAGATTCTCGATCTGATGAACATACGTGGCGACTACCGGCAGATCGACAAATAGAACGCGATTCATGCCGACTTTTGCCCGCCGGGTCATGGCGTGCTCGTTAATCTCCACGGCGGCCGCCTGACGCTGAAACGCACGGCTGTCGAACACACCTTTGTCAGTAAAGAACACCCAGCATTTGGCGACGTAAGGATTCCGACTGGAGAGAATGGTTCGCGTTTGGTCCGAGATGACCTGACTGGCTTTCTGAATCACCACCGGCTCCTGGGACAAGGCCGATGGTTCGGCCTGCACTGAGCCAACGCTGAGCGCACAAGCCAAAATGAGAGCGATACCGGAGGTCTTCCTTAGCTGCAAACCAAACATTGAGGTTCCCTTTCGCGCCGTAGTCATCGTCGCTGTAATGCCCGAAGTAACTTCTTACAATCTACCAATTTACACAATTCCGTCAGCTTGTCAATCAAGAGTTGTTCGCCTCCCACAGGTATGGGAGCAACTCCCTTGTCAAGATGCTCGGAAACGGCGCCGGCAAGTCGGTTAACCCTCATGGCGACGGCCGATACTTCTTTATCGGACAATCGGATGCAAATCACCACCCTATTCCTGTGATCCAAAAGCACCAAAGGCACAGGGTATGCTTTAGCTGGAAGCATGGCCGGGGTCGCCCCTGTTGCGCAAGCGCAGGAACTGCCCGGCGAAAGGTTTGACCATGAAAAGTATGAAAACCCGGAATTATCGCGGCTTCACGATCGTGGAACTCATGACCACCGTCGTGATTATCGGTCTGGTCAGCGCCATGGCAACACCGCAGTTGCAGAAGGCGTATGAGCGGAACCGCTTTCGTTCGCGCGTCAAGGATATGACGTCGACGCTGCGCCTCGCCCGCTCACAGGCGATCACCGACAAGGTGCCGTACGGCGTCTGCCTCAATACCGAAAATATGACGCTGACGTTGTTCAAAGATCTCGTGACGCCGGAGAACTACGATTTTGTCTCCGGTGATTCCGTCATGCGCGTGGACACGCTGCCTCCGGAGATCGTCTGGATCGGCACGGACGTTACGAATAACGTGGTCACGTTCACGCCTTCCGGATCGGCCGGCTTCGCGGGGGGCGGCAACCTGTACATGCTGGCGTACAGCCGCGATGTGGTGGCGTTCAGTTCCACGAACGTGCTGGCATCGACCGGACGGGTGCATTCGACGTTCTGGCATTATTAAAGTTTCCCTGACCTCCTTCATGCTCTCTCGGCGACCCCCGGCTCAGGACGAGTCGGGGGTTATTGCTTGTGCCGTGCCGCGCCGGTGAGGCGGACTCAATCCGGGGGGAAGAACTCCGATATTACCGTAACGTGTTGACCGCTAAGGGGGTCGGGCGGCCTCGGGCCGACACTAAGCGGTCGAGGTTTTTTTTGACCGGCAGTTAATTGCCGACACAGCATGCCGATAATGACAAAAGCAGTAATTATGTGCTAAAGCGAAAAACGGATACCTGCAAATAAAGAGTTGCGTATGTTGTTATCACGAAAGAGCAAGAGCACGGTCGGGCTGGACGTCGGCGCCAACTCCATCAAGTTGGTCAAGCTTGATCACTCGCGGGGCGGATACTCGGTTTCGGCAATCGGAATCAGAGAGCTGCCGCCCGAAGCCATCGTCGCTGATGAAATTCGGGATCGCGAAGCCGTCATCTTCAACATCCAGTCTCTCATTGACCAGACGGATCCCAAGATCAAGGATGTCGTGGTATCGATTTCCGGTCACGGCGTCATCACGGACAAGTTCACGACCGAGAAGAAGACCGGTCCGGAAGCGGAGCAGGCCATTCTCTTCGAGACCGAACAGCGCGCTCCCTTCGATGTCGAAGACGTCACGCTTGATTACCACATCATCAAGACCGACGACGACATCAACAAGATGGACGTGCTGCTGGTGGCGGCCCGCAAAGAGTATCTGAAGATGTACCTCGGNCTGATTGAAGACTGCGGCCTTCGCCCGGTCATCGTCGATGACGACGCCTTCGCAATTTTCAACGCTTACGAGCACAACTACGANGTCGACCCGTCCCGCGTCACGGCGCTGGTGAACATCGGGCACGATGTCACCAACATCACGTACATGGCCGACGGTCTGTTTGCCGGCACGCGCGACGTGTCATCCGGCACCCGTGAAATCCAGACCTCGATTCTGCGCGAGTTTCGCCTCAGTCCCGAACTCACCGCCAAGGCGATGAAGGGGGACATGACGGAATCGATCGACCAGGATATGCTGAAGGCGACCATTACGTCGTCGATGGACGAGCTGGTATCCGGTATCGAACTGGCGTTTTCGTATTTCCGGTCGCAGGCCAAGGTCGACCGGATCGACTGGATCGTATTGTCGGGTGGCGGCGCGCTGGTGCCGTATCTCCCCGAGTACCTTCAGTCCAAGCTGAATGTGCCGCTGGAAATCGCCAACCCGCTGCGATCGATCGACTATGATCCGGAACTGTTCCAGTATCTCCAGCCGGAGAAGATTGCGCCACTGCTCGCGGTCTCCATCGGTTTAGCCATGCGGAAAGCGAGGTAATCGGACCATGATACAGATAAACCTGCTTCCCAAGAATTACCTGAAGAGCCAGAGCAGCTTCAACTTCGGCAAGACCGGCCTGTATATCGTCGGTGCGGCCGCCGGCGTCATCGTCATGCTGGCGGTGGTCACGTTTTACCAGGTGCGGCAGATCGGCACGCTGGAAAGCGGGATCGAGCGCGCCAACGAGCGGGCGGCGATGCTGCAGAAGGACATCAAGCTGGTCGACGCCCTTATAGATGTGAAGACCAAGATCAATCACCGTCTCGAAGCCGTCGAACGGCTCGACCGTCACCGGTCGGTCTGGGTACGGATACTTCAGGATGTCGCGTCCAACGTCCCGGACTTTGTCTGGCTGTCCGAGTTGAGAGAGAAGGCGCCGGCCGTCAAGCCGGACCAGAGCAAGACCACCGGGTCGATGCCGGACGCCAAGAAGAACGCGAAAGACAACACGGCACAGGTGGCGGCGACACCGACCGATACCATGCCGTCGTTCAACCAGGCCGAGATCGAGGGACACGCGTTCACGCTCAACGCGCTGGCGGCCTTCATGATCAACCTGATGCGCTCGGACTATTTCGACAACGTGGAACTGGTTTCCTCGAAGGAAGTCAAGTTTACGGGTAATGAAAAGGCATACAATTTCGTGGTGAGCTGTAACGTTCACTATCTCACCGATGAGCAGTTGCGGACGATGGTGGCCCAGCGCGGCAGTGAGAGCGAGGATTTGAACGAAGCCGACTATGAAGAAGCGACTCCCACGACGACCGCGGGTAACGCCCTGGCCAATGAGAACGAGAACTAGGAGCGACGATTTATGGATATGAGAGACTCGAAGACGCAGAAGATTGCGCTCAGCGCTCTGGCCTTTCTGGCCGTCGTCTACCTGTGGTACTCCCGGGTGTACTCGAAGTACGACACCCAGATCGCCCAGAAGAGCCAGGAGTTCGAGACCATCACCACGAACCTCAAGAACGTGGAGATGAAGGCCAAATCGCTTGACGCGCTGCAGACGGAGTACGCTCAGTTGATCGAGCGCTACCACCAGATTGAGGCGCTGCTGCCGGAAGTGAAACAAATTCCGTCGATGCTGGTGCAGTTGCACACGGCGTCGTCGTTGACCGGCACCAAGATCGTCAGCGTACAGCCGCTGCCGGTGAAGGAGCAGGAGTTCTATAATGTAGCGGCGTACGAGATCGAACTTGCCGGCACGTACCACGATTTCGGCTCGTTCCTGAGCTACGTAGCCAACTTCCCGTTCATCGCCAACATCAGCAATGTCGACATCAAGGCGAAGAACGTGGCGATATCAGCCGGCAACGCGCAGCAACAGGAGGCGGACAACGCCCCGCGCGAAGTCGGTAAGAAGAAAGAAACCATGTCCGCGATCTTTGTTCTCTCGACCTACTATGTCAAGGAAGAAGAGCGGCTGAAAGAGCTTGTGCTATAGGAGATGATGAGCCAATGAAGAAGCTTGCATATATCATCGTTCTGGTTGCCGCACTGGCCGCCGGTCAGGCACTAGCTGTCCAGGTGACACAGATTGCGCTCAACTATGAGAATGGCGCCACGGTGGCCCGCGTGACCGCCGACGGGCCGTTCCAGGTCAGCCACCAGACCGAGGTTCCCAAGGAGGGGAAAGGTGACCGGATGATTCTTGATATCATCGGCGTCACCACCGGTCTGAGCGCCAAGAGCTACACCAATCTTCCCGTATGCGGCATCACCGGTATTCGCACCGGTCAGTACGCCGTGACGCCGGAGAAGGTCGTGCGCGTGGTGTTTGATCTCACCAAACCGCCCGTCTATCAGGTCGAGCGGCAGGGGAACTGTGTCAAGATCACGTTCTCGGACAAAGCCGCAACGGCGTTCTCGACGTGGTCAACCGATGCGGCGAAGCCCGCACAGCCGGTAGTGGCTCCGAAGCCCGCTGTGGCCGCGGCACCGACCGTTGCACCGGCGACGGTATCGAACCAGACCGCGCCCGTCGACAAAGCCAAACTGGCGGAGACAGATCGTTTGACAAGTTTGTCCGGCTTACCCACGCCGGCAGTTCAGCCGACGGCGACTCCGGTTACGCCGGCTCCGAATACGAGTACAGTGAAAGTAGTTACAGTAGATGCTAAGACGGTTGCTCCGGCTGTCCAGCAGCCCGCACCGACATCGGTAAAGGTTGTCGCGACCGAAAATCCCAAACCGGCAGTGCCGACGGTGATAGCGACACCGGCGCCCGTCGCTCCGAAACCGACTACGACGACGCCGGCCCCTACGCCGACACCGGTCGTGGCGGTCAAGCCGGCTCAACCGGAAGTGAAAACGACCGTCCCGGTTACGACCGCTTCAAAGCCCGCGCCATCGGCGCCGGAGACAACGGTGAAGCCCAATGTGCAGGCAACTCCTCCGGCAGTAGCAGTGAAACCGGCTACACCATCGGTGCAAGCCAATCAGATTCAGCAGGCGTTGTCGGTTAAGCCGAGCCCGACCGAGACGGCTCAGAAGCCGGTCGAGGTTGTGAAGGCACTGGACACCAAACCGGCCGATAAGCCGCTGGCATCAGTCCCGGCTGCTCCGACACAGCAGAATCCGCAACCCGCACCGACTGTTGCATCGGCTCCGGACACCAAGCCGGCAGTCGAGACAGCCACACCGGTCACGCCTGTGCCGACTGTGGCGACGGTGACTCCGTCTGATAAGAAAGATCAGCCGGCCACCACGGTAACGATTCCGCGCCCGCTGACTGACGATGAAAGTGCCCAAGTGGCCGAAGCGGATGACGCAGCGAGCGCCAACCCCGATCTGCCTGCGAACAAGTCGACCTCGCGATTCCGCCGGTCGGCCGCGGCTGATGCCAAAATCAAGGGGACGATGGTCGCCGAATTTCCGCAGCGGCTGGTCGTGAAATACGAATCGCTGGGCAATCGCGATCCCTTTGCGACGCTGATCGATGATTCCCGGACCTTCAATACGCCGATCGAAAACCGGGTTCCGAATATCGACGGTCTCCGTCTGGTAGGGATCATCGAATCGGATCGCGGTGCGAGCGACAACCGGGCGCTGTTCGAGGACAAGAACGGCTACAGTTACATTTTGTCCTCCGGCGACAAGGTACAGCGCGGCTATGTGCTGCGGGTGGAAGACGACCGCGTGTATTTCCAGATATTCGAGTACGGATGGAGCCGGACGGTGGCTCTCGCCATAGAGAACGCAAATTGACGCTGAAAGGCTGGTGCTGATATGAACTGGAGCAAAACGACAAAACTTGCCCTTGGCTTGGGGATTCTGGCGGTGCTGGCGGCGCTGGCGATGTCAGTGGCGGCCGAAGAGCCGAAAGACCCGAACAAGCCGATTAAGAACCTGCAATATCAATCCGCCGACATCCGTTCGGCGCTGACCTTCCTGGCCGACTACGGCGGCGTCAACGTCGTCGTCTCTCCCGATGTCCAGGGAAGCGTCACGATCAAGCTGCACGATGTCATGTGGCGGGACGCCATGAACATCATCGGCAACACCTATGGTCTGGCGATTGTCGATGAGCCGTCGGGCTACATTCGGGTTCTGCCGGCTGAGGCCTATCGCAAGGAGACCAGCGAAATCGAGAAGCACAACGCCGAGCAGCGGCAGCTGGTGGCGCTGGAGACGCGGATCGTCAAGATCTCCAACTCCACGTCGGATGATATCGTAAGCGCGGTAAAATCGCTCATGACCGAGCGCGGCAAGGCGGTCTCGGACAAGCGTTCGAACTCGATCATTATTCAGGAAGTTCCGACCAACCTGCAAAAGGTGCTCGATTATATTGCGGACCTCGACAAGCCCGCCAAGCAGATCAAGATTTCCACGCAGCTGGTGGAGATCTCGTCTCAGGGGCTGGAAGAACTCGGTATCAAGCTGACCGCTCAGGGGACCTACACGGCCGACAACGGCAACAGCTACAGCCAGAAGGGTGAGGCGCTGGGCGACCGCGTCTCCGACCCGGCGGGTCAGTATACCGTCACCGCGCTGATGAAGGGGTGGTCGTTTGATGCGGTGCTCCAGGCGATGGTCAGCAACGGCAAGGGCAAGATCATAGCCCATCCGGAAATCACGACCATCGACAACAAGGAAGCCAAGATTCAGATGGGGCAGAAAATTCCGGTCAAGCAGTTTGATGAATCCGGAAACGTGACCACCAAGTTCGAAGAGGTGGGCACCATTCTCACCGTGACGCCCCATATCACGGCCGAAAACCAGATTTTGATGATCATGAAGCCGGAGCGGTCGACCTATCAGTTCGACCCCAACGGCGTCATCATCAACACCAGCAACGCCTCGACCAACGTGATCGTCTCCAACGGCCAGACGGCCGTTATCGGCGGTCTGACGACTCAGGACGAGTTGAACTCGACAGTCGGCGTCCCGGTATTGAAAGATATTCCGATACTGGGAGCTCTTTTCCGCTACACCAATAAGCGGACGGAAAGCCGGGACCTGGTGATTTTCGTCACCCCGACCATCGTGGAAGGCGACCTGGCCGCCAAGAACTGATGCAGTCATAAAGACACGAACGAACAGGCCCCTGTTCCTCCGGGAACCGGGGCCTTCCTGTAATACTTGCGCCCGATTTTCCGATATAGAAAGAAGAGCCCCCGAGGGCGCGACATCTGATGACTAAACATTATCTATACATAGGAGAAGCTATGTACACGCAGAAATCACCCCGCGGTGTTATCCTCATTGCCCTGTTCGTGGCCGCTATCGCCCTGATCGCCGGCTGCAGCAGTTCGAGCAAGAAGGACAGTACGCCGACCGGCAGCACGATGAATCTCACGGCGAGCCCGTCGACGGTCAACACCGGCAGCACTTCGATTGTCGAAGTGACCATTACCAACGGCGGAACCGGAGTCGCCGATCAGGAAGTGACGTTCAGCGTCAGTCCGTCGACCTCCGGGTTCTTCACGCCGGCCAAGGACACCACTGATGCCAACGGCGCTGCGGCTACCGTCTTCACGGCCACCACAGCCGGGGCCGCCGATGTCAGTGCGGGCGTCTCCGGTTCGACGCTGACCAGAACAGTCGGTCTGTCGATTCAGCAGAGTGAGCAGGGGACCGGCACGGGCAACGTGACCATCACCGTTACGCCGAGCTTGATCCGCGCCAACGGGGTTGATTCAGCGTCGGTCCGTGTCACGGTCCGCGACGCGCTCGGCCAGCCGGTTCCGGAATCGACGGCCGTAAAGCTGTGCGCCGGTGAGAAGTTTGTCGATATCGACGGCAACGGCTACTGGTCCGGCGGTGTTGACTCACTCGTTTACGACGCCAACGCCAACGGCGGCTGGGATGCGCTGGGTCTGATCACGTCGGCGGCCTACACGGACGCGGACGGCATCGTCAACACCAAGTACTACTCGGCTCGCGATGCGTTCACCGTGTATATCAAAGCGACCGTCAACGATCAGGGGATCACCGGTTACGCGGAAGTCCCGCTGCAGCTGACGCCGAATGCNACGGTCAATTCAATTTATCTCGCCTCCGATTCCATGAATCTCTCGGTCAAGCAGACCGGCGGTATCGAGAGCGGTACCATCCGGGCAATTGCCTATGACATCAACGGNAACGAAGTTCCGGAAGGGCTGCCGATCAATTTCATCATCACCGATGGTCCCGGCGGCGGTGAGCATCTGGCCAACGTCGGTTACGGTCCCTACCAGGCCGTCACCAACAGTCAGGGTGTCGCGTCGGTATCGATACATTCCGGCACGCGCTCGGGTACGATTCGTGTTCGTGCCTACGCCGATACCGTACTGTCGAACGCCACTCAGGTCATGGTCTCGGCCGGACCGCCTGCACATATCGTGATCGGGGCCGACACGTGCAACGTACCGTTCTGGTACGTGGTCAACGGACGTAACGGAATCGTGGCGGTGGTCTCCGACGTTTACCTCAACCCGGTGAACGATTCCACAGTCGTCTACTTCAGCTGCGACGAGGGCTCGATGATTTCGCACATGAAGCGGACGCAGGATCATGAAGGCGTGGCATATACCGAATGGATTTCCGGCAATAATGTNGATTCCGCCGATGGTATCGTGGTCATCATGGCCGAAACGGCCGGCGGCACGGTAGCCGACACCGGTATCTTCCTCAATTCCGGCCCGACCTGGACAATTAACGTGGGCAATTTCCCGGCGTCGGTNAANGCGTCCGACGAAGCGAAATTCACCATTACCATAAACGGGCTCGACACCAACGGTCTCTTCCCGATCAATGGGACCATCGTGAAAACGGAAGCCAACTTCCTCAAAACGGCTTCGGCGGTCCTGTCGGACGGCTGCGGCAGCGCCTGGTGTCAGATCGAACTGAAATCCGTGGCGCTCGACATGGACTACTCCGTAACGGGCGCGAACGATGACGGCATCGGCGCCGTGGATCACGTCACGATCCGCAGCGGCTATGCCTCCCGCACCTACGACATCAACCTGGCTACAGGTACGACCTCCCGCACCGGCTCGCTGGTCAACGCCCCGTCCTCGTGTGATACGGGGAAGACCATCGACATCAGCGTAGCGATCGTCGATCGGTGGGGCAACCCGCTGGGCGACCACACGCTGAATATGACGGCGACCTCGGGTACGGTGCTTAGCGCGTCGCACGAGACCGATGCCTACGGCGAGGCGTTCGGCTTCCGCTGGCGCGCTCCGGTTACCGCGGGCACCCAGACGATCTTCATCACCGATACCGATCCTCGTGGCGGCGGTGTCGTGCTGACCGCCAACATCACGGTCAACGCACCGTGACGGCTTAACGCACCGATTCTAAACCGCCGGTTGCGTGTTCCGCGACCGGCGGTTCTTCTTTGGCGGGCACCGCGAGTGTCGCCCGCGTGTTTTCTTCTTTCGTACAGACGGAAGAGAGTGTAATTTTCCTTCCCGTGAGTGAGCGAAACCGACAATTTCGGTTACCCGACCATATCTGTCGGGGGTTTCTCGACCGGGCAGCACTGCAGCCCGAAGCCGCGGCGCTTAAAGCGCACGGTGGACAGGGAGAGATCATTACCTACGCCCAGGCCGCCAGGGCCATGTTGCAGTTGTCCGGATCGCTCAACCGGCTTCTCCCTGACGCCGGGTGCCGCGTGGGCATTCTGTCGGAAAACCGTCCCGAATGGCCGCTGGCGTACCTGGGAATACTGGCGGCAGGCAAGACGGTGGTGCCGATCGATGCCGCTCTCAAGATCGATGAAATCACTCGGATTGTTACCGATTCCGAACTGAAACTCCTGTTTGTTTCCCCTCGATTCGAAGCGGCCGTGGCCGAGCGGCTACCGCAGGCAACACTTTATTCGTTCGATACGAACTCCGGGCGCTCGTGGAAGGCGCTGCTTGGCGACGAAGGGAATCTGGTGCTGTGTCTCGAAAACGAAGTAGCCGCACTCATCTATACCTCGGGAACGACCGGCTCGCCGAAAGTGGTGATGCTGACACACGGCAATCTGCTGGCCAATTACGCCGGGGTGTCGGATGCCCTGCAGTTCGATTCCCGCGATGTCTTCCTCTCGGTGCTGCCGCTGCATCACACCTATGAAGCGATGTGCGGATTCCTGACGCCGCTGCTGGCGGGAGCCACTATCGTCTATGCGCGTTCGCTGAAGTCGACCGAGTTACTTGAGGATATCGGTTCGAACCGGGTAACCGTCATGTGCGGTGTGCCGTTGTTGTTCGAGAAGATGGCGCACGCGATACAGCGCGGTATCGAGCGGGCGTCATCGGCACAGAGACTGATCATCAATCTTTTCTTGCGGCTGTCCGGCCTCGGCTGGGGCATGGGCTTTAAGTGGGGGAGGCAGTTGTTTGGGTCGGTGAGGAGTAAGGCCGGACTCAGCTCGATCAGGATGCTCGTTTCCGGCGGCGCGCCGCTGCCGCCGTCAATCGCCCGCTTCTACAATTATCTCGGCATCGATTTTCTACAGGGGTACGGTATGACGGAATGCTCACCGGTCATCTCGACCAACCGACCGGATAATATTCGATTCGGCTCAGTCGGGCCGCCGCTGGCCAATCTCGATGTCCGCATTCACGAACCCGATGCCGATGGAATCGGTGAAATCATTGTGCGCGGAAAATCCATCACGCCCGGCTATTGGAACAATCCCGGCAAAACGGCCGAACTGGTGCGAGACAACTGGCTGTTTACCGGCGACATAGGCCGACTCAACAGGGGGCACTTGTGGATCACCGGACGCCGCAAATTGGTCATTGTCTCAGCGGCGGGAAAGAACATCTATCCCGAAGAACTGGAAGAGAAACTGCTGGAATCGCCGTACGTGCTCGAATCGGTCGTGTACGGGCGCAGGAAAGAAAACAAACAGGGAGAAGAGGTCTGTGCCGTGGTGGTACCGGATGTGGACCAGATCCGATCGAGATTCAACCTCGGCGGCGACGCCAGTCCGGATATGGATCAGGTCAGAAAGGTAATCGGCGCGGAGATCGACTCGGTGAATGCCCGGGTTGCCGAATTCAAGCGCATCGGCCGTTTCGACATTCGCCTCCACGAACTGGAAAAGACCTCAGCCAAGAAAGTCAAACGACATCTGTATGTCCAAACGGGAAATGAAAATCAAATCAATTGAGCGAGTCGGCAACAGTGTTCGCCTCATCGACCAGACCAAGCTTCCCAAGGAGTTAGTGTACCGAACGCTGGATGACTATCGGGAGATTGTTGGCGCGATCAAGCGGCTGGAAATTCGGGGCGCACCGGCGATCGGGATTGCGGCGGCGTACACCCTCGCGATTGCCGTGCAACAGGTGAGAGACGGCAGTCCAACGACCGTCAAGCGATTGGCCGACGAAATCAAGGCCGCCCGCCCGACCGCAGTGAACCTGTTCTGGGCGATCGACCGTGCGACTGGGACGGTGATTTCGGAAGAGGTATGGGACTATCGCGCCGTAGCGGATCGTCTGTGGGACGAAGCCGAGAGAATCCATGACGAGGACCGTCAGATGTGCGCACGGATCGGTCAGTTCGGCGCTGATCTGATTCAGGACGGCAACGGCATTCTCACACACTGCAACACCGGAGCGCTCGCGACCGGCGGCATCGGGACGGCGCTGGGAGTGATCTACACCTGTCGCGATCAGGGAAAGCGGCTTCGCGTCTACGCCGACGAAACCCGCCCGCTGTTGCAGGGGGCCCGTCTGACTGCATGGGAGCTGCAGCAAGAAGGGATCGATGTCACGCTGATCTGCGACAACATGGCGGCTGTTCTCATGAGGCAGGGGAAGGTCAATCATGTGATTGTCGGGGCCGACCGGATCGCCCGCAACGGCGACACGGCCAACAAGATCGGCACGTACGGCCTGGCGGTGCTGGCAAACCATCACGGCATTCCGTTTTATGTCGCCGCGCCAACTTCGACATTCGATGAAGCTACCGCCACCGGACGCCAAATCGTCATAGAGGAACGAGGCGCCGAGGAGATAACCAACGGCTTCGGCAAGCGGACCGCGCCGGAAGGGATCAGGGTGTATTCTCCGGCATTCGACGTCACGCCGCACGAATTGATATCCTGCTATATCACCGACTCCGGAATTCGGCCGGGCGGGAGGCAGGAGGCCCAATGAGGAACGAGAGAGGATCTGCCGATATTCGAACTATGAGGTGGGGAACGGCAGAATTATGAGTCTGAGTACGCTGCGTGCGCGCCTAAAAGCGCTGGCGGTGCTGAACTATGATCTGTTCCGGCATCCGGACATGGCGCCGCCGGCTCCGGCCACGCTGTATACGCGAATAGCAGTCGACGCGGCCACCGTTCTTGACAGAGTACCGCCTGTCGCCGAACCGGACCAGCGTGTCGTCTTGCCCTCCGAATCTGAGCTTTACCGGCTGTATGATGAATACAACTGGCTCTACTTTGGCGGCAAACTGCCGGCGGCCCGGATCGAGTATTCGACTCGTATGACCTCGGCGGGATCATTCAGCAAGGGGGAGAAGCTGATCAGGATAGGTCGCCGCTATCACGAGCTGTTCCCAGAAGAGGTTGCCGATACGCTCAAGCACGAGATGCTTCACTTCCTGCATCCCACCCACGGTGCAGCTTTCAAGAAGGATGCTGCCCGTATCGGCGCGACCGTGCGGGCGAAGGCCCATCCGTCACTGTGCCGGCCACCCAGGTATGTTTATGCGTGCCCGGGGTGCGGCAAACTGTATCCGCGCCAGAAGCGTCTGCGAATGGCGTCGTGTGGTGAGTGCTCGAGATCAGGATTTGACCGGCGTTTCAAGCTGCGGCTCGTTCGGCCGGGTGTCTTTAAGGATGCCAACGGGCCAGCTTAAAAGAGCCATGTCGGCATATTGGGGCAGGGCCGCCAATCTTTCCAGTTCAGCCAGAAGGGGCAGGCAACTCTCCAACGCTGCCAGCCCGCCATCAAGAGTGAACAACCGGGCGAGCCGCAGCAGCACGACGAATGGGTTGCCGGTCATGAGCACAACCGCCCCCTCATCGGTCACGGTAACGCCGGCGGAGTACGCCAGGTCATGTGCCTTCTCGACCCCAAAGCTCTTCGCGTGTTGATTGATGGCTTCTTCGAGAACTGAATTGATGCGATCCATGTTGAATATCCTGAGGTCTGCTGAATGCAGGCCGTTAGGTAGATTATCGGAAGCAGACCTAAATGGCTTAGTCGCCCGGCAAAATTTGAGTCTAATCCATGGCCGGGCCGGCGGACGATGTCGTCGTATGTCGTTGTTGTGCAGTCGCTTGCGTCGGCGCATCGGGCGGGTGAATAACCCTGACTTGCGGCGAATCCATTTTTGAGATATTCGCTTGACTTCGGCGAACGGGCGGCTATACTTAAGGTCTTTTGTTTAAAGGACTCCCGAGGATTTCAGGGTGACGAAAGGATGATGAAGACTTTTATACCGAAAATCGATCCGGCCAACCGGAAATGGTACGTCGTCGACCTTCAGGGTGCCACCCTGGGACGGGTTGCGGTACAGGTAGCCGCGATACTTCGCGGCAAGACCAAGCCGATATTCACGCCGAATATCGATTGTGGCGATCACGTCATAGCGATCAATGCGGGCGGCGTCAAAGTGACCGGGGCCTCGAAGCCGTCACAGTTGACGTATTACCGCTATACCGGTTATCCGGGCGGGCTGAGAGCGGTGACATTCGCCGAAGCGATGCGCAAGCATCCCGAAGACGCCTTCGCGCACGCCGTGTGGCGGATGCTTCCCAAGACCAAGCTGGGTCGCAAGCAGTTCATGAAACTGCATATATACGCTGGCGCGGACCATCCGCACCAGGCGCAGAAACCCGAAGTGTTGAATTTGAAATAAGTACCGAGGAACATGGAACAGAATAGTTTCGCAGCATCCGGGCGCCGCAAAGAAGCGGTGGCCCGCGTGACGATTATCCCCGGCAAGGGTGCGTTCGTGGTCAACGGCACGCCCATTGCCGACTATTTACAGCGCGAGATTCTGGTCGACCATGCCCGTGAGCCGCTGGTGATGACCGAGATGGACGGGAAGTTCGACATCAGCTGCGTGGCCAAGGGCGGCGGCAAATCCGGTCAGGCCGGAGCGATCCGCCTCGCCGTGAGCCGTGCGCTGTCGGCATTCAATCCGGATGTCCGGTCGGCCCTTCGCCGGGAAGGGATGCTCACGCGGGATCCGCGCCAGGTAGAGCGGAAGAAGTACGGTCGCCCGAAAGCGCGCAAACGCTTCCAGTATTCGAAGCGCTAAACTGAATGAAGACATCTCCGGCGGCGACGCCGGAGAAATAGACAGTCCCGACTGATCCGGCGGCAGGTCCCGATGCTACGGGCGCCGATCGGAAGCGAGGTCGGGGTGAAGAACAACCGTTAACCTTAGGGATCAGAATGATTACACCCAGAATCAAGGAATTCCTTGAGGCGGGCGTCCATTTCGGACACCAGACCCGTCGCTGGAATCCCAAAATGAAGCCGTTCATTTTCGCGGCGCGAAACGGCATTTACATCATCGACCTGCAGAAGACCATTAACGCGCTGGATCAGGCCAAGCGGAAAGTCCGCGAGGTCGTGCAGGGCGGGAAGTCGATCCTGTTTGTCGGCACCAAGAAACAGGCGCGCGAGGTCATCCTCGAGCAGGCGCCGCGCTGCAACGGCTTTTACGTTACCGAGCGCTGGCTCGGCGGCATGCTGACCAATTTCAACACGATTAAGAACTCGATCAAGAAGCTCAAGGATATCGAGCGGATGCGCGAGGACGGCACGTGGGAGAAGTTCACCAAGAAAGAGCGCTCCCTGATGGACAACGAGGCCGCCAAGCTGAACAAGATTCTCGTCGGCATCAAGGAAATGAACTATCTGCCGGGGCTGGTGATCGTGGTGGACGCGAAGAAAGAGAAGATCGCGGTGGCGGAAGCCCGGCGGCTGGGNATCCCGATTATCGCGATTCTCGACACCAACGCCGATCCGGACCCGATCGATTTTCCGATCGCGGCCAACGATGACGCCATCAAGTCGATTCGCATCCTGCTGCGGGAACTGGTTGATGCCGCACTGGAGGCATCACGCGGCGTGACGCCGGAGATGATGCAGGCCGCGTCGACCGCCGATGATCGCGAGCGGGGCGTGCCGCTTCGCACCTACATTTCAGAAGAGCCGACCGACCGGCCCCAGGACTAAGTGAAAAGGAACAGCGACAATGGAGATATCCGCACAACAAGTAAAAGAGCTCCGCGAGAAAACCGGAGCAGGTATGATGGATTGCAAGAAAGCGCTAGCCGAGTCCAACGGCGACGTTGAAAAGGCCACGCTGGTCCTGAGAGAGAAAGGGATTGCAAAGGCCGCCTCCAAGGAGGGACGCGCCACCAGCGAAGGCATTATCATTTCGGTCATTCATCCGGGGGACAAGCTCGGCACGATGGTCGAGATCAACTGCGAGACGGATTTCGTGGCCCGTACGGACAAGTTCCGCGATTTCGCCCGGCAGATCACAACTGAAATCGGCCCGATGAGCGTGAATACAGTCGAGGAATTGCTCGATCAGAAACTGAACGGCAAGCTGGTGGCGGACGTCGTCAAGGAGACGATCGGCTCGCTGGGCGAGAATATGCAGCTCAAGCGGTTTGTCCGCTTCAAAACCGACGACTACGTTACGGCCTATATCCATCCCGGCGACAAACTGGGTGTGATGGTCGAAATCAGCGGCGGTTCCGCCTCCGATGATCGCTTCCGCACGTTTGCCCGGGATATCGCCATGCAGGTGGCGGCGACCTCACCGATATGCGTGCGGCGCGAGGAACTCGACCGCACCGTGCTGGAGAAGGAGCGGGAGATCTATCGCCAGCAGGCGAAGAATGAAGGAAAACCGGAAAAGATCATCGATAAAATTGCGGACGGCAAGATCGAGAAGTTCTATTCCGAGGTGGTGCTGATGGAGCAGTTGTTCGTCAAGGACAACGAGAAGACCATCGGCAGCTTGGTCAAGGAAGTCTCGGCGGCCATCGGTAAGCCGATCACCATCAAACGATTCGCACGATTCCGTTTGGGTGAATGACCTATGGATCCGGACAGTAATAAGCCGGCGTACAAGCGGGTGTTGGTTAAACTCTCCGGCGAGGCCCTCATGGGACCCGGAGAGTACGGCATCCACACTCCCACCGTTCATTTCATCTGTCAGCAGGTCAAGGAAATCAAAGAGCTCGGCACCGAGATCGGGCTGGTGGTGGGCGGAGGGAATATCTTCCGCGGCATGAAGGCGGCCGAACGCGGTATGGACCGCGTAACCGGCGATAATGTCGGCATGCTGGCTACCGTGATGAATTCGCTGGCGCTGATGGACGCGCTGGAGAAAATGGGGATGTTCACCCGTGTCATGTCGGCGGTGCAGGTTGAAGCGTTTGCCGAGCCGTACATTCGCCGCCGGGCGGTCCGCCACATGGAAAAAGGACGGCTGGTCATTTTCGCCGGGGGGACGGGCAACCCGTATTTCAGCACCGATACCGCGGCCTCGCTGAGAGCGATGGAAGTCGGCGCGCAACTCATGGTCAAGGCGACCAATGTCGACGGCGTGTACTCCGCCGACCCCAAGAAGGATCCAAACGCGAAATTCTATTCCAAGCTCTGCTATATGGATGTGCTGACGATGGAACTCAAGGTCATGGATTCCACGGCCATTTCGCTTTTGAAGGACAACAGGATTCCGGTCCGGGTCATCAACCTCGGCACGCCGGGCAATCTCAAACGCGTGGTCATGGGAGACGATGTCGGCACGCTCATCTGCTGATAGAGATCATTGGAGATAAGAAGGAGTTACTGGTATGGTTGACGAGATTTACAAACAGACCAGAGAGAAAATGCAGAAGACGCTGGAGACGATTCACAAGGAGTTGAATGCCGTCCGCACCGGCAAGGCCTCGGCCCATCTGCTGGATACCGTGCGAGTCGAAGCGTACGGCACGACCATGCCGCTCAATCAGGTGGCGACGGTCGCAACTCCCGAACCGCGCCTTCTGGTAGTGCAGGCGTTCGACAAAACGGTGGTCGGGGAAATCGTCAAGGCGATTCAGAAGGCGGACCTCGGCTTCAACCCGATCGTCGAAGGCGCCGTGCTTCGCATCCCGGTGCCGGCGCTGAACGAAGAGCGGCGCAAAGAGCTCGTCAAGCACTGCAAACATGTCGCCGAAGAGGGTCGGGTGGCGGTGCGAAACATCCGGCGCGAGGCCAACGAGCATCTCAAACGTGAGGGGAAAGGGCACGATATCTCCGAGGATCAGGAGAAACAGGCCCACGACAAGATTCAGAAGATGACCGACGATTTCATCAAGCAGATCGACGACATGGTCAACAAGAAGGAGCAGGAGGTGATGGCGGTGTAACGCCGC
>PQAP01000210.1 GCA_003105265.1 candidate division GN15 bacterium | reverse complement strand
GTCTGATGTTTAGATATCGGGTTGGCTTTCGTGTGGGTCCAGATTCGCAAACCGGTCTGATGCTGAGCGGGGGGTATTCAAAGGTGAGATATGTCGGGTTTGAGAGACCTAGCCGGACTTTCCCGGCCGGGTTCTTCATAGGTTTTTCGATCGCATTCTTCAAAGACTAGCCATGTGCGTGGCCGATGCCCTTACCTGCCGATGACATGTGCAATCTCCGCCCCCCGCATTTCCTCCTCCGTCATCTCCTGATCCGCCATCGGCGGATTGTGACCTGACAGTTACTCGCCAATCTTCCAGCGCAGATGTTATTGACGGCAGATTTGTCTCTCTATTCATTGGTGTCGGAACGAGATTGTTATCAATACGAAGCAGCTTTGAGGTCACAATTTGCGACCTCATACGCGAGCACCCGGGAGAGGAGATAATATGGCATCGAAGAAGTCATTGATTCAAGTCGCACAGGTCGAAGAGTCTTCCCCTCCTCTGTCAGGTCCTGATTGTCGCTTGCGACAATTGTGACCTGACAGTTACTTGATTCTATGGGCCTGCGATTCCCAGCGCAACAATTCGGCAACTGCTTCTTTGTCACCACGACCTTTCGCGATTGGATCCCTTATGGTCATGTCCCTGGATTCTACGAAGTACTTGCGGATTCGGTAGCATTCTATTCCGAGAAATACAAGGCGAAAGTGATCGGATACGTCTTTATGCCTACCCATCTACACATGATCCTCTACCTCGACGGCTCCCATCTTGGAGACTTCATGCGCGACTTCAAGAAGTACATAGCGCAGAAAGCAGCAAGAGAACTTGGAGTCGTCGACAAGGCGATCTGGATGTCAAGGTACGACCGCCTCGCCATTACTTCGGAGATGCTGCTGTCGCGGCTGCAGTACATGCACAACAATCCGGTAAAGGCGGAACTGGCCTCAAGGGTTGAGGATTGGCTTTGGTCCAGCGCGGCGGACTATGGTGGTCACAGGGTTGGCCATATCGTGGTTGTTACTGATTGGTCGACGCTCTGATGGATGTCCGTCAGGTCTCACTTTCCGACTCCGTCGGAAAGCAGGACCTGACGGAGGAACGGATGGCCTTCTTGAGGAAAACGAAGCCGCTTGCCCATTGCGCCACAACGGGTTAGCTTCTTGGGCGAACCCGCTCGAGCCCAAATTCCAACCGGTCGGCCAGTCAACAGGATATTTTCACCGCAATTCGGTTTCCGCTTTCGTATATAGACCCAGTCAAAGCCAATACCATAGGAGCAATATCATGCCTCTACGCTATAGACTTATTGCCGCCCTCTGTGTCGCGGTCGTCATCGCAGCGAGTCAGTTCTCATGTGCGCCTTCTCAACAGAACACTAAAGCGGCGCTCAACCGTGTCGCCGAGCAGTATGTGAAACTGATCCTCAGAGTGGGGCAGTACAGCCCGTATTACATCGATGCCTATTCCGGCCCCGCCGAATGGAAACCCGCCCCGCTAGCCGACAGCACCCCGCAATTCCCGTACGAGCAGTTCAAGGCCGAAGCTGACGGTCTTCTGGATTCGCTCGTTGCGATCGAGAAAGCCGGGTTGCCCGAATCGCAAAAGCGGCGCTGGCGGACGCTCAATGATCACGTTCTCTCAATGCAAGGGATGATTGATCTTTTGAACGGGAAGCAGATGACGTTCGATGAAGAATCGATGGCTGTCTATCGCGTGAAAGCCCCGAGTTTCAGCAAGGCGTATTATGACAGTTTGCTCGCGAAGCTCGATGAGCTGCTGCCCGGAAAGGGGGACTTGCCGACACGTTATCTCGAATTCAGGAAGCAATTTCTGGTTCCGCACGACAAAGTCGATACACTCGTGAGGGCCGCTATAGCATATTGCCGGGCAACCACAGAGAAGTACATCGAGCTTCCCGACAGCGAGAAGTTCGTCGTGGAAATGGTCTCGCGCCAACCCTGGGGCGCTTACAACTGGTATAAGGGAAATTTCGTCAGCTTGATCCAGGTCGACACCTCCAAGGACATCGGCATTGATCAGATTGTCGGTTTGGCGGCACACGAGGGATATCCCGGCCACCATGTGCAGAATCTTGTGGAGGATGGCTCTCTCTACCGCGACAGCGGGCGCGTGGAATACTGCGTAGCTCCGTTGTTCTCCCCTCGCATCTATGGCGAAGGTGAGGCCAATTACGCCGTGAAGCTGGTGTTTCCCAGGGAGCAGTGGCTCACGTTCATGAAGAGCACTGTCTGCCCGATCGCGGGGATTGACACCACGGGAGTTGCACGCTATTACGATGCTCTTCAGGCGAGCAAGAAGTTGAAGTATGCCGAAATTCAGGTGGCGCGCGATGTTGTCGACGGCAAGTTGTCGAAAGAGGACGCCCTGGCTTCGGAAATGCGCTACGGTCTTGTGAGTCAGAACGTGGCGGAGGATATGCTGGCTTTCTTCGCCGCGTACCGCAGCTACATCATCACGTATAGCATCGGTGAGGATCTGGTCGGCGACTATATCCAAACGAACGGCGGCACCGATGACAAACCCGCCCGTCAATGGGAGTTGTACCGATCGCTTTTGATGAACCCGATGACGGGCGTCGATTTGCAGAAGGTCGCGGCAAAGCAGTAGGGAATGGCGAAAGGAGACAATATGTCGCGCAAACGGAAACCCGCAAAGAGGTCGCGACCCAGGTCCACCGGCCGGAACGATACCCTTGTTTCGGCGGATATGCTGACCCATGCGGTTGGGGCGATTACTCGTCGCATCCGGCTCGATCGCACCTATGATATTCCGTATCTCGCCGGTTACAGCCGCAACGGCCGGACAATCTATATCGACCGGCATATCCCCCAGACATTCGTCTCGCGCGGCAAGCGTATCAATGTCGATCATTTCCTGATTCTCCACGAAGCGGTCGAGAAAGCGTTGCTGGTGCGGCTTGGGCTCGTCTATCAGCACGCCCACCAGATTGCGTTGCGCGCCGAAGAGGCCGCCGTTCGGGCGAAGCGGGTATCGTGGCGCGAATATGACCGGTTCATGCAAAGATTCATCAAAGAAGTCGGCGATGAGCGTCTTACCCGGATTCCGCTCGATCTGGATATCAAACCCTACCGCGATGAACACGATACGCAAGTGCTGACGGCGATGCAGAATACCATGCGGCGCGAGCGGGCGCGTCGCCGGCGCTAGAGAGGTCGCCTCGTTGTCGCCGGTCGCAGAGATTGCTGCGAATGCGGATTCCTCTTGGATGAAAATGGGGCGACTGGTATCTTATGATCGGAGGGCACTCCCCGGCCCTTCACCCTGACCGCGCACCAATTCAAGGAGGATGTCATGTCGAACAGCACGCGAGTAATCCTCACAACCGCCTTCACTGTCGTATTGCTATGTGCCGCGACGGCGTCGGCCCAGTGGTCGCATTTCGGGCTGGAGGAGCGCACGGTCAAGTCGCTGGCGTACGACTTTCTTAATCCATACGATCCCGGGGAGTTGTATGCCTGCACCGACAGCGGGTTGTACCACATCCACGTCGAACAGCCGCCGACCTCATGGGCTATGCTCGGTCTCGCCGGCAAACGAGTCAGCACCATGGCGGTCATCAGCCCGCTGCAGATGATCGCCGGTCTTGACACGGGCGCTCAACTGATCTGGCGCACCGCCAATCGCGGAATCTCCTGGTCCGCTACCGGCTCCGGTTTTGGCGGTACTGAACCGTTCGCAGTAACGATGCTCGATGCCAGCCCGGGCATTCCCGATGTGTACCGGTATATCCTCGGGACCAGCGGCGGAGGCGTGGGCAGGTCCACTAACGTGGGAACAAGCTTCACCGGCGTGTGGGATTTCCTGGGGTGGTTCGGATTTGTGAAGATGGACTCCCTCCGGCCGCAGATCGCGTTCGCCGGAGGCATGAGCGGTCTGTGGGGACCGCTGCTNATTAAGACGGTCGATACCGGCAAGACCTGGTCNNTGCTGATGGAAGGATACGGCGCGCCGGCCAATTCCGCCTATGATATCGCNATCCACCCCACCACTCCGGACACCGTCTGGCTGGTCCTCGAGAACTGCATTCTCAAGAGCAACGACAGCGGCTCTCACTGGGGGAACTACTACTGTCCGTCTCCCAGTTTTCGGTTTCGGACGATCGAAATCGATCAGCGACGCCCCGGGTATCTCTATGCATCCGGGGGAATTGCAGGCGGACCCCTGACCGTGCATTACAGTCGTGACGGCGGAGTTTCCTGGAATACTGTTTCCGACACGGTCCTGCTTCAGAACCCGGTGACCGATATCCTTCTTACCGCCGTCGATTCCGTCACCAACCGTCTGTTTTTCGCGACCGAACGCGGAGTATTCAGCTATACCGAGACGGTGCCGTACGTCTCCTGCTGTGTCGGTACGACCGGAAACGTTAATGGGCTGGGTATCGTTGACCTCACCGATCTCTCCTGGCTGGTCAGCTGGCTTATCGAGCCGGGCGGGTATGTACCGAGGTGTATGGAAGAAGCAAATGTCAACGGTCAGGGGATCGTGGACCTGGCCGATCTGAGCGCGCTGGTGAGCTATCTCACGGGTGACGGTTATCTGCTCCCGCCCTGCCCGGAATGACGGATTAGAACCTGCTCGAATACAATGGGCCGCATATCGATGGAACTGCGGCCCATTGCCCCGATAATCTTGTTGTCAGTGCTCTCCTTTCTCCGTACGTTGGCCCGCGAATTGTATTGACCGGTTTGGGCAACTGACACTATGGACATTCTGGCAACGGCGTTTGAGTACTTCCTTCATCTCGACCGGCATCTCGGCGTGGTGATTCAGGAATACGGCGTCTGGACCTACGGTATTCTGTTCCTGGTCATCTACTGCGAAACCGGGCTGGTGGTCGCGCCGTTTCTCCCCGGCGATTCTCTTCTTTTCGCCGGCGGCGCCTTCGCTGCGACCGGTTCGCTGGAACTGGCGGTGCTGATGCTGGTGCTGATCTGTGCCTCCGTGCTCGGGGACTCCACCAACTACACGATCGGCTATAATTTCGGACATCGGTTTCTCGCCAAACGCGACAGCAANATCTTCAAACGAAANTACATCGACAAAACCCAGCAATACTACGACAANTANGGCGCCAAGACGATGGTGATCGCCCGCTTTGTGCCGATAGTCCGGACCTTCGCCCCGTTCATGGCCGGGGTGGGCAGGATGAGACCGCGCGTGTTCGCCTTGTTCATCGTTATCGGCGCGACCGCCTGGGTGTCGGTCTGTACCTTGAGCGGGTACTTCTTCGGCAACCTGCCGTTCGTGCGTAACAATTTCGGCCTGGTGATCATCGTGATCATTCTGATTTCCGTGATGCCGGCGATCATCGAAATCATCCGGCACAAGCGCCGGAAAGCGAAGTGAGCGTGCCATGATTGTCGACCTGCTCGCATCCAGTCCCCTCCTGCTCTTGTTCAGCGTCATTGGCCTCGGCTACCTGCTCGGCAGCATTCGGATATTCGGTTTTTCGCTCGGCGTGGCGGCGGTGCTGTTCGTTGGCATGGCGTTCGGTGCGATGGATACCCGCCTGGCGCTCCCGGAATACATCTACGTAATTGGGTTGGTGTTGTTCGTCTATGCAATCGGCCTGCAGGCCGGCCCCGGCTTCTTCGCCTCGTTCAGGTCACGGGGACTGCGGTTCAGTGTGATCGCGGTGCTCCTGCTTTCGGCCGGAGCAGTGATCGCCATCGTTCTCTGGTACGGCATGGGGCTGAGCGCCCCGAATATTGCCGGGATTTTCTGCGGGGCTCTTACCAATACACCGGCCTTGGCCGCGACTGTCGAAGCAATCAAGAATCTTTCTGCAGCGCTCCCCAAAGAACTGGCCGACTCCTCGGTCTCGGCGCCCGTTGTCACTTATGGTCTCGCGTATCCGTTCGGGGTATTCGGAGTAATTCTCTGGTTCTATGTCTTCTCCCGCATCTTCAAAGTGGATTTCGCCAAAGAGGAAGCCGAGCGGCTCAAGGCCTCGAGCGCCGAGCAGATTGCCAGCGTCACCTATCGCATCAGCAACCCGGCGATAAATGGCCGCTCGGTCGAGAAGGTCCTGGCGTCGTTCGGCCGGACCGGTTTCGCGCTCAGCCGGATCAAGAAAGGGGAGAAAATCGAAATAGTCACGCCGGAAACTGTCTTGAATGTCGGCGACCTGCTCGTGGTGGTCGGTTCCGAGCGATCGCAGGAAATCGCCGGAGTCCTGTTCGGTCAACCGGCCGAACAGCCGATCGCGGAGCAGCGTGACGAGATGAGTTACCGGCGCGTGTTCGTCTCCAACAAGGAAGTGGTCGGCAAAACGATCGCGGAGCTGCAGGACGAGCGGCAGTTCGCCGGGACAATCACGCGGTTGCGCCGCGGCGATGTCGAGTTCGTGCCAACACCCGATACCATTCTTGAACTGGGCGACCGAATACTGGTGGTGTCGCGTCGGGTCGATGCCGACGAAGTGGCGAAGTTCTTCGGCGACTCTATCAAGTCGATCTCCGAGGCGGATTATCTTTCGCTCTCACTTGGCATCGTGCTGGGTGTCTTTGTCGGGATGATTCCCTTTCCGCTGCCGCACGGCATAACCTTCAAGCTGGGGTTCGCCGGCGGGCCGCTGATTGTGGGATTGATTCTCGGACGTCTCGAACGAACCGGCAAGATCATCTGGGGAATGCCGTTCAACGCCAATCTGGTGCTCCGGCAGATCGGGCTGGTGTTCTTCCTCGCCGGGATCGGCACGCGCGCCGGCTATGGATTCTGGGCAACGTTTCAATCCGGCGGACTCTCGATGATCGCCGCAGGGGCGATCATCACCACCTGCGTTACGGTCGCCACGATTCTGATTGGCTATCGTTATTTGAAGCTGCCGATGTCCTCCGTGATGGGCCTGATGTCCGGCATGCAGACTCAGCCGGCTTGCCTCGCTTACGCCAACCAGCAGGCGCAAAACGAACTGCCTAATATCTGGTACGCAACCGTGTACCCCGCCTCGATGATCGCCAAGATCATCCTGGCCCAGCTCATCGTCTCGATCCTGCTGATGCTCTCTTGACAGGCGGATTCGCAGGTCGAAACCCCTTCGGGTTTCGACAAACTCTGCTTGGCAAATTCGGGGAATCGCGTATATTATAGACAGATCAATCCAACTGTGCATGAGGGAGGTTGTGGTGTTGGGAAATCAATTTGTGAAACCGCTGACAGCCGTGTATCGACTTATACCGATAATTGCGTCTCTGCTTGTCTTATTCGGTTCTTATGCCTCTGCGAGCCAGATAACGGTGAACGGGTACGTCTTCGGCACGTGGGATACCGACACCGTCCTCGTGGTCGGCGATATTCGGATTCCGCCCGATAATGACCTGGCCATTCAGCCCGGCGTCAAGGTTCTGTTCGATGGCCCGTGGCAATTTCAGGTTCAGCAGGACGCCAGGATCGTGGCGGTAGGGACGCCCACCCAGAAGATTACCTTCAAGCCGCTGCATTACGGCGATACCTGGCGAGGGATGAGAATGGAGCTGTGTTGCGGGCTTTCCATTCTGGATTATTGCGATTTCTACCACGCTGTTCGCGCGGGAATTGGCGACACGGCGAGCGGCGGGGCTATTGGCTTGCGCCAGTCGAGTCTCGCGATCTATCATTGTTTATTCGACAGTTGCTCAGCCGCCAACGGCGGGGCGATAGCGTGTATCGACAATTCCAACCCGCTCATCACCGACGGCATTTTTGGTTTCAATCGCGCCAATTCGGGCGGGGGGATTTACGTCGCCGACAGTTCCCGCCCGCTGATTCTGTCCTGTGATTTCTTTAAGAGCAGAGCTGAACTTGGCGGCGGGGCGATTCATTCAAGCAACTCCAGTCCGACCATCTCGCAGAATCAGTTCATGTATAACTGGGGCGAGGATGGCTGTATCAGAATCTGGGGGCCGGACACGACAATGCTGATCGAAAACAACATCTTTTACTACGATAGCTCGCGATCGGTCATTCACATCAGCGATATGGGGCCATGGAGTGCGATAATACGAAATAACCTGATCAACGACAACGACGGCGTGGCGGTGTTCGCGGAAGTCGCCAGTCCGCGGATAGAACGAAATATCATAACCGGCAACGGCGATGGTCTCGATCTCTGGTATTCGGCCTCTACCGTGTCATGCAATCGCATCAGCGACAATAAAGGAAGTGCGGTAAATGTATACAGCGACAATTTGACCATACCGGCGTCGCCGACAATTGAGCATAATATCATTGATCGCAACCTGGGAGGTGGCATCGCTGTCGAGGGCGGCAATCCCATAATCCGTGACAACTACATCACAAGAAATCGGGCAAGATGGTACGGTGGTATTCGTCTCGACTTTTGCGCCGCCACTTTGAGTCATAATACTATCGCGGGCAATATTTCAGACTCGGTAGTTGGCGGTATTATCAGTCTTGATGGCACCACAAATCTCAGTCATTGCATCGTGTTCGGAAACCTGCCGGAGAGCACGCAAGTTCTAACCAATTACTCAAGCTGGGGTGTGACGGCCGACTCCTGCGATATCCAGGGCGGCTGGGTGTACGGCACTGGCAATATCGATATCGACCCGCTCTTTCGCGACACCGCCCGCGGTAAATTCTTCGCCACGAGCGACGCTATCACGACTAAACCGCTGGCCTCGTGCGGCAATGGCATTCCGGATTCCATGGAGATCTGGATTAACCCGAACGCAACCGGCATCGATGATAACCCGCTCGTGAACATGCCGAGAGAATTCACTTTGGCGCAGAACTTCCCCAACCCCTTCAACCCGAACACCACTATCTCGTTTTCACTTCCATATCGCACTCACGTGCGGTTGGAGATATACAATACGCTCGGGCGGCTGGTCCGAACGCTGTGTGACCGCATCATTTCAGCCGGTGAGACGCAAATCGAGTGGGATAGCAGGGACAGCCGGGGGCAGGTGGT
>PQAP01000209.1:1654-4536 GCA_003105265.1 candidate division GN15 bacterium | reverse complement strand
ACCAGCGTATCGCCCGAGAACGCAAAGAAGTAGCCGGGGAGGTTAGGGTGATAGATGAAATTCAGGTAACTCTTTCCAGCCAGGCCAATTGACCATCTTAGTTCACCTACGCTCGGATAGTCGAACTCATACAAAGTCAGCAGGCTGGAGCTCAGAGACAGCGAAGTGTCAGTACACTCTGCTGAGCTCGATTGACGAAGGAGTAGTTCTCTGGTAGTTGTATCACCGTCAAGTTCGCCAACGCAAACAGCCGAAGTCCATACGTAGTCAGAACCACCGAAGCACGGATAGGACTCAGAAATAGAAGGAAGTGCGTGTGATGCCTCCGCGGAGTCAACGATTGCCGCCGATCCCCTTACCGAATATTTATCCACCCCGACTTCGGAGTAGTATTCACCGTAATTTGATTGGACAACCGCAGTCTGTCCGTCCGGCCACCTCTCGGGCTTGAATCCGGTAATGTATCCCGCACGAACACTCTTTGGTGATGGAAAAGACCTGTAAACGACATTTCTTCCCACCGTCCAGTATTCCCACCAAATACCGAATAGCATATAGCTGTAGACCGAGTCGACAGATACCAGCATTTCGTTGTATCCGTCAAGATCAATGTCCGTTGCAGCCAAAGTCGCCACTGATCCCCAACTAGAGGTCGACCCGCTAATTATATCCTCTGCTACCTTTGCGAATGCTGATGCACCCGATAGACACTTGGTCACTGCGATGAGTGGGGTCGGAAAAACTAGACTGTCCACGTAACGCCTGCTAGTGTAGACAACGTCCGCTACGGAGTCCCGATTCACGTCCGCCAGCTCAATTGCCGAGATTTCGTAGCCGGAATCCGGGTCCGCCGAGAATATGATCGAATCGCCGGAAATAGAGTAAAGCACAACCTTGTCGGCATTGCGGGCCAGCACTTCCGGCACGCCATCGCCGTCAATATCGTTGAATCTCATCTGGTTGACTGACCCGCTCAAATCCGGAATAGTAAATGTCCGATCAAGCTGAAAATTCAATCCGGCCCGTAAATCGGACACACCACACAGTAGCGCGGCGGTTATGATGACGATTGAAATACGCAAACGCATACGGCCTCCCAAACCGGTTCTTTCACCGATAAGATAGCCCGTGTTTGGATTTTGTCAATCAATACAATCTGGACACCGGCTCTCGCCGGTATGAGGCAGGCGGGAGTCTTACGGGCTGTTACGTGTCTCTCGGGGTATCGTCATTGCGGGCCTGCGTAATGTCGTGTTCAGGTTGCCGTCACGCGTCTCTGCCTGACGGCAACTGATTCACCGCCCGATTTCCTTCCCGCTGTGCCGGTTGAACGCCGCCACAATCAGCGGGATCAGCACAATCTGCACCGCGATCCCCGGAAGCCCCGTCACAATCGCGCCGCCGGTCGAGAAGAATGTCGCGGCGGTGTACGGCAACTCGATAAACATCCCCAGCACAAACAACCCCAGCCCGAACATCAGCCGCCCGACAATCATCGCCAGCACCAGCGCGACATAGATATTGAGATGCAGCTTCCGATACGCCACCCCCGCCACCAGGCCATACATCGGCAACTCCAGCGACATCAGCGGGACCGCATAGGTCGGCGGCATACCGGTTAGCAGGTATGACAAGAGCGGCGCCAGCAGTCCGACAACCACCCCGCTCGATGGTCCCACCAGGAACCCCGCCAAGAGCGGCGGAATATGCATCGGCAGAAATAAGCGCCCGCCAAGTCCGAACGCATGAAACGCAATCGGCAACAGTATTGCCAGTGCCAAATAGAGCGCGCTGTGAGTGACGAAACGGAATCGCGGGGTCATTGCTTTGCCTGAGCCACTACTTTGGATTGACGCCCGACGCCAGATACAGCCCCGGTTTGTCCTCTACCTTGACATGTACAAACCCGGCCTGTGTCAGCAGTTTCGTCATTTCGTCGCCGTTCGGCAGAGAGTCGTGCGCCACTACGCCACCGACCCGATGGTGCATCTCCGAAATCTCGCGCGAGGACATCAGATGAATCACATGCAGCGGCGAACCTACTTTGAGGACACGCCGTATTTCCATGAGCGCTTTGTGCCGGTCTGAAAAATGCGGAAAGGATGAAAACGCGATTGCCATGTCAAAGCAACGGTCTCGAAACGGAAGGCCGATGACATCAGCATCCACCACATTCACGTTCTCGAACGGAAAATTGCGGTGTGCCCGGTCAGCCATTTTCAGCGAGAAGTCGACCCCTGTCACACTCCCTTTATCCCCCACCTTCCGCCTCAGCATATCGAACAGTATGCCGGTGCCGCAACCCAGGTCGAGAATATCGGAACCGGCAACAATCTGAAGCCGGTTCACTACTCGCGTGAGTCGCTCCAGGTCCTCGGCGGTGAACCAGAGGTCCCATTCATGCGCGAGTTTGTCGAAGAATTCCTGATGGGTGTCATGCATATGCCGCGAATATGCCGGAAATGGCATGGGCAGTCAAGCACGGTGGGCAGCCGGCAGGTCACACGGCGATTTCGTCGCCGCAAGACCTGCCGGAACCACGCGCGGAATTCGCTGTGCCGAGCGAGAACCTGCCGGATCAGCAGGCGCAGCCCGCTGTGCCGAGCGAAGTCGAGGCACCTCTCACCGGTTCTCGACTCCGCTCGAACCAGCGGGGGAGTTCCGCTCGAACGGCAGTTGCCAGCGTGTTCCGTCAGGTGTTGATCCGCCGGGAGGCGGATTGTCACCTGACGGCTACCCTTCGCAGCATGCACTCTCCCTTGCTCTCATCCTCTAACTTGGCTATTATTCCATCCTCAGAGAATAAACATCGAAATAGTAAGCATTGCACATATGGAGTCATATATGGAAACGGTCGCAGAATTCCACGGCAAACTGAACGA
>PQAP01000209.1:0-1338 GCA_003105265.1 candidate division GN15 bacterium | reverse complement strand
GGCGGCCTGAATCCGAATTTCCATCCGGGAGACATCATGCTGATCAAGGACCATATCAATTTCTTCCCCGGCAATCCGCTGATCGGCCCGAACGATAACAGTTGGGGCGACCGCTTCCCGGACATGTACGAGACCTACACGTTCCGGCTTCAAGAGCTGGCCAAGTCGATTGCGATCGAGCAGAAACTCCGGCTTCAGGAAGGTGTCTATCTCGGGCTGACCGGACCATGCCTCGAGACTGCGGCCGAGTATCGGGCGTACCGGACACTTGGCGCCGATGCGGTCGGGATGTCGACTGTGCCGGAGGTACTGACGGCGCATCACCAGCGGAATCAGGTGTTGGGGTTCTCGATTATCACCGACATGGGGCTGGCGGACAACATGCACCCGTGCTCGCTCGATGACGTGATCGGCGCGGCCATGCGCACCGAACCGAAGTTACGGGATTTGATTGCGGGATGCGTGGAGAGGATGTAGGGGCGTCAAGAGCTAAAGAGAAGTTGGCGTGACAAGATTTCGAAGAAACGGCGTGTTGGTAAGTGCATGCGGCGTCCTATTGCTTGTAATCGGCATGTGGCTTCTATTGCCCACAAGAAACAAAGTCGGAAATCCAAAGTCCGAATCGTTGATCCAACAATGCGGACTTCCAAGCGGCGCCGGGATAGTTCGTCTCTATTTGGGTGACGGTGGTGCCACGACTGCATTTTGGTACACAGTGACTTTGGATGATGGCCCATTAAGCTTTGAACGCCAGATCTTCTTCTCCTATTCAGAGCCCGATATCTGTTCCATTGAGTGCATGGGAGATAGTATTCTGCTTAACTGCAATTTCTGGACAGAACCTAAGATAGCTATACCTTTGTCGGAAGCTAAGACCACTCTTAGGCAGAGACCAATCGTGTATTATAGAGGTAAATTGATGAGTGCGGCAGAGTTCGACCGGAGTTGGCACGTCCAACAGTATGTAGTTGGTGTCTATCTGATCATCTGCGCTCTTTTTCTTCTGATCAGGGGTGCATTACTAATTCGTTGGTCCTCAAGCAAAGCCTAGGTGCGCTATCGCCTGACGGTGTTATCGTTCACAGATCACCCGCGACCGCGGGTGAAAAATCACTTCGCTCAGGCGAATCCGCTGCCGCAACTCGGCTGACCACACGGAGTCGCCGAGGCCGAGCTTGATCCCCCCACACTCGCCGCAAATACCGACAACTGCTTCTCAGCGTTTGTGCTCTTGCAGAACGGGCATGACACCGGATCATCCGCATGATTCACCAGTTCATCGAACGGCTTGCCACATTCTCTGCACTTGTATTCGAACAACGGCATTTGCGTACTCCT
>PQAP01000208.1 GCA_003105265.1 candidate division GN15 bacterium | reverse complement strand
TGCATCAGATCGTAGATGTTGATCCCCGGAGCGAAGATGCCTTGACCAGCGCTGGACTTGGGAGACAGACGCTCGATGTATTCCTGAAACACCTCGGTTAGTGACAGAGAGCCGCCGAACTGCGATTTGTACGCTGCAACCGCTTGGCATTTCTGCTCAAACGTCTCGGAGATATCTACGAAGAACGAATGGTCGATATTCCGAAAATACGAGGCGTAGATGATCTTCCGGGGACGGTGCGGATCGCCATCAAGCGGCAACTTCTTCAGTCCCGCCAGATAGCAGGCGTCATAGCCGAGTTTCGAGCAGGCGAAATGATCGGGATGGCGCTGTTCCCAGTGCGGCAGAATCACGAGTTCGGGTCTGGTTGCGCGGATAATTGCGGCAACGCGCAGACGGTTCTCCTGATTGTTTTCGACAGCAGCATCGGCAATCTCGGCATTGGCCCGACAGGCCAACCCCATGATGCGGGCGGCATCGGAAGCTTCCTTCGCACGGTCGTGCTCATCCCCATGAGTCCCCATCTCACCGCGAGTCAGATCGAGCGCGCCGACTGCTCTCCCCCGCTTTACCATCTTTATCAACGTGCCACCGCAGGTAATTTCGATATCGTCCGGGTGCGCCGCAATTGCCAGCACATCGAGTTTGACGTCAGCCATTGAGTACCTCGTGATAGTAATCCTCGTATTGCGAGACTATCCTGTCGGCGCTGAATTTCTTGAGCGCCAGTTCCGCCGCTGCCAACTTGAACTGCTTCAATTTCGAGGCGTCGCTCAGGAGTGCCACTCCGGCTCGGGCCATGGCGTTCGTATCGCCGACCGGCAACAGGTGGCCGTTGACGCCTTCGTCGATCACTTCCGTCAGCCCGGTTCCCGATGACCCTATCACCGGCACCCCACACGCCAGCGCCTCGAGCGCAGCCAGCCCAAACGATTCCTCCTCCGACGGCAGCAGAAAGAGATCGGTGCAAGGTAACATCGCTTCCACCCGGCTCTGGTTGCCAAGAAAGATGACGCGATTGCCCAACCCCCGCTTCTGCACCTGACGGCGGGCCAATACGGTGTCGGGGCCTTCGCCGATCATCAGGAGCTTGGAGGGTATTGTCGCATTGATCTTGTCGAAGGTGTCAATGACGTCGAGCGTCCGCTTCACCGGCCGGAAATTGGAGATGTGGGCGATGAGCGCTTCGCCATCCTCGGCGAATTCGCCCCGCCGACACTGGCTGGTGTACGGCTTGAAGCGGCTGTTATCGATGAAGTTGTGCACGACGCGGATATCCTTCTCGATTCTGAAAACGGTCTTGGTTTCATCGGCGAGGTACTTGGAAACCGCAGTGATGCCATCCGACGTATTTATCGAGAAGCGAGTGATATCGTAAAACGATGGATCAGAGCCAACCAGCGTGATATCGGTGCCGTGCAGAGTGGTGATCACTTTCGGGACATGTTCGCCCATCGAGGCCAGAATCTGCTTGGCGAGAAAGGCGCACGTCGCGTGCGGAATGGCGTAGTGAACATGGAAGATATCGAGCTTGGAGGACCGGGCGACATCGGCCATTTTCGACGACAGCGTCTCGGCGTACGGTGGATACTTGAAAAGCGGATAGGCGGTGGTTTCGACACCGTGGTAAAACACATTCGCCTGGTATTGATCGAGCCGGAACGGTATGGCGTATGAGATGAAATGAACCTGATGCCCTCTCAGGGCCAGCTGCTGGCCGAGCTCGGTGGCGACGATGCCGGAGCCGCCGGCTACCGGATAACAGGTAATGCCGATTTTCATTTCCTCTACTCCTCCGACAGTGAAATCATTTTTGGACCCGGCGCGAACGGGTCGACGGATTGATACAGCCAGGATACGAACAGCGAGCCGTAGCGCGCAATGAAATTGGCGGCGTTGAGCGCGCGATCCTGAAACGCGCCGTCCGGGTAGAGCGCGGTCCGGAGACGATATATTCTCTCTCTGGTGTCGGCCGATTTCTTTTTGTGGGCTGCGAACAACTTTCCCTCGAAGGTCTTGAGCGCGAAGTCGATCTTGCCGAAAGTCTGCCCGGCGAATTCGCGCAGCGATGGATCGAAATGCAGTGATTCCTCCGTGAACGTGTCGAACTGACGCCGCACCTCGGACTTAAGTTGATGGTAGCGGTTCTCGATATCGACAGGAAAGCTCTTCAGCAATATACGGTTGATGAGCTGTTCAATATCCCCGGCAACCTCTTCGAATTCGATTGCGTATTCATCCATCAGCCGTGCATGCCGCTTTTCGGCAAACATGATGGTCGGCCTGGCTATGTGCACGGGCAACTGGCGTTTGAACAGGTCGAAAATGACATTCCCCTGGGCGAAATACGCAATCTCCGATGGTCCCCCCATCTGTACGGCCGTCGGAAACAGGCAGGCCTGAAAGAGCGGCCGTGTCAGCGCATCGGGCGAAAATCGCTCGGGTTCCGCTTCCAGTAAGTCGAGCATTTGCCGGGCCGTAAATGTCCGGTCGCCGACCGTGAACGACTCACCCTTGCGGTGGACCGGCTTGCGGCCGTCGAGATCGACAAAAAGATCGGCGGCATCTTCCTGCTTCTGTACCTGCAGGTGGTACCCGGCGGACTGTATCGCGCGATTTCGTTCCGACAGAACCGCGTGCAGCAGGTCCTGCTGCTCAATCAGGCCACGGAAAAACGGCCTGGCCAGCGCCTTGGCCGCTGAGTCATGGGGAGAAAACAGCACCAGACCGTATTCGGCGGTGAGCGCCGCCATCAACTTGCCGAACGCAGTCACGAAGGTCTCTTTGGAGGAGTAGCATTTTCTTAAGAGATCGAGCACGTCAGCGGTGAATTCAGTCTGACCGAGTGCCCCGGCAAATTGAGCGACTGCCTTCTCCAATTGGTCATGATCGCTGAGTCGCACCTGACCAAGGGAGGACGGCACCATTGGTCGCGTCGTGTATTCGATGCGCTGGAGTCCCCCCTGTCGATCGAGCAGAAAAGTATGATTGACCTCCTCGAAATCATGATCATCGGCGGCAATCCAGAAGATTGGAACCACCGGACGCCGCAGTTGCTCCGAGAGTTTGGGCGCCGCTTTGGCGATGGCCAACGCTTTAAGCAGCGTCATCATCGGGCCACCGAATAAACCTGCCTGCTGGCCCCCGAAAATGCAGACTGACCGAGGATCGAGAAGCTTGTCGATAGCAGCCAGCGCGGCCGGCGCGCTGTGATAACTCTCGTTCTGCCGGTGCAGAATATCGACAATCTCCCGGCGACTGAACTCCGTCTTGTCGAGAGCAAGACAGGTTTCGGCGATGGTTTGCGCAGAATAGAAACTCCTGGCCGGGCGGTCGCCGGCCAGGAAGTCCAGGTAGAGTTGAGTATAGCCGAGTTGACGGCTCGGCCGTATCTGCTTTTCGATCAATGAACCACTATTCCTTCGTTTTCATTCGTGCCCGGTTTTCGCTTGCGGCGAAACAGCCCGGCAAAGTCATCGATTATCGTGTACACGACTGGAACAACGACCAGCGTCAAAAGTGTCGAAGAAATGATGCCGCCGATGACGGCGCGCGCCATGGGGGCACGGAACTCGGCGCCCGGGCCGATACCGAGCGCTACCGGCAGCATCCCGAACACCATAGCGAACGTGGTCATCAAAATCGGGCGCAACCGAATCGGGCCCGCTTCGAGAATGGCGCCTGTGCGGTCCATTCCCTGCGCCCGCTTCTGCTTGACGAAGTCGACGAGCAGAATGGCGTTCTTGGTCACCAGCCCCATGAGCATGACAATGCCGATCATCGACATAATCGAGAACGATGAGCCGATCAGGGCGAGAATCGCTCCCACCAGCGACAACGGCAATGAAAGCATAATCGAGAACGGGTCGGTGAACGACTCATACTGCGACGCCAGCAGCAGGTAGATGAAGATAATCGCCAGGATAAGTGACTGGAGAATATTGGCAAACGACTCCGCCATAATCTCGGCTTCACCGACCGGGGCGATGACATAGCCGGGCGGCAGCTCGATTTCGGCGGCTTTCTGCATGACATAGTTGGAGACCGAGCCGGCAAACGCGGTCGACAGCACGTTGGCATTGACGCGAACCTCGCGCTGCCGGTTGTACCGCTGGTACCTGCCGATCACATCGGCTTTGACAACCCGTGCGACCTGGTTGAGCGGCACGAGATACGGATCACGACCGGGAATCTCCTTGTTGCTCTTGACCAGAATGCGGCCGATGTCCTCGGCGGTACTGCGGAAACGGCTGTCGAGCCGCACCCGGACGTCGTATTCCTCGCTTCCCTCCTTGTACCGGGTAACGACATTGCCTTCGACCAGCGCCCGCACGGTCATCGGGATCGTGTACAAGCTGAGCCCGAGATCGTCGGCCTGCTTCCGGTCGACCGTGACCTGCAGTTCCGGCTTGCCTTCTTCCTGCGTGTTGTCGACATCGACGGCGCCGGGCGCGGCGTTGGCGATCCCCTGAACCTGACGGCGCAGGCGGGTCAGTTCATCGAGATTCTCGCCCCGAATGGAGACTTCCACCGACTTGCCGCCGCCGGCATGCCCTTCGCCCGCGCTGCACGAGACCTTCACGCCGGGGACCTGCTGGATCAGTGTGCGGACGGAATCGACCAGCGCCTGAGCCTTGATTTTCCGTTTCGACGCATCGACGAGATTGAACAGCACCTGCCCCGAGGTAACGGGATCGTTGCCGCGACCGATCGTGACATAGGACGCAGCCACTTCCGGCAGCTTGTTGACAATGTCTTCGATCTGTTGAATCCGGTCCGAGGTCTCCTGGAGGGTGGTGCCGGGCGGCGTGTCCACCGTCACATACACTTTGCCTTCATCGGACTGCGCCATGAATTCCTGTCCCACAAACTGGGCAGCGAAGAGAGCTGCCACGAAGGAGGCGGCCGCGATAAGAATGACGAGTACGCGATGATTGAGAGCCGACCGCAGCAGCCGCAGATAGACCGGCTTGAGCCAGTCGAACCCGCGGTTCCAGTAAGACAGGAGATGCTCGATGGGAGCCCAGATTGACTGCAGCGTGCCGGCGAACCCGGATTTCTTGATTCTTTCCGTACGTTCCACCAGCCAGCGCGCAGAGAGCATCGGCGTCAGCGTGAAGGCCACGAAGAGCGAAATGGTCACCGCGAACGCCACCGTCATACCGAACTGGTAGAAGAAGCGGCCGACAATACCCTGCATGAACGCTACCGGTACGAAGACGACGACGATGGAGAAGGTGGTCGCCATCACGGCAAGACCAATTTCTTTAGTCGCAGTAAACGCGGCTTCCCACGGCGAACGGCCTTCGTGAATGTGGCGATAAATGTTCTCGATCACGACAATGGCGTCGTCGATCAGGATACCGACCGATAGCGAAAGACCCATCAGCGTCATCATGTTCACAGTGAAGCCGAGCGCCTTCATGATCGTGAAGGTGGCCACCAGTGAAATCGGGATAGAGAGTCCGGTGATAATAGTGGGCCGGATGTCGAGCAGGAACAAGAAGATCACGATGATAGCGAGCAACATACCGAATTCGATGTTGAACTCGACTTCATGGATTGAATCCTGGATGTACGTCGAGTTGTCGGAGACGATCTCCATCTTGATGTCCGGCGGGAGCTCCTTTTTGAGCTGTTCGATCACGTCTTTCGTGCGAGACGCGATTTCAACGACGTTGGCGCCGGACTGACGGGCAATGCCGAGCGATACCGCGGTCTGTCCCTTGTACCGTGACAGCGAACGCTGTTCGACAGTGGTGTCGGCGACGGTGGCGACGTCGCTGAGGCGAATCTGCGTTCCCTTGCGGTTCTTGACGATGATATCATTCAACTGGGAAACCCGGTCGACGCGCCCCTTGACGCGCAACAGATACTCGCGCGAGGTTTCATCAACGCGACCGCCGGGGATTTCCACGTTGCCTGCCATCAGGCCGTTTTGAATGTCGTCGACCGTCAGGCCGAATGCTTCCATCTTGTCGGGATTCAGAAAGACGTTTATTTCGCGCTCGGAGCCGCCGATCAACTGCACCGAGCCGACACCGGAAACGGTTTCCAGCCGCTTCTTAATGAAATTCTTGGTGAACTCAGTGATTTCCTTGGGCGTTCGCTGTCCGGATACTGCGATGTACAGGATCGGCTGAGCGCCGGGATCCCAGGTGCTCACAATCGGTTCCTCGATCTCAGTCGGCAGATCGGCTCGAATGCCGGCAACTTTCTCACGAACATCATTGCTCGCCTCGTAACTCTTCTTCTCGAGCTCGAACTCTATCACAACGAGCGAGTAGCCCTCCTGCGAGGTCGACTGAATATTCCGGACGCCGGAGATCTGGTTGACGGCGTCCTCGATCTTCTTGGAAACGTCGTTTTCCATCGACTCGGCCGAGGCGCCCTTCATAACCGTTTGGACGATCACGAACGGGAAGTCGATGTTGGGAAACTGTTCGACCGGCAGGCCCAGCAGGGAGAACAACCCCAGTACGAGGAGCGCCCCCATCATCATGGTCGTAAAGACCGGCCGTTTTATTGCAACTTCTGAGAGCTTCATGGTGTGCCTTTAGTTCAGCGCGGTGACGTTTACTTTGAACCCCTCGTCGAGATAGTTCTGTCCGAGCGTGACAATAGTATCTCCGACGGCGAGACCGGAACCGGCGACGACCGTGCCGTCGAGGTCCGAACCGAGGGTGATCGGGCGCTTGTGTGCGACGCCGTTAGTCACGACATAAACCAATTGCTGATTATCGAGCGTCAACACGGCTGCGCGTGGTATGGCGATGACTCCGGCCAGCTTCTCGCGGGTGATCAGGACATTGACAAACATCCCCGGCTTGAATAAACCGCTTACGTTGTCGATCAGCGCTTCGACCTGGAAGGTGCGAGTAGTCGGATCGGCCGAAGTCGCCACCGACAGGACGGTACCCGTCGCGGTGTCGGGAACGACATCCGATGTGATTCGAACGGTCGCTCCTTTGGTCACGAAGCCGATATCCTCGGGATTGATGCCGAACTTAATCCGCAGGTGGCCGGTGGTAGCGACGGTCGCGAGTTGCTGTCCGGCGGCGACAAAGTCACCCGCCGACACCTTGACGGACGTCACGACGCCGGCGATCGGTGTTCTAATGTCGACCAGACGCTCGACGGCGTCGAAATTCGCCTTGCTGACTTCGTATTCCGTCCGGGAGCCATCGAACTGCGACTCCGAGATCGCCCCTTCCTTGAAGAGCGACTCCATCTTCTTGTAGTTCTTCTCCGCGTTCAGAAAAACTGATCGGGCCGAGCTATAGCCAGTGCTCGGACCCGTCTTGTCCAGCGAGATCAGCACCTGATCCGCGGCGACTTGCTGACCTTCCCTGACGAGGACGTCGTCCACCGACTCCGACAGTTTAGAGTAGAGAATCGCCTGTTTCTCTCCCTCGAGGGACCCGGTGTAGGTGTAGGTCATTTCGCGATCGGAGGCCTTCACGACCATCGCCTTGACTGCGACAACCCGCGCGGTGGCGGACGACTTCTCCTGTCCGCGGCATGAGAATAGAGTCATCGCCGTCAGGAGAGTCAGCATGTATCCAAGGTTTCGTGATGTAGTGCTCATACGGTTCATTTTGCGTCCAAATCTATCGTGGTTGCTTTTTTCAGTCCTGCTTTAGCTTGTCGGAAGAGAAAGAGCGCAGTGGCATGGGCGCGCCGCGCCTGGCTGAGGGCCGCCTGGGCCGACAGCACTTCGAGTTGCGTACCGACACTCTGCGTGTAGCGCAAATTGGCGATACGCAGACCTTCTTCGGCCTGGGCAATTGTTTCCTGCTGAACATCCAGCGATTTCTTCGCCTGCACGAGCTGGTCACGGGCCTGGCCGACTTCGAGCCGGACGTCATCTTTCAACTGCTCTTCGGCAAAGACGGTCTGGCGATATTCGGCCTTGCGATACGCGACCTGACCGCCGATTCGGCCCCCCTTGAAGATCGGAATGCTCAGCCGAAGTCCCGCGGTCGACGAAGAGGTCTTGTTTTGATCAAGTCGCCACTGATCCGACTGGGCCGACCATTGCCACTGGGCATAGCCGCTGAGGGCGGGCTGATAATCGGCCTTGGCGACGCCGATCGCCTTACTCGAAATCTTGCGCAAGTGCATGGCGGCCTGCAAATCGGGCCGCTTATCGAGGGCGGTGTTTGTCAGATCTTCCGTCGACGGAAGCGCGGCAATAGAGGTGTCATCGGGCTCTTCTATCAATTGTATCGTGTCGCGAAGGTCAATCCCGAGAAACGATTTCAGCGAGCGCTGCGACTGGCTGAGGTCGGACTCCGCCTGCAGGAGCGCGGGCTGAAGATTGGCGCGTTCCACCTTCGCCCGGAGCAATTCGAATTCCGATACCATTCCTTTGTCGAACAGTTTCTGCACGACATCGAGATTCTCAGAGGCGGCGTCGAGTGACTTCTGCGCAACATCGAGGTTTGCCTTTTGCAGCACCGCTGAATAGAACATGACATCGGCGCTGTACAGAATCTCGTCCTCGGCGCGCCGCACGTTGTCGCCGCTGTATTCGCGATACAGTTTGGCGATTGCCCAGGCGTTTAATGCTTTCCCCCCTTCCCAGATCGACTGCTGCACCATGACCGAGGCGCCGAAACTGTTATTAAAGCCCATCTTGAAAGCCAGCGTGCCGCTGTCGGTCTGGATCAGCAATTCCGGCACTCTAAAATTATGGTCCCATGTACCTGAGGCCGAAATGTCAGGCAAAACGCCGGCGCGGGCCTGTGAGATTTGCGCCGAGGCCTTGGCGATCTCCTCTTTGGCCGAGAGGAACCTGCGATTAGCCAGAATCGACCGCTGTCGGGCATCGCGAATGGTCAGGGGGATTTCGGCAGCAGAGGCACAGACAGCCATAATTACTACCGCAAGCGCGGCGGCCAAGAAAGCCCTGCCCGGTATTAGTCTTGTGTTGTCTCTTATCATATCTGAAGTCCAGTTACACCTTACGCTTCTTGGTCATTCTCTTCTTGCGGGACAGCCACGACTCGCTCATCGACCGGAACAGCGCGATCTGGGCATTGGCATTGACCAGCTTCGGGTCCATGGCCCGGTGAGCGGCCAGGCCATCCGCCAAGCTCAGCGTTAGCACAACGCTCTGATACAGCTCGTCCCGATTCCAGCCGGTGCGTGCCGCCATGTGATCCACCAGAAAGCGAGTCGATTCCTCATGAATCTGCGTGAAGTACTTGCGGATACGTGCCACCCTCATCGCCTGCGACCAGATATCGACCATAGAGCGAAATTCCCGGCTCGACTCAAACGGGCACTCCTTGAGCATGACCCGCAACAGGTCGCCGGGTCCCGACATATGATCGACTTTCTCGGTGAGGATCTGCCGGAACCCTTCCGCCTGGCGGCGCATCAGGGCCAGCAGAATCTCCTCCTTGCTCTTGAAATGGAAGTAGAATGCACCTTTGGTCAAGCCCGCCTTGCGGGCGATGTCGTCAGTAGAGCTCTCGCGGTACCCCTTGCTGGCAAACAACTGGTGGGCCGCCTGCAACAACTGGTGGCGGCGCTTCTCCGCGGGAAGCTTGGGGCTCTGCTTGATTTTCCTGCCCATCGTCTTAATCTCCTTACAAACCGACCAGTAGGTATCTATAACATACCAACCAGTAGGTATGTATAATATCGACCGAAAAACCGGCGTCAAGAGCAAATACGCCCGCCCGGCGAAAAAGTTACATCAATATGAGAAGCAAAACCTGACTACTTCGGTGGGCTATACCGGACAAGGGCAACCCGTTCTCTGCCAAGCCGATCGGTGGCGCAAGAGTCGGATCACCGAGGACGTTTGGGCTTGTCTTCCTCGATGAAGGTGCCGTCTTCGCTGATCTTTTCGAAAATGATCTCGTCTTCATGTTCTTTCTCGATCTCCCTCAGCGAGACTTTTTCAAAGCGGAAGAACCACGCCCCCATAATGACAATAGGCAGCAAGTCGAGCAGGTGAAGGGCCAGCGCGAAGAGCACGGCGTCGCTCCGTCCCACGCTCATCGCCGCGAGCGACGTGCTGACCGCCACCTCAAAGGTACCGGCGTTGCCGGGTGTGATTGGGATCATGAGCACAAGCGTGTTGATTATCATGACGACGGCGGCCGCCGGGACCGGTAGCTGGAAGCCGAACGATTTGAAGAGAAACCAGATGGCAAGAACGTGACAGGTCCAGGAGATCAGCGACAGAATCATCGAACCGGCGACATGCTGGCTCGATTTCAGCATGTTGATCCCTTTGACGAACGAGCGTATCGCCTTCTTGATGGTAATGTACGCTCCGGGCCAGCGTTTGGACAGCCGGCGGCGGCAGGTCTCTTCGATATTCTGCTGATAGCTGATGATCAGATAGAGCACAATCAGGATGAACAGCGTGCCGACCGCCACCAGGATACTGGCGGTTCGGTATTTCGACGGGAATGCAAATACCAGCGAGGTAACGAGCATGAAGAAGATCAAGCTGAGGGCGTCAAACAGTACTTCAAGGACGAGCGTGGAGAATACGTAGGTTTTGCTCAGCGCCATCTTTCGGGAGAGCACGATGAGTCGCCCCACCTGGCCGGTGAGCGCAGGCATAGCCATGTTGACCACCTGCCCCGCCGAATAGAGCGCCACAACCTTCCCGTAACCAATCCTGGCCTGCTGCGCGATGATGACCTTCCAGCGAAAGGCCCGGGCAACAACAAAGATAATCGCGGCGCCGATGGACGGCAGCACGTACTCCCACTGAACCCGTTCGCAGAGCGACCTGACGTCCGAGGCGCGAATATCCTTCACGCAGAAAGCCAGGAGCGCCAGCGCGATAAGCAACCCCCAGAAGCGGCTGCTCTTGAGTATTCGTTTCACCGTTTACCCTGGGCGGATGGAACCATTAACGGCCAAAATAGACCGCCTCGTCGGCAGAGTCAATCAAATAACCGACGCGCTGCCGGAGAATCAGATGATGGCGACCGATTCTTTCCGGATCCAGCCCCGCCGCTGGTTCTCGAACAGGACATTGTAGTAGCCGCCGGTTTCCGCCAGTACCTCGACCACCAAACCCGGCTCTCCCTGCAGCTCGAGATCGGACTGCTCCGAAGGTCCTGTGCGGACCTCACTCTGCGCCGCGATAATCACGGCGCGACGGGTCAGATAATCGTGTCGGTATTTGAACGTGGTGAGATAGGACGCCGCAACCAACAGCACCAGCGTCGCTACCAGGGCGGTCTTGATAACCGGATGAATGATGGGCAGGCCGTATCGAACGGCCAGCAGCGCGATCACGATTATGAACAGCAGCGAGGACAGCCACGCCAGCGTGCTGAGGCGATAGGACGACGTAATCGACTCGAAGAAGCTGTTGATCGGGTTGATCGTGACGCCCTCCATCTGAACGCTGGTGAGACGTCGGGCAAACTCCAGATTTCCTTTGATGTCGTCGTCGGTGGGGTCGAGACGCCGGGCGCGCATATAATTGAGGATCGCGTTACCGAGGTCCCCCTTCTTGAAGTAGGCGTTGCCGAGATTGAAATAGACGGGCGCCGACTCATACCCCTGCGTCAGGATGGACTGATACCCGGCAATCGCGGCATCATATTGCTTCTCCTTGTACTGCTCGTTGGCGCGGGCAAACTCATCTTTGGGCGCCGCCACAGTTGTGAGCGCAACAAGACAGAGCAGCACAAACGAAAGCACAGAGACTGAAAGATTACGCAAACTTCGCCTCCTCCATCCTCACCATCACCTGCTCGGCCGTAGCCAGCGCTTTGGTGAGGTCATCGGGTGACGGCGTTGCCGGCGCGAAGCGCGCGAAATCGCATTGTCGCAGGAAGCTGATCGCCTCGTCGATCGACGAATCCGGCACCTGCCGGGAACGCAGCAGGTCGGCCAACTGGTCGCCGGTCATGCCGTGAGGCGAGACATTCAGTTTGTCGGCGACATAGGCCATGACCGCCAAGCTGAGTTCACCATAGAATTCGCGGTAGGTCGACAGGTTAGCCAGTGACCGCGCGCGAGACAGGCGCTTACGGGCTTTGCGGCCGGCACTGCGCGCCCGGGCAAGACCGATATTCCCCGCCAGCTTCTCTCTCCGCTTCCTTGCCACGATCAACCCCACAAGCGCCGCAACCGGCAGACCGTTTACAAACAGATACAACGGACTGGTGAGAATCAGCTGACCGGAGCGATGTACGCTGCCGATCTGGTCCTTGATATAGCGAATATCCTGCGCCTGGCTGCCGATCGTCATGGTCGGGCCGGAATACGGGATGTCCGGTGACGCGACATATCCTTCAGCCATCTTGACGGTAATCGGAATGGCCCGTGTCCTGATAGTCTCATACTTATTCCGGTCGGGATCGAAATAGGTAAACGCCAGCGCCGGAATTTCCAGCGTGCCGGGCCGCTTGGGGATAAATACCTCTTCGTACGTCTTCACTCCGCCCAGACGATCACCGGCATTCGACGTACTCTCCTTGCTCGATGCACGGTAGATACGGAAATCCGGCAGTTCCGGGATGGTCGGTTCGGCGACTGATTTCACATTCCCTGTCCCCTGTATCTTAAATGTGACCGTCACCGGCTGGTTGACCTCAATATCCGTCCGGTCAGGCCGGGCTTCTATCTCGAAGTGCCCGACAGTCCCGGTGAAATCCTCCGGTTTGTTTGCGGTCGGCAGCGGTTTGACCGTCAGCTTGATCGGCTCGGAGCGGGCCGTTACCTGAACGCCCTGGGGCAGCAGATCACCGAACAGGTCGAACGGATCGCGTCTTTGCACGCGGGTTGCGACGGTCGTGGTGATGGACGCCCGGCCGATCGTGAGGTCACCCGTCTGAGTCGGGAACAGCGCATACTGCCGCTCGATAATCTTGTAGGTCCGATTATTGATTTTCTGCAGATATGGCGCCTTGTTACCGAGCACCTCGGTCCAGAATCCGGTGGTTGCCGGCTCATCAAGGGAAGGGCTGGAGTAATACTCCACAGCCGTGCAGAAGCGAAGCGTTAGCGTGACCTGCTCGTTGACATAAGGATTCTTCTTGTCGACCGTCGCCTGCAGGAAGTAATCGCGGGTGTTTCCCTGCGGGGTGGTTCCCTGCTGATCCAGTTGCGGCGATGTGGATTGCCCCTGACTGGTCACGGTAAGCATCACTTTGTTGCCGACTACTTGCTTGCCGCCAACCGTGAGAGAGATACCGTCAATCGGAAACGTACCGACCTTGTGCGGCACCAACAGATACCGATAGGTGACCGAGGAGCTGACGACTCCGTTTATGATACTGAAATTGCTGGAGCTCCCCTGGGAATATACTTCAAACGAAGGGAGCGCCGGCATCTGCAGGTTGGGGACATTCTGGCCGCCGCCGGAAACTTTGACTTCGAGAATCGCCTGTTCGTTGAGCCCGATCGTTTGCGGGCTGAGAGCGACCTCGATTTCGACATCGTTCTGGGCGACTGCCGCCCCGGCGGCAAGGAGGGCGACAACGACCGTCAGCAGGATTCGGACGAAAACAGATCTGTTACCAGTCTTTGCCGACATAATCTCCCTGCACGGTCTCGCGGCGGACTTTCTTCTGAATATTCTGTTCGTCATCACGCAACGCATTCAATATACGCTCGGCGTCCTCTTTTGACATCTTCTTTTGATCCTGCTGAGCGTTTTGTTGCGGTTGCTGCTGTTGTTTTTTGTCCTGCTTGTTCTGCTGATCCTGCTGATCCTTGTTCTGCTGATCCTGTTGATCCTTATTCTGCTGGTTTTGTTGATTCTGTTGCTGTTGCTGCTGTTGTTGCTTCTGCTGCTTGTCCTGCTGTTGCTGCTGATTATTCTGCTGCTGGGACATCTGCTCCTTGAGCATCTTGCGCGCCAGCTCCAGATTGAATTTGGCGTCCATATCTCTTGGATTCAGCTTCAGCGCTTCCTGATAACTCTGGATGGCGTTCTGGTAATCCTTCATTCGGTAGTACGTGCTTCCGAGATTGTACTGCGCCTGCGCTTCCAGCCCCACATCGGTCGTCTTGATCGCTCCCTGGTACTGTTCAATGGCGTCCTTGAAACTCCCCTGCTGGTACTGCGCCCCTGCGATGTTGTACTTGAGTTCCGGTGATTCCGGGCGGTCGGTTTCGGCCGAGTGATACATATCGAGCGCGGTTTTGAAATCCTTCTTGCGATAGGCCTCGTTCCCTTTGTTGACCGTACCGATGAAATCGGCGTGCGCCGTGACCGCGAAGAGCAACCCCAATGATATTAGAAGCCAGACCTTACGCATTGTTCACTCCCGGCGCCGGCTTTTTCTTTTCCGGCACGAAGAACTCCAGAACGATCACGAAGATAGCGAGCAGGAGCGGCCACTGGAAGCGGTCATCGTATTTGGTGACGAGAGTCCCTTCAAGCTCCTTCTTCTCCATACGACCGATTTCGTCGAATATCCTGTCCAGTTCCATTTCGCCGGCCGAGGCATTGTAATACTTGCCGCCGGTGACGAGACTGATCTTCTGCAACGTCTCTTCATCGAGTTTGGAGA
>PQAP01000207.1 GCA_003105265.1 candidate division GN15 bacterium | reverse complement strand
CCGTGGCGTTCAAAGGCCGCCTGCATGGCGTAGGCGTGGTCGCACATATTCGGAATGTTTATCCGTCGCTCGAACGGTTTGTACGCATCAACCGACAGCGTGAAGCCCGATGCGGGCGGCTTGTATTCATAAAACCGGAGCGAATCCACAAACGCCTCGCACCGCGTGATCAATCCCGCATCGGCCGAGTGCTCATCGATTTCAAGCTGCAAATGCGGTTTGCCCGCCATCGCCTTTCTGAAAAAATGCAGGATGAACGAATCGGGGCCGCAGCCGAATGACGTCATATACACGGCGAAGAGATTCGGGTGCTTGCGGATAAAGTCGGCGGCCTGCAAAATGCGGCGCCCGTACCGCCAATACATGTCTTGGTGGTTGCCGCCGGCATCGCCGATCGGCAGGAAATCCATCGGTATGACCTTCAACCCGAGATGACGGATCTTCTCCGGAATCTCGAGCGACAGCCGGCGATCGAATCCGTTATACGGCCGGCTGATTATAACGATCGCCTTCTCATCCGGGGCAAGCGCCTCCAGCGCTTGCCTTCCCTCCTCGACCTGGGCCTGGCGGAAACTCCGATAGGCATCCAGCCCACTGCGAATCCCGCGCTTTAACTGGCGGTCGGAGAGATTCAGTTTGTCGGCCAGATCACGCAGTGCACGGTGCAGCTTGTCGGCGTCATCGCTGAAATTGATTGGGGTCGACACCAACTTCACTCCGGCAGCCGCAAAATCAAACCGCGCGGCAATCGATGAACCGGCATTCTGCACGTACGGGCAGACATAGGCCTCAGTGTCCCCCACCCCGACCTCGCCTGTTACTTTAATAAGCGACGGTAAGAATATGACATCCAATTGCTTATCCAATAGATTGGCAACATGACCGTACACCAGCTTGATCGGGTAGCAGGTCTCCGCGCTGAACAGCTCCAGCGCGCGCTCGACCGTTCGCTGACTGGTCACGTCCGACAACACCACCTGAAAATCGAGTGATTCGAAAAACGCCCGCCAGAAGGGAAAGTAATCGAAGAAGTGCAACACGCGCGGTATGCCGATTCGCTGTCCAACTTTGCGCGGCTTGGAAAATTCGATATATCGCTGGTACAGGGACCGTTGCCGCCAGCCATAATAATCGGGCGGGAGCGTCCGCTCGATCTTGCTGTCCACTTCGTATTTCTCGCAGCGCGCGCCGTAGTACAGCGTGGCGTCGCCCTCGATCTCAACCTTGTGAATTTCGCACTGATTGGAGCAGTCCTGACACGGAAAGCTGGAGAGATTGTATTTCCGCTTGTAGACGTCAAAGCCCTTGAAGGTCGTTTGGAATCCGTCCTCCCGCTCTTTCTCCATCGCCAGAATCGCCGCTCCAATCGCGCCGGTAACATCATGGTGCGGCGGCACGGTAACCTTCTTCCCTATCAGCTTCTCGAATGCGGCCACTACGCCGCGATTCCAGGCGACACCGCCCTGGAAAAAGATATTGTCGCCGATCTTCCTGTCCCCGACCACCTTGGTGAGATAATTGCTAGCAATCGAGTAGGCCAACCCGGCAATCAGGTCCTCCTTCTTCGCGCCCGACCGCTGATGGGCCACGAGGTCGGATTCCATGAACACGGTGCACCGCTCGCCGCAGCCGACCGGGCATGAGGCCGCCAACGCTTTGTCGCCGAATTCCCGCTCAATGTTGATCTTGAGCTTCTCGGCCTGCTCCTGTAAAAAAGAACCGGTTCCAGCGGCACAGGCCTTGTTCATTTCAAAATCGACAACCGCTCGACTCTCGAGTGAGATGTATTTGGAATCCTGCCCGCCGATCTCGAAGATGGTGTCGACGCCCGGATCGATGTTGATGGCCGCAGTCGCCTGGGCCGTGATTTCATTTCTTACGATATCCGCACCGATATAGTCCGCGGTCAGATAGCGCCCCGAACCCGTAGTGCCGGCCGCAATCACCCGCACTTTGTCGCCCACTTCCAGGCCGATCTCAGCCAAGCCTCGACGGACCGCTTCAATTGGTCGCCCTTCGGTCATCAGGTACCGTCGGGCGATTACCCGCTGGTTGCGGTCGATCAACACAACATTGGTTGACAATGAACCGACATCGACACCGAGAAACACATCAAGCTGCTCGAAATTCCGCGGCGGCGGCTGCGTGGTGACATCGTAGAACTTGGAATCGGGGAAATCGAATGTCAGCGCCTGGCGACCCGATTCGGCCGTCTCCCGGTAGTCCAGGTAGGCCTCGATGCGCGAGGGATCAAATGATTGGACGACCGCCTGTGCTTCCGCGGCCAGAAGCGCCGCACCGAGCGCCCCCATGACATTGTAATGCTCGGGGACAATCAGTTCGCCGTGAGCCAGACCAAGGATTTCGGTGAACGCCCGGATCATACCGGGATTGGCCGCCACGCCCCCTTCGAAGGCGATCGGCGGGTCGAATCGCTTTCCGCGCGCTATGGCGCTCTTGAAATTTCGGGCTACCGCGAAACAGAGCCCCGCCACGATATCGTAATCCGGCGTAGCGATTTGCTGCAGGTGAATCATGTCCGACTTGGCAAACACCGAACACCGCCCGGCAATCCGGGGCGGATGGGTCGACTTGAGCGCCAGTTCGCCGAATTCCCCTTCTATCGAGAGACTCAACCGCGAGGCCTGCTGATCGAGAAATGATCCCGTGCCCGCCGCGCATTGAGCGTTCATCGCGAAATCGACCACCGTGCGGTTCGCCGAATCAAGAATCAACAGCTTGGAGTCCTCCCCGCCCATCTCGATAACCGTGCGAAGCTGAGGCAGCACGTGGAAATTGGCCGCCGCCAGAGCCGCTACCTCGCCGCACACTTTCCCGCCGAGGATGCCGTGCGCCGTCTTCCCGCCGATGCCGGTCAGCCCGAGCGTGAAGCTCTGTCCGGCGAGCGACGCAAACGGCCCGGCCATCAGATCACGGAGCGTCTCGAACGGACCTTCCGTAAATCGGCTGTACACATTGTCGACGACGATACCGTTACGAAGAAGAACGACTTTGACCGCAACGGAACCGACATCGATGCCTATCGACAGATTCTGCGGGTCCATGGTACTGCGAAAGTAACGGCGCATAATCGGATCGGGCAAGTTCTTTCTCAACGCCTTGTACTTAGCCGTTGTCTTTGTCTCGGGCCAACCTATATTGGGCGTTGCGGTGATGAGATTTATATGCGGTTAGTGGTTCAGCGTTCAAACGGAGTCGAACTTTTTGTCGACGGGAAGTGTCACAGCCAGACCGGGGCCGGGCTTCTCGTGCTGCACGGCACCCGCACCGGGGACACGCGAACATCGTGTGAGTATCTCGCGGAAAAGGTCGTCAACCTGCGGATATTCGAGGATGCCGGGCACAAGATGAACTTGTCCGCGCTGGACGTGCGCGGCGAAATTATGATCGTTTCCCAGTTCACGCTCTACGCCGACACACGTAAGGGCCGTCGCCCCGCGTTCACCGAGGCCATGGAGCCGGTCGAGGCGGAACAGCTCTACGACTATTTTGTAGAATGCGTCAGGCGCCACGGGCTGGTTACGCAAACCGGCGTATTCGGCGCCAAAATGGATATTCGGTTTTCCAACTATGGGCCGGTTACTATCATACTCGACCATGACCTATCCTGACCTTGCCCGGCTCGCCTCCCGATACCGACTCGTCCTCGGCTCCCGCTCTCCCCGGCGGGTGGAACTGCTCCGCGATGCCGGCATCGCCTTTATCCAGCGGATTCCCGATATAGAAGAGAACCCGCGCCCGGGTGAACCCGCATATGAGTATGCCGTTCGACTGGCCGAAGAGAAGGCGCTCGAAATCGCCGCCGGCTGCGAACCCGGCGACATTGTGCTCGGCTGCGACACAATTGTCGTGCTGGGCGATCATATCCTCGAAAAACCGGCCGACACGGCCGATGCGCACCGGCTGCTGTCGCAGTTGTCGGGCCAACAGCATATTGTCTGCTCGGCGCTGGCGCTGGCCGGGCGACGCGGAGTGCTGAAATCCGGCCATGAGCTGACGAAAGTCTACTTCCATCCGGTGACGTCGCAGCAGATCCACGACTACATCCGGAGTGGCGAACCGATGGACAAAGCCGGCGCGTACGGCATACAGGGAATGGGGTCTTTTTTGGTTGACAGAATAGAGGGGAATCTTGATACTGTCGTGGGGCTTCCCCGATCATTGCTCGATCGCCTGGCCGGGGAGGTTCTGCTAGGTTAAAGCGATCGATTATACTTCTTGTGAGAATATGAGTGAAGTTCAGAAAAAGCTCGGTTACGCGTTGAGGTTGGAACGGGAGCGGCGCGGACTGACGGTGGAAAATCTCTCGCAGCAGTTGAAAATCTCCGAGTCCAATCTGGTGGCCATCGAGGAAGGGAATCCGTCGGCGCTGCCGGGTGAGCTCTATTTCAAGATGTTTGCGCGATCCTACGCCGAAGCGCTCGGGATCGATTATGAACGAACGATCGAGGCCATCAGGGAAGAGCTGGGCCAGGCGCCGGATGCCGCCAATCATGACGCCGAGGAAGAGACGCCGGCGGCTCCCGTGGCGTCGACCGATGTCAAACCGGCATACCGCGATGTGCCGTCTGAGCCGGCGGCGAAGAGNTCGTCGCGNAGCAGTTTGAAATCGTACGCCCTTTTGGCCGGCATGGCGATAGTGGTTGTNGCTCTGGCNTTCGTTCTCTTCGGACCNCGGAGCGGNAAATTCGGATTTCTCAGNGTCGGACAGGGCCAATCCGAACCGGCTGCCGGCGACAGCACCGACGATGGTACCGAGCCGGATGCCGGCGCCTACCGTGTCGTGACCGGCAGCAAGGAAGCGACGACGCTCTCCCTCGAAATGGTGGCACGCGACCGGACCTGGGCCACGGTGATCGCGGATGGCGACACGGCTCTGCACTATAATCTCAAGCCCTGGCGCGAGTATGTCGTCAACGCCCGGGAGAAGCTCATCGTGTCCGTGATGTCACCGCTGTCCGTGGACCTGAAGCTCAACGGCATTGCGGTGGATTTCAGCGATCCCGAAAAGGGGACCGTGCAGAATGTTGAGGTCACTCCCGACAACATGTCCCTCTTTATCAAGAGGGCGGCGACCGACTCGGCCGGGCTCGATACCGCCAGCGACTATATGAGCGAACCCGCGCAGGAGATTGACTCTGCTGCCGCGACACAGAAACGATCTCGCGACAGCGTGACAAAACCTGCTGTCACCCACGATACCGCGCGCCCCACTAACGGGAGACAACGATAACCATGGGAATCAAGCACTGGGTTGCCAATGTCCAGATGGTCCGTCTGAAGCGCAAGGCGGAACTGGTGTCATTCAACATTCCCTCCGACCTGTTGCGTACCCGGCATATTCTCGTGTGCCTTCCCGGCGGTCTGCGCGAGTTGACGCTGGTCAAGCAGTTCCTGCCGACCATCACCACGCTCTTTCGCCAGTCGGACATCATGCTGCTGGCCATGCCCGGCATTCAGGTTACCGATATATATCCGCGCAAAGGGTTCCAGATTATCACGCCGTCGATGGACCAGCTTGGCTGGTCCGGCCTTCCCAAGCGGACGTTTCTCAGCAACCTCCAGAGTTACAACTTCGACATGGTGCTCGATATGAATCTGGAGGAATCGCTGTTCACCGCTTCCGTGCTGCTGAGCATCCCGAAGGCCATCCGGGTCGGCCGCGGTAATCATCTGGGCAAGCCGTTTTATAATCTCGAGATCAAGACCAAGTACCTGCGCGACGAGCGGAACATTTATCGTTCGATGCTGGAGACGCTGGGGAATCTGATGAACCGCCGCACGGCACTGACGGAAATCGACTCCGCCGAAGAGGCGCAGGAGGCATAGTGTATCTACAGAGACTCGACATCCTCGGATTCAAATCGTTCGCCAATAAGACCACCGTCCGCTTCTCCAACGGCGTCACTGCCATCGTCGGCCCGAACGGCTGTGGCAAAACCAACGTGCTGGACGCCCTGCGCTGGGTGCTCGGCGAACAGCGCCCCACCCTGCTGCGCGGCGGCAAGATGGAAGAGGTGATTTTCAACGGCACCCGCGAGCTCAAACCGCTCGGCATGGCCGAAGTCACCCTGACGGTCGTCAACGATCGCGGCGTGCTCCCCACCGAATACACCGAGGTGCAGATCTCCCGCCGTCTGTTCCGCAGCGGCGAATCCGAATATCTGCTCAACAAGGTCCCCTGCCGCCTCAAAGACATTGCCGATCTCTTCACCGATACCGGCATGGGGGCGCACTCCTATTCCGTTATTCAGCAGGACATGATCGATTCGGTCATTTCGGACAAGGCCGAGGAGCGGCGATTCCTGTTCGAAGAGGCCGCCGGTATAACCAAGTACAAGCTGCGGAAGAAAGCGGCGCTGCGCAAACTCGAAGCGACCGAAAGCGACTTTCTCCGCCTCCGCGATATCCACGCCGAGGTTAAGACACAGGTCAATTCCCTGTATCGTCAACACAAGAAAGCCGAGCGGTATCAGAAAATCGCCGATCGCATCAGGCAGTGGGATCTGTATCTCAATTCCTCACGCTACCGCGATCTGGAATTTGAGAAACGGCGGCTGCGCGCGGAACTCGATGCCCTGACCGAGACCCGGTTGGCCCGCTCGGCCGAACTGGACCAGGCGGTCCTGCAGCTTGAGAAGGAACGCGCCGACTTGCTCGGAATCGAGCAGCAGCTTCTGCAGATCAGCCAGCAGATTCTTGACGCCACCGGCAGCACTCATCGCGCCGAGCAGCAGATTTCGGTTCTGAGAGAAAAGAAGATCTCGGCGGCCAACCTGATCGAGCGGAACGAATCTGAGATCACGACCCTGCGTGCCCGGCTGGAATCGCTTGATGCCCAGTTGATCGACACCGCCCGTGATCTGGCGTCGCTTCAGGCGATGCACGAACAGTCCTTGAACGAGGCCCAGGACGCAGAGCGTGCCCAGGCCGATGCGGATGCCCGGTTGCTTGCCGCCCGCTCGGACCGCGAGACTGAAAACCGCAAGCTGATCGATATCGAGACCCGCCTTTCCTCCGGCAAGACCGAAGAGAATAATCTGCGCGAGCAGGAGACGGAATTGAACGCCCAGCTTGCCGAACTGGACCGTCAGCTTGCCGACAGTGTCCCGAAACAGCAGGCGGCCGTGGCCGCCCACGAGACGGGTCGTCAGAATCTTTCGCTTCTGCAGGCGAAGAAGACCGACACGGAACGGCGACAGACCGCCCACAACATGGAAATGGAGAGCTTGATCGAGCGCAGCGAGGAACTCGGGCTGGAGATTGCCAATCTTGCTGCGGCCATCGAGGCGTGCGAAGCCCGTCGGAATCTCCTTAACGACATGATGCTGCATTACGAAGGTCACGAGTCCGGCCTCGTGGCCGCCATGTCTCTCCGCGAGCGGTGGCCGGGAATCGTCGGCACCGTAGCCGAGAAGCTGGTGCCGGTCGAAGGTCTCGAGATGGCGCTGGAATCGGCGCTCGGCAATCTGGCCGGTTTCATGATCTGCAGCGATCGGCGCACCGCCGAAGATGTCATCAAGTATCTGAAGACTGAAAACAGAGGGCGCGTCGGTATTCTCGTGCCCGACGCCGGCGTCCTCAATCCCGTGGTGCGGCGGCCCGATCTCTCCGCAGCCGGTTTTGTCGGCTGGCTCGAGTCGTTTGTGTCTACCGAACCCGAACTGCGGCCGCTGATGGAAGCGGTCCTCTCACGCGTGGCGGTGTTCAAAGCCGGGACCAATCCCGACGACATCCTGCCGCATCTCCCCTACGGCTTTAGTGCCGTCTCGACCGACGGCGTCCTCTATTCAAAAAACGTCATTGTGGGCGGTTCCGATGACCGCTTCCCGCTCTTCCGCCGCCGCGAAAAAGTGCTCGAACAGGAGAATCTCTTAAGCGATTTCTCCGACAAACTACAGGTCGCACGCGACAAGAAGAATCACCATGCCGCCGAGCTGGCTCGCCTGCGTGCCGACTCCGGCGCTCTGGCTGCGTCGCTCGATCAAACCAATGAAGAGATCGAAGTCGCGCAGCGCTCGCTCAGCGAACTCGAGTTCCAGCGCCGCTCGCTGGCGGGGGAAATAGATCGATGGGAGCGCGACCGCACTCAGCTCCTCGGCCGCATTGAATCGCTCCGCAACCGGCAGTGCACGCTGGAACTGGACTTTGACCAGCTGGCCCTGCTCAAAACCCAGATTGTGAGCGCCATGAGTCAGGCGGTGGTCCGGCTCGACGACTTTGAGAAGGCCGTCGCCGAATCCCTCGACCGCGTCGCCAAACTGCAGGTCGCGGCCGTGGAGGCCCGCAGCCGGGTCGAACAGACCCAGAGCCGCATGGGCCACCTGCGTGAAATCGCCTCCGATATTCAGCGGAGTGTCGGCGACAAAACCGCCGAAAACGCCCGGGCGCAGGAAGAGATCACAACCGCCACCGAGCGGACTGGCGCACTGGAAATAGAACTCAAGCAGGCGTTTGAGCGCCGTGAGGAATTGCAGCGACTTCAGGAAGCCGAGCGCGGCCGACAGGCCGAGGCCATGGCGCGCAATACCGAGCGGGAAAAAGGAATTAAGGAATTGCGCGAAGCGCGTGAGGCCGTTAACGAGCAGATGCACGCGCTGGAGATTCGGCTCAATACGGTTGATTCCGAAGCCGCTGCGATCGCCGCCAAGGCGCTTGAAGACTATCAGGTTGATATCGCGACTGTCGATGCTGCCTGCCCCGATCCCGCCATGCCGCCCGAGCGCGCCCGCGAGTACCTGCACGAACAGCGCGATCTCCTGCGCAAGTTCGGTGCGGTCAACCTTCTGGCGCTGGAGGAATATCGCACGGCCTCCGAGCGCGAAAAATTCCTGAGCGAACAGTTGACCGACCTGACCTCGGCTCGCGACGATCTGCAGACTACCATCACGAAGATCAACCTGACTGCGCGGCAACTGTTCATGGAAACCTTTGCCAAAGCCCGTATGAATTTCCAGAATCTGTTTCAGGAGCTGTTCAGCGGCGGCGAAGCGGATATTTCCCTCGAGACCCCGGATGACCCGCTCGAATCGAATATCGATATTATTGCCCGTCCGCGCGGCAAGAAGCTGTTATCAATCACGATGATGTCCGGCGGCGAGCGGGCGNTGACNGCCATTTCACTGTTATTCGCGCTCTATCTTGTCAAACCGTCNCCGTTCTGCATTCTGGACGAAATCGACGCGCCTCTCGATGACGCCAACTGTCACCGTTTTCTAAGAATAATCAGGAAGTTCTCNGGCCAGACTCAGTTNATCACGATCACCCANAANAAAATCACCATGGAAGCGGCCGACAACCTCTACGGCATCACNATGGAGCAGCCGGGTGTATCGAAGCTCGTTGCGGTCAAGTTCAGCGAGGACAACGGTAACAATGGCGCCGATGTNCTGGTTGACACCGATGTGCCGGCCGACGAGGCGGTCGACGCCGCATTGCCGGCCGCTATTCAGGAGCGGCTGAACCCCGGCGTTACGATTCCCGAGGACAACGAGAGCTGATTGTCCGGCCGATGTTCAACCCGTTCCAGAAGCTCAAAGAGTCGCTGGCCAAAACCAAGGACAACATCTTTGGCAAGATCAGCCAGGTTATCTCTCGCCGCAAAATCGATGACGAACTGATCGACGAGATCGAGCAGATTTTGATCGAGGCCGATGTTGGCGTCAAGGCCACTATGCGGCTTATCGAGGCCGTCAAGACAAAATCCCGCGAGCGCAATATCACGGACGGCGAAGAAGTCACGGCGTTGCTGAAGGAGGAGATTACCGCAATCCTCTCCAAGGAGGATGCCGAAATCTTTCCTGCGAATCCGCCCAAACCGGTCATCTGGTTGGTGGTCGGCGTCAACGGCGTCGGCAAGACGACCACCATCGGCAAACTCGCCA